>JAZODT010000076.1:0-49149 GCA_045597205.1 Clostridia bacterium
AAGCATTAAAAGCACTTTTCGGAACAGAGGCCTTGACATGGGAACAGTTAGAAGAAAAGCTGAAAGACAACAAAGAAATCAAACTTGCGAACCTTGTGGCGGGTGGCCATGTTGATAAGCGCAAATATGACGATAAGGTTGCAGAGCTTGGAACGGCTAACGATACCATTAAAGGCTTGCGTGAGATTGTTGCAAAGTTTGACGGTGTAGACGTTGACAAATTAAAACAGGATGCATCCGATTGGGAAACGAAATACAACACCGACATTGCGGCGGTTAAACTTGACAGCGCGGTAAATATGGCGTTGGTTGAGGCAAAGGCGAAAAATCCGAAACTTGCAAAAGCGGCTCTTGATATGTCAGTTATCAAAATGGACGGCGACAACCTTTTGGGCTTATCGGAGCAACTTGACAAATTAAAAGAATCGGACGGCTATTTGTTCGATACTGAGACAAAGACAGACCCCGACCCAAAAGGCGGCCCAACCGTTATTAACACGGGTGGCGGTCACGGCGGTGGCGGTGGTTCTGACCCATTCATGAGCGCTGTAAGAACGGCAGCGGGATTAGAAAATTAAGAAGGAGTGAAATTTATTATGGCAATTAACTATGCAGAAAAATTTTTACCTATCATTGACGAGGTATACAGAAAAGGCAGCACAACAGCTGTACTTGACACGCCAAAAGATGTTGACTTTAACGAAGCCGGAGCTGTAAAGATTATGAAAGTTGACACAGCGGGGCTGGGTGATTATTCAAAGACAAACGGCTATCCCGAAACAACAGCAACTGTTGAATGGGAAACCCTCAAACTTACTGAAGACAGAGGCGTAAGAATTGACGTTGACCGCATTGACGATATGCAGGCTCTTGGCCGCGCATTTGGTGCGGTTACAGGTCAGTTTGTAAAAGGTGGTGTTGCTCCGGAGCTTGACGCATATAGATTTGCTAAGTATGCAAGCACCGAGGGCGTTGGCGGCACATCGGCAACGATTACAGAAGGCACGGCTATTCTTGACGCTATTGACACAGCATCATCTTTCCTTGATGACAACGAAGTTCCTGACGATAGAGTGCTTTTTGTCAACACAAACCTCAAAAAAGGTCTTGCGGGGGCTATCGCTCGCGAATGGGGCAGCGATGGCACAATTAGCCGTGTACTTAAAGGCTATAACGATATGCCTATTATTTATGTACCCTCAAAGAGATTTTACACCGCTATTACTCTTAATAGTGGTGAGAATGCTTGGGGCTACACAAAGGGAGTAGGCGCAAAAGACATTAACTTTATTATGTTGTCTAAGTCGGCAGTTGTGCAGGCTATTCAGCTTGCAAATGCTAAGACGATTGACCCTGATACCAACCAAAGAAAAGATGCTTGGTCATTTATGTACCGTCTTTTCCACGATTGCTTTGTATATGAAAATAAGAAAAATGGCGTATATGTTCATAAGGGCGAATAAGAAACGGGGGTAAAATAAAATGCTTATTTCTAATGGTTCTATTACACGAAACATTGCAGAAAAGCAGTTACCCGAATATAAGGCGAAAGGTTATGAGGTTGTCAAAACGGCAACCTTTACACCTTCCAAGCCGCCTAAAAAGTCGGGTGATAAATAATGTATGCGGATTATGCATTTTATACCGGAACTTACAATGGAGCATTGACAGAGGCGGAATATAACCGCCTTTCCGTCCTTGCTACAGCTCATATAAACCGTATCACAAACGGCAGAGCAGGAACAGCAACAGGGCGAGTGCTTGACGCTGTAAAAATGGCGGAATGTGCAATAATTGACGAGTTAGGAAGACAGGAACAAGGCGGCATTGTTACGGCTGAGAGCAATGACGGTGTAAGCCGTTCTTATGCCACAAGCGCGGTTGTCAAATCCGCCACACAACGAATTTATTCTGTCGCGGAAGTCTTTTTGTGTAATACCAATCTTTTATATGTTGGCATTTAGGGGGTGTTTGTATGAGTAGAATAAAGCTCACGCCCGTAAACGGTCAAATTGATACTTTTGACTTGACGGGTGCGGACGGTCAGCCTATATCAATTGCGACAACGCAGAAAAGCGGGGGCGTTATAGGTTGTACCGAGACAATAACCCTTGTACACCATATAAAAGACGATAACGACACCTATACTTGTCATACGGTCAATAATGCGTCTTGGTTCTCTAAAGTTACCATTTCAACATCAGCTGACGGAGCAAAGCCCGTTAATACTTTTGAGGTGCGTGTATTTAGCGATTTTTCGGGTGTTGTGCCTGCTTTGGGTGATTATGTGGTAAAAGGAATAGCCGAGGACATTGAAAAGCCTGCAGACCTAAAAAATATGGTTTATTTCCGTATTACTGCAATAAGCGACAACCGGCGCGGGAACTTAGCACATTGGAGACTTAGCGGACAATGAGCGTAAAAGTTAAGGTTGATATACCCACGGCCGAAATTTTAAAAGCACGGGGGCTTGGTAGTGATACGGGGGCGAGAAAATATCTTGCATCACAAGTAAAGAATTATTGTGATCCTTATGTTCCTATGCAACAGGAGCTGTTAAAAAACAACGCTACCATTGCAGCGGACGGGTCGTATATCGTTTACACGCAACCATACGCGCATTATCAGTATTACGGCGAGGTTATGGCAGGCAGAGCACCCAAACAATACACGGGCAAAAAGCTAACATACCACGGCGCACCAATGCGCGGCCCGCGGTGGGAAAAGCGAATGCTTGCGGATAAGTCGAAAGACCTTGAAAAAAGCCTTGATGCTTATATTAAAAGAGGGGGCTAACTATGACAGTTATGCAATGTATTCAAGAATGGCTTAAAACATATAGCGGGCTGTCAGGTCGGCTTGATGTTGATTTTTTAGACGAGGACGCGGAAGCCTATTCCGTTGACACAATACCTTGTGAGGAAATATTGAAACGGTATAAAGACGGCGGAACGATAAGGCAATTTCAATTTGCTGTTTCTTCCCGCCGTTATTATGAGCAAAACATAAAACAAAATTTAAGTAATTTGCAGTTTTTTGAGGACTTGACGGAATGGGTGGAAAGCAAAGCCCGCGCCCGTGAACTTCCTGCAATGGATAAGGGGCGGACAGCTCAAAAAATTGTTGTTACTTCAACGGCTTACCCGTTTATCGTAACCGAGGACGGGAAAGCACGTTACCAAATCCAAATGAGATTAGAATATTATCAAAAAAGGAGTGTTTAATAATGCTATTATCGGAACTTATGGCAAATGCTGAGATTAATCCCGATTATGAGGGTTGGTCAACAAATGACGATTATGTGCTTGCTGTAGATTGCGGCGAAACGCCCGCAACCGACTTTACAAAAGCGAGTGATTTTGCGGTTGTTCAGCTTGGTGTAACAGGGCTTGACAGCAACTTAAACCCAATTACACAGGATAAAACCTATATCCGTGCAGGCCAAAGCACGATGAAAACAGGCAATCAGCGTTCTTTTTCTGTTTCGGGTGATGTATACAACGGCGATACTTTTCAGGACTTTGTTTTGTCACATAAAATTAAATATGGTACAGGCTCAAATGTTGTAAGAAAGTATGTGTATTTTAATATCCTTACAGGCAAGGGCGAGAGTGGCGAATGTACTATTATTGTCAATTCAGACGGTAGCGGTGAGGCTGGCAATAGTGCGGAGTTTGATGTCGAACTCAAGAAAAGCGGTGCAGCACCCGCAGAGTTTAATTATTCCGCGTTGGCAGAGTAAATAAAAACAAAGCGGGGGCATTAAGCCCCCGTTATTTTTTTAAGGAGTGAAAAAAATGGCAGAGTTTATATATAAAGATTGTTCGTGCGAATTGAAATTTGGCGAGTTCAAATATAATTTGCCCTTGAACGAACAAACGGCGGATCTGTTAGACAAAGCATTTAGCAACAAGGTTTTGCCGGAGACTTTTGTAGGCATAGAAGATATTGACGAATTTTACAACAATGTCATGGATGCAATAGACAAAGTATTGGGCGAAGGTGCAGCGGATAATATTATGTCACGTTTTAAGCACGCGGGCGCAATCGAAGCGTTAAGCGTGGTCAATTACATTACAACCGAATTTAACACGCAATACGCGGCAGAATTTGAAGAATTAAAAAAGACCGCACATTTACCCAATAGAGAAACACGCAGAGCAAACAAAGGCGCAAGACGATGAATATTTTAACAGATTTGTTACCGTCAAGCGTTAAGGTTGGTTCAAGTACATTTGACATAGAAACCGACTTTAGAGCCGGTATATCGTTTTACATTATGGTTGAAGATGGCGAAGAAAATTTTTATAAACTCTTTGCCCCGTTTTTTCCAAATGGCACACCACGCGACATAACCGGAGCTGTTGAGGCGGTTTTATATTTCTTGCGTATGGGCGAAAAAACAGAGGAAAACGCACCAAAAAAAAGCAAGTCAACATATTCCTTTAATGTTGATAGTGAAAGCATATACGCCGATTTTTGGCGGTATTACAATATTGATTTATCACAAGACCGTTTGCATTGGTGGACATTCCGCAGCCTTTTATTTGGGTTGCCTGAGGATAGCAATTTTAAAATGCGCATTTATTATCGTACTTGCGATTTAAATGGATTGCCGAAAAAGGAAAAAAAGCGGATCGCAACCATACGCAAACAAATAGAGATAAAGGCCACGGAAAAAGGCGGAAAAATGACGCTTGAACAAAGAAACAAACAAATGCTTGACTATGTAGCAAAAAGAAGCAATGAAATGAGGGGGTGACATTATGGCAGACGGTAGCGTAAGAATTGATATTACCGGCGACGATAGCGACGTAAAAAAGAAAATTGACGGCGTGGACGATTTGGCAGAAGATGCAGCGGGCGGACTTGATAAGCTGGGCGATAGTGCAGACAATGTTGGCAAAGATTTTGATGCGGCAGATGTTGCAGTAGGAACTTTTGTTGCGGACGCTTTAACAAATCTAAAAGACAACATTATAGAAACAATTGGCAACATTGCCGCTCTTGCGGATGAAACAAGGGAATACCGCGAGGACATGGCGAAACTTGACACAGCATTTACAACGGCGGGGCATAGCACCGAAACGGCACAAAAAGCCTATGACGGCTTTTATAAAATACTTGGTGAAAGCGATCGAAGTGTTGAGGCCGTAAACCACCTTGCAGAGCTTACAAAGAACGAAGAAGAGGTTGCAAAGTGGTCAACCATTGCGGCAGGCGTAACGGCTAAGTTTGGTGATAGCTTGCCGATTGAGGGATTGACAGAGGCGGCTAACGAAACAGCCAAAGTCGGAGCCGTCACCGGACCGCTTGCAGACGCACTCACTTGGGCGGGTATAAGCGAGGATGAATTTAATAAAAAATTGGCAGCTTGTAACAGTGAGCAAGAAAGAGCAACACTTATTACTGAAACACTCAACGGGGAATACGCGGCGGCAGCGGAAGAATACAACGAATTGACCGCAGGCACACAAGCGGCACGGGATGCAACAAATAACATGGAGCAAGCACAAGCAAGACTTGGCGAAGCTATTGAGCCTGTAATGACAGCATGGACAAATTTTAAAGCTAACGCCCTGCAATGGATGCTTGACAATGGAAATGTTGTTGCGACTATTTTAGCGGGCATCACAACGGCCTTAATTTTGCTGAACGCGGCAACAATTAAACAGACAATCTCAACATGGGCATCAAACGCGGCGTGGCTTTCTTCTCCTATTACATGGATTGTTTTAGGTATTACTGCACTTGTGGCGGGCTTTATGCTCTTATGGAACAATTGCGAGGGTTTTCGTAATTTTTGGATTGAGCTATGGGAAAATATAAAAGTGATTTTAGAACCCGTTATTGAGTGGCTTAAACAAGCGTTTGCGCAAGCGTGGGAAGCAATAAAAGCCGTTTGGGACTTTGTGAAACCGTATTTTACAATGGTATGGGAAAATATAAAGGTTGTATTTTCAGTTGTAAAAGAATGGTTTAGCGGAATGTTTGAAACGGCGTGGGTAGCAATACAAGCCGTATGGGACAATGTAACGGGCTATTTTAGTGCAATTTGGGACACCATAAAGGGCATTTTTGAGGTTGTAAAATCTGTTTTAAGCGGTAATTGGTCGGACGCTTGGGACGCTATAAAGGGCATTGTTGACACTTGGAAACAATATTTTGAGGGAGTATGGGACAATATCAAACTTGTTTTTGCTTCTGTCAAATCTTGGTTTGGCGGTACATTCCAAGCAGCTTGGGACGGTATCAAAGAAATATGGGGAAATGTGAAACAATTCTTTGATGACACTTGGACGAAAATCAAAGAGGCTTTTAATATTAGCGATATGCTGAATATCGGCAAAGACTTATTAGAGGGGCTTTGGAACGGTATAAATGATAAAGTTGCATGGTTAAAATCCAAGGTTGTCGGCGTTGTTGATAAAATCAAAAGTTGGTTTACGGGCAAGGACGGATTTGACGAACATTCACCGTCAAAGTGGTCTGAGCAAGTTGCCGTTGATATCAACCGAGGCTTTCCGAAAGGTTTTGAAAAGTCAGTTGATATTCCTGTAAAAGCAGCAAAGGCAACAACAGACAAAATAAAAACCGCCGTGAGCCTTGAACAATCACGAATGGCACAAGGTGTAGGCGTAAGAGATACGGGCTTTTCTGAGGTAGCGCAAGCGGTAGGGATGCAGACAGCGGGTATAAATAGCCTTGCAAGTGAATACCGCCGAGGATCGAGCGCACAAGTGACCGTGCCGCTTATTCTTGACGGGCGCGAACTTGGAAAGGCTATTATTGACTTAGGCAATGCCGAAACAGTAAGAACGGGCACAAGCCTTTCATTTACATAAGGGGGGCGTATGAATGGATTTAGTTAAAATTGACGGCGTTGTATATGATGTGCTTGTGTCGGCTCTTGAAGAAAAGCCGGAAATTGTTGAGGGAAGCAACAGCGGAACGGCACTATATAGACAACGCGACATACGAGACATTGCGGGTATTAAATATGCTCATTCAATCACATTTTCACCAAATGACGAAGCCCCCGAAATGTTTGACAATCTGTTTAGTTATCTCTTTGACAATGTACGGGAAAGCGTAATGCTTGAAGTGGTACACGGACAAAAGACGCTAAGCTATGAGGCAAGATATTCAACAGGCTCAAGACGTGTTAATTATATCTCAAAAATAAAGGACGCTGACACAGAGGACGAAACGGACTTTATACATTGGGATGATTTAACGGTTGAATTTAGAAGTATTGAAACGGTTATAAATCCGCCGGAGGTGTAACGAATGAGCATAAAGGTAAGGTATAAAGATGTTGCTATTGGTGCAGACAACGACGCAACAGTTACAACAACGGAAAAAACGGCTTTTTCCGATACTTCAAAAATACCCTTTGGGGTAAACCCGCCCGCTTTGGCTACTTGTGAGCTGAACGGGTGGGGCTTATCCCACAGTTACAAAACAAGGGACGCGCATCCAATAGCTTTTTGGAGCAATACACAAAGCGGGGACGATTGTATTTTTACAACGCCCCCGACAATAACCCTTGATTTTACCGAGCAATACACATCGACGGGCCTAACAATTCAATTTGCCGTTGAATCGTTTGATTTTTGCCGAAAATTGACGGTTTATTGGTACCAAGGGGAAACAATCAAGGAACAAGAGGAATACTACCCCACTACCCCGTTTTTCGTGCTTAATAAAACCGTTGAGGCGTTTGACAAACTTGTGTTTGAATTTCACGAAACAAACACGCCCCGCAAACGGTGTAAAATAGAGGGTATTTTAATTGGTGTTGTGCGTGATTTTAACGCAACGGAATTAAAAGCAGTAAAAGCAATACATGAGGTTGATTTAATTTCAAACACCGTACCAACAAATGTACTTGACGCAAGCGTACACAGCCGCGACGAGGTGGACTATATTTTCCAAAAGAAACAGCCCGTCGAAGCGTACAACAACGGGGATTTAATCGGCGTATATTTCATTGACAAGGGCGAAAGGACAGGACGGCTTGATTTTAGCTTTTCCTGCAAAGATGTCATTGGATTGCTTGACCTTGTGACATACAACGGGGGCTTATGGTTGACAGATACACCACTTACAACCGTGTTAAACGATGTTTTTGGCGGTGTATATGAGTTTGACATTGACCCCGTTTATAAAGATGCAACTTTGAGGGGCTTTATAGAGCCGGACAAAAAACAACGTGAAGCATTACAACAAATTGCCTTTGCTTTGGGTGCGGTAGTTGATACAAGTGGGACAAATAAAATACGGATTTTTCCGCCGTCGTTTGGATCAGCTGAAAAGATACCCGAAAAAGAAACATACACGGGCGGCAAAGTGACCACAAGCGACACCGTAACAGAGGTTACTGTAACGGCTTATATTATAAGTGATTCAGAACCGGAAGACAATGACGAAAGCATTGAATTTAACGGCAGAAAGTATAAGTATTACACAGAAACAAAGCACGCATACAACCCGAATACCGTCACAAGCGACCCCGAAAACGTGAAGAAGTTTGACAAATGCTATTTGGTGAATTTGTCAAATGCTCAGGCGTTGGCAAATAACATTATGGCGTATTACCAGCGTCGCAATAAATACTCTTTCAAGCACGTTTTAAGCGGTCAGCAAGTGGCAAGCAAGCAAACAGCGGCTTTACCGTGGGGCGGTGATGCAAGCGGGCATATTACTAAAATGACCGTTACAACCTCAAATATTACAGTTAGTGACACAGAAATGTTACTTGATGAATAGGGGGCGTCAATATGAGTTTTGATTTTTCAACCCTCATTACAGACCGCACGCGGGCAGATTTTAACCGGTGGGAATATTTAAGGAATAAAGGTTTTTTAAATATGACCGATGCAGAGCGCGCCGAGTGGTTGGCGGGTGATATGAAGGGCGCATATAACAAAGGCGATTTAAACCGCGTAGGCGAGGCCCTTAATTATCTGCACGAAAGATTATTAAACGCGGGATATATAACATATCAAAATACATTCACGGCAAAAACAAATTGGACGGTTGCGAGCATCCCAACGGCGGACGACTTGACACATTATTTAAAATGTGTTTCAAACATTCGGGAAGCAATGGCACAATTCGCAAATACGCCCCCAACACCGGCAGACACGGGAGCGTTAAACATTGAAGAGGCAAACAACATTGAAAAGATTTTAATTGATGTTGAAACGCTTATAAATAATATGCTTGCATCACGGTTTTATTGCGGTGATATTTACGCAGGCGAATTATAAAGGGGGTTAAAAAATGAAAGAAGTTGATTTTAAAGACAGAGTACCTACACACGCGGGGCGGGTTAAGCTAACCCCCGTTGATGGTCAGCCCGACACCTTCACAATGACACGAGCCGACGAACCGACAGAGGAAGGAACGCCACTTGATAAGGCAACGTTTGAAAGTATTATACAAAGCCGATTGACGGGGCGGTATTATGTGCCAACGGCAAACCCAATAAAAGCGACAAGTAGAACAATTAATGCAAACCCTATACCAACAGCATCGTGGATTGAGAGCAACGGATATAAGGACGCAACTTCTGGAGGATATTTTGTCGAGGGAAATTCGGTTATGAATAGCAATACGGGTACAGGCAAGGCGTTTGACGGGAACAGTAACACCTATTGGGACACGGGATACACGGGTGGCGCGCAAGTCGTGATAACATTTTCAACACCGATTGTGCTCAAAAAAATAAAGTTGCGAATATCTCACGGGAGCGCGGTCGCAAACTTCGCTTTTACGTTTTCGGCGTCAAATGATAAGTCGAATTGGACAACGCTATATAGTGGAACAAGCGCACCAACAACACTTACAGAGTTTACACTAACTAAAACGGGCGAATATAAGTATTACAGATTACTCACCAACAACGGCGAGCAGAGTGTCCAAACCTTTGTATATGATTTCTCAATATCGGAATACGAAGTATTTGACTATTCGTTGGGCTATGTTGTAAACACATTTCCAACATCTTGGACAGTAGGGCAACGGGTTACGATTGAAATCCCCAATAATGTTTCCACAATGGGGCTAACAAGCAACACTCTAAACGGCGTCCCCGTCAATACAATTTTGCAACCGTCAAAACGTTATGAACTCAGATATACAGGCACGGCGTTTGTAGTAAAGGAGGTTTAATAAATGCAGTTAGTTTTAAGCGGAAACAGAATAATTGCGCACGGCGAAAACTTTCTTTCAATGGGCGGCGTTGTTATCAACACCGAAACGGGCGCAAAATATGAAAATGCAACGGTGGCAGAGTGTAACGGCTGCCCATCCGATATAAACGAGGTCGGCTATGAATACCACGCGGGCGTGTTTGTTCCGTGTGCGCCTTATGGCAAAGCAACAGACGGCGAAATTTTAATAGCTTGCGAATGTGGGACGCCCCGCCGTTCGGGTGTGCCAATCTCAGGTATAACGCAAATTAAATTATTATGGGAAAACGCTGCAGCGGAAGAGGCCGAATTTGCACCACAAACCATAACGCTTGCGTCCGACGATTACACATTTTTATTGATTGAAGCTGGAAGCATTATTGGCGGTGCTTGGATAACAAGATATTCAACTTTTATGTCATTTGTACCAGCAAATGGCGGTGTTTTGTATGGTACAACGACACGTATATACGACTCTTATAATGGTGGGGTTACTTACAAAGCGGAACATAATGTATATCGTTATGTTATACCAAACGGCAAAAATGTAGAATTTAAAGAGGGGTGTTATACAGAACTGAATCAAACAACGAACGTGATTAGTCAATCAAACTATATGTGTAAACCAATAAAAATATACGGGGTGAAAGCATGTTATATTTAACACTTGACGAAAACAACTATTTATTATCTGTCGCAAGGGTGGGCGGCGGTGTTGAGGCCAATATTGACCTTTCTGAATTTGACTTGACAGGCAAAAGAATAAGGGCGCATAAATGGGAAAACGACACCTTAATTTTTGATGCTGACCGATATGCTGAACTTTTGGAAGAAGAGACAGAGGAAGAAGCAAAAGCCGAAGAAATCCCCGCCGGTGGTTCGGTGTATGACGAATTAGCGGCAGCTTATAAAGAGGGGGTGCAGGAAGCGTGACGAATAAAGAATTTGTTTTAGCTATGATAAAAGAACAAGGCAAAACAAACGCCCTTGACTTGCGAAGCAGGGCGGCAGAAATGACCGGAACGGCTATTATCGCAGAGGAAACCAAAATACCAACCTATGATAATACTAAAGATTATTCCGGCTGGCCCGTTGGTTCTCCTTGCGAATCTGATGGTCAAGTGTATGCCCTTTTGCAACCATATAACGCGGCGAATCATCCAAACACAACGCCTGCAGATTTGCCGGCTATATGGCGCGTACTGCACACTACTGACCCCGCAAAGGCTAAACCATACATAAAGCCAACAAATACAAGCAATATGTATTTTAAAGGCGAATGTATGATATACACGGACGGCCTTGTGTATCGTTCTTTGCGTGATACAGTGTACAACCCAGAAGAATATGCAGCGGATTGGGAGGTTGTAACCGATGAATTATCTTGAATGGATTATTAAACTCGGAGCTGTAATTACTGCTCTTGGAATTATCTTTGGTTTTATATGGGGCGCAATAAAACTTGCTATAAAGCCTATTATTAAAAAGTTTGAAACATTAGAAAGTCAATCAACGCAAAATTATATGGGTATTTTACGTCTTACTATTATGTCGCGCGAAATGCCGATAGGCGAAAGAATTGTTGCGGGGCATAAATATTTGAAAGAGGGCGGGAATGGCGAGGTTAAAAGTTTCCTAAAAAAAGAGTTCAACATAACAGATACCGTTGACGAAGCATCACACTATAAAAAGTGAGGGGGTTATTTTATGAAAAAAAGATTAAGTAATTTATTATGTATTAAAAGCATCGTAACATTAGTATTAACTGGCGTTTTTTCTTACTTATCTATTAAAGGTGGAATTTCCCCGACAGAGTTTGTTGTAATTTTCACGGTTATTATCAATTTCTACTTTGAAACTCAACGCAATAAAAAAGTTGAGACAGAAGAAAAGGAAGTGTAAACTATGAAAATATTGCTGATTGCAGGCCACGGCCAAGGTGATCCGGGGGCAGTTGCAAACGGTTACAAAGAGGCTGATTTGACGCGCGAGGTTGTAAAACTCTTAAAACCTCAGCTTGATAATTACGCTGATGTTACCGTTGCGGAAACAAGCCGTAATTTGTACGCTATTATAAAAAACGGAGAGCCTTTTGACTTTTCTGAATACGATTATGTGTTAGAAATCCATTTTAATGCTGGAGTAAATGACACCAAAGGCAACGGCGGGACAACCGGAACGGAAATATATATCACCACAAGCGAAAAAACGCACGGCGTAGAGACGGAAATAGTACAAGGCGTATCAAGTATAGGTTTTAGAAACAGAGGCGTTAAACGCAAAAATTGGGCGGTTATACACCGAGCCAAAAAACAGGGCGTTTCCTCTGCTCTGCTTGAAGTATGTTTTATTGACGATCTGGACGACATGAAACTATACCAAGCAAAGAAAGCCGACATTGTAAAAGCCATTGCAAACGGAATCATTAAAGGCTTTGGGCTTAAACCGAGAAAAACGGACGATATAACCATTATAAAAAACAAAATCGGCTTAGCTGACGAAACAATTAAATATTTGCAAAATTATAAATTCGGAGCGGAGCTTATCCGTAAAATTGCAAATGCGGTAAAATAACTAATGTAAGGGGTAGGGCTTAGGCTCTACCCCATTTTTTGTGCTTATTTACTAATAATATTTATTTCTTTTTATGCAGTATGTCAATTTAAAATTAAAATGTCAAGTGATAAAATATAATAGTAAATAGTAATAAAGGGGTTTTGTAAAGTGGGATTTTTCAAGAAGGATAAAGACATAATTATAAATGAATATTTTAAGATTTTGGAAGATGTCGGCGGACTTGGAAAAAACAATGCCGTAAAAGTTGTTTTGTATAATGACCACTTGACATTATCCAATCCTATGGTTAAACAACCTTTAACATTAAATTATACGCAAATTACAGATGTTTTCTATGGCTATAATTTACACGAACAGGAGAAATCCGCAATAGGGCGAGCATTCGCGGGTGGCTTATTGTTCGGCGGTGCGGGTGCGGTTGTTGGAGCAATGACCGCAAACGGAAAGAAAAAAGTTACAAAGCTCATGTTTATAATTAGTTATACATCATCAAAGGGCGATGAGTGCTTTTTGTTGTTTGAAGATGCAAGACATTGGAAAGGCAAAAAACTAAGCGAAAAATTAAGAGAACTATGTAATATACAGGAAAAAGCAAACGAACCTGTAACGGCTCTGTAAAAATAAAGCGCACCTTGTGGGGTGCGCTTTTTTATACTCTTTTTTGCGGTGCATAATGCCTTGTCGTGCGGATAAGCCGACCAAAACAAGACAAGCAGCACGGCACAAAACGAAAATATGTATTATATTTATTTTTCTTGCAACAACGGCACAAACTCATATATATCAACCTTTCTTACGATATACAACAATAATGAGCGTATGAACTGGCGCATTTAGAGATGGTGGCAACTTTGGTGCATCAGCTGACAAAGAATGCTACCACTTCCGAAATTGAAAACAGTCCGCTGGCTCTTTACTATGTAGACCACGCCAAAGGTGTATGGCCTGTTTCAGCCAGTGGTCAGGCATTTACTTCTATGAGTTTTGCCGTGAAAGGCGACCCCATTGCAGACCTTGTAGAGGACTTAGCAGCAGAACAAAAAGCCAGAGTAACATATGATAACATTTTAAGGCTTTCCAATGACTCGGATGTAAACCGTGTCATTGCTTATTTGCGTCAGCGTGAAATTGTCCACTTCCAGCGTTTCGGCGAAGCGCTTGACCGCATTCAGGCCAAACACGGCAAAAAGATGCTGGATAAACTGCCCAACCATTCCTGTTAAATGCACAAAAAAGCGACTGCCAGAGGGCAGTCGCTTTCTATTCATTCGCTTATATTATTCCTGTTCTAAAGCCAGGGTTTTGGTTGTAATGTCGCAAACCTCAGCCGGGCCGTAGTACTGAATAGCGCCAGGATATACATAAGAGGTTTCAACAGCCCATTTCTCTCTGTTTGCTTCAAAGAATTTAAAGGGCTTGCCGTCTAGCTCAACCAAAGCCTTTTTAATAACCGGCTTATCCTCACCGTGTCTTCTTTCAATGTTCATCATCTTGGTAATGGGCATACCGCCTGCAACCCATTCAGTAGCCGGCTTGGAAAGATTAGAAATCTTGGATAAATAGCCGTTGTAACCATACTGAATCAACATAAATGCGTTATAACCCAAAGAATAGCAATAGTCTGCATCGAAGTTAGAGGGGAATGCACATCTGCCCTCATAACCAAAGAAATGGTGAATGGGAGAGAATTTACCGCTATAGGTGCCTGCTTTCTTTCTTGCAGCCAGTTTATCGGCAACCAAAGCTGAGAACAGCTTTTCAGATTCAATCAAAGAAACCTGTACGTTGCCGTGGGGGTCTCTTTCTAAGAACAACTGCTGCTGAATGCCCTGGGGCAGAATCGCAAACACAGCCATAGACTCTTTGGTTAAACCGTTTTCAATAAAAGCATATTTATCTTCCCAAGTGGGCAGCGCATTAAATTCATCAGCCTTGCTACCTGCTAACAGTTCGTTGATTTCAGCAATGAGTACAGAAAATTCAGGAACAAATTCCACAACACCCTCAGGAATGATAGCCACGCCGAAGTTCATGCCGTTAGCAGCTCTTGTTGCAACAGAATCAGCAATGTAATCAGCAATTTGTGAAAGAGACATTTTTTTAGCCGCCACTTCTTCAGAAATGAGGCAAATATTGGGCTGAGTTTCCAGAGCACATTCCAAAGCAACGTGAGAAGCAGAACGACCCATAACCTTTACAAAGTGCCAATATTTTTTTGCAGAGTTTGCATCTCTACCAATGTTACCGATTAACTCACTATAAGTCTTGGTAGCAGTATCAAAACCAAAAGAGCATTCAATATCTTCATTTTTTAAGTCTCCATCAATGGTTTTGGGGCAACCAATAACCTGCACACCGGTATTGTTGGCAGCAAAATATTCTGCCAAAACAGCAGCATTGGTGTTAGAATCGTCACCACCAATAATAACGATAGCCGTAATACCGTGCTTTTTGCAAACTTCTGCCACAATGGCAAACTGTTCGTTGGTTTCAAGCTTTGTTCTGCCGGAACCTATAATGTCAAAACCGCCGGTATTTCTGTATTCATCAATATACTTATCATCAAAGATGATATAATTATCTTCAATCAAACCAATAGGACCATTTTTAAAACCATATAACACATTTTCGGGATTGGTGGACTTTAAAGCATCATATAAACCGCAGATAACATTGTGACCGCCCGGAGCCTGTCCGCCGGAAAGGATAACACCAACCACCTGCTTTTTAGCAGCAGATGTATTCTGACCCTTCTGGAATACGATTTCCTTTTTCCCATAGGTGTTGGGGAACAGCGCCTGAATTTTTTCACAATCGGCTACGCTTTTTGTTTCTGCACCCTCTGAAACGCTGATTTCAGCAATGCCACCGCGTAACATTTGAGGCAGCTTGGGGGTGTATTCATATCTTGCTTTTTGTAATGGTGAAATGTTCATAATTTTTCTCCTTTTTCTTTTCCTTTGTTTACATATACTATATATTATAATACATCCTCTTAAAAAGGTAAAGAGGTATCACAAAAAAACTATTTAATTTTTTGCATATTCCACTAAATCTGCAATTACATCCCTTTCGGTAAAATCTCCGTTGGCATCACAAAGTTCCACCAACAGTTTTTCCATTTCCGATGGATTTTCTTTGGCAGACATAATCTTTTTTAGCGTCTGCAACGCTTTTCGATGCACAAAAGACAGTTCCTCAATAACCATTTTGCCTAAAAAGTTATATACCTTAATTTTTTCAGCCATCCCTGGTTTGAAATTTTTTTCCAACACCAGCTTATCATAATAATCTCTGCAATCTAAGGGCGTGATGCCTGTTGAAAAAACAATCAGTTTTTTGCCATAAAGTTTCTCTACATTTTTTGTAATCAAACTAACTCCGTTAATCACCTCGGCATATAAGCCGCTGCCATAAATGATGGTGTCATATTCTAATAATTCTTCTGCTTTAATCTGCTTGGCATCCACCGCCTCACAACCCAGTTCCTCTGCAATCCATTTGGCATAGGTCACTGTTGCACCATATTTACTCTTATAAATAACAATTGCTTTCATATCTTACCTCTTAATTTACTCTTTTCTTTATGTTTATGCTTATTACATTACAAACTATGTCAAATGCTAAAACCACAAAACCTTAAAAAGAGAGCTGTGAATTTTCACAGCTCTTTTTTTGCCACTTAATTAATTTTAACTGTTTCCCATAAGGAGTTAATATAGTCTAACGTTTCTGCCGGCAAATTGCGATAAGCATTTTTATTATATGCTTCTCTAAAGCCACCGGCGTTCTGATATAGCACCTGCATGGCCTCTTCACCCATGTTTTCTATATAACTCTCACTTTCATACACCAACCGATTGGGCGATGCATAATAGGTATATTCTGCATTAGCCACAGCTGCCTCTTCAGAGAGCATAAAGTTAATAAAAATTTCTGCTAAATCCTTGTTCTGGCAACAGGTGGGTATGCACATTGCATCCACATAATAGTTGGTGGGGTCAGGATAATAGAATTTTAAATCCACATCTTCTGCCTGTGCATCCTTCATGGTAAAATAGTCACCGGCATAATAGGCACCAATGGCAGCCTCGCCCGATTCCATCATGTTATAAATTTCATCCATAACATAGCTATAAACTAAGGGGCGCTGGTTAACCAATTCTTCATAAGCTGCATCCCAAACACTTTGGTCTATGGTGTTCACATCCAAACCTTTTTTATACATTGCCATACCAAAAGCATCACGGGAGTTGTTAAATTGCAGAATTTTATCGGCATATTTTTCATTCCATAAAAGGTCCCATCCGTTAGCATCGGCTGCATCCACCACATTAGCATTATAAATAACGCCAACAATGCCATAGGCATAAGGCACGGTATAACGTCCATCAACATCATAATAAAGGCCTTTAAAAGCATCATCAACATATTGATAGTTGGGAATATTGTCAAAATTTAAAGGCAAAAGCATGTTTTCTGCCGACATTCTGGCAATCATATAATCAGATGGAATAACCACATCATAGCTCACAGCACCGGTAGATAATTTATTATACATATCTTCATTAGAAGCATAGGTGGTATAATTCACCTTAACCTTTTGTCCGTAAGTTTCTTCATACCACTTTTCAAATTCTTTAACCGTATCAAAGGTGCCCTCGCTACCATCAGAAATATATTCGCCCCAGTTATACACATTAAGCTTTAATGTTTCCTCGCTGCTACAACCGGATAGTCCCAGACAAACTGCTATAATACTAACCAAAAGGCAAAGTGCTGTTATTTTTTTTCTCATATTTATTCCTCCTCTTTTCTCGCTTTTCTTTTTTTCTCCCGCAAGGCCTCATTCTCTTTATTATCCACAAAGTTATTCAAAAGCAATAATGCCATTGTTACAAAGAAAATAATGGTCGCCAATGCATACATTTTCGGCGTAACCGTTTTTTTCGTCATGCCATATATGCGAATAGGCAGTGTTTGAAAATCATTGCCCGACGTGAAATAACTAATAACAAAATCATCCAATGACAATGTAAAGGCCATAATGGCACCGGTAATAATGCCCGGCAAAATCTCTGGCAGTGTTACCTTTAAAAATGCCCGCATAGGGGTGCATCCCAAATCCATAGCCGCCTCAACCAAATCCCGCTCCATTTGCTGCAGCTTCGGCAAAACCTGAAAAATAACATAAGGCAGGCAAAAAGTAACATGGGCAATGAGCATTGTCCAAAAATTCAAGCTGGTGGATGCCCCCCAAAGCCTTCCCACAAATACAAACACCAGCATCATAGAAATACCGGTAATAATATCCGGATTAATCATAGGAATATTGGTCACCGTGTTAATCAACGCCCGATACCAGCGACTTCTCAATTTGTGAATCCCCACAGCCGCCGCTGTGCCCATTATGGTCGAAATCACCGTAGCCGCACCGGCTAAAATCAAAGTGTTTTTAACGGATTCCAAGGTGTTGCTGTCCTGAAACAGCTCTTTATACCATTTAAAAGAAAATCCTGAAAAAACAGAAAGGCTTTTGGCTTCGTTAAAGGAAAACACCAACAAAACAGCAATGGGCGCAAAGAGAAAAACGAAAATTAAGGTAGTATAAATTTTAGAAGAAATTTTCATTTTGCTCACCTCCATACACTCGTCGTGCCGTAACATATTTTACGAGAGCCATGCAAAGAAGCAGAATCACCATTAAAATAAAGGCAATGGCTGCTGCAAAATGCAGGTTGTTGGCAATATACTGCCCCTCAATGGCATCACCAATTAAAAAGAATTTACCATTACCTAATTTTTGAGAAATGTAAAAGGTGCTGATGGAGGGTATGAGCACCATGGTAATGCCGGAAATAACCCCGGGCAGGCTAAGAGGAAAGATAACCCGCCGCAAAACAGAAAAACTATTGCAACCCAAATCCCGGGCAGCTTCTAATAATCTTAAATCCATTTTTGCCATAATGGAATAAATGGGTAAAATCATATAGGGAAAATAGTCATACACCATACCAATAATAACGGCTGTTTCCGTTCCAATAATGTGAACGGGGTCTATGCCCAAAAATCCCAATAAACCATTTAAAATACCCGTATCCTGCAAAATCGTCATCCATGCATAGGTGCGAATTAAAAAGTTCATCCACATGGGAATCATAATTAAGGTTATTAAGGTTTTCTGTGTCTTTTCCTTTGCCCGGGCCATAATGTACGCCATAGGATAGCCCAAAAGCAAGCAAACTGCAGTAGAAATCAGAGAAAGTTTTAAAGAGCGCATAAAAATAACGATATATGTCCGCACTTCAGAAACAGTACCGTCATCCCCTCTCACCTCACTAGTAGCCGTAAAAAAGCGGGTGATATTTTCTGTGGTAAAGGCAAAGTTCTCATCCGTAAATGCATAATATGCCACAAAAATAAGGGGCACAACAATAAACAATAAAGACCAAACGGAATAAGGAGAAAGTGCTATATAGCCACCGCTCTGCCGGCTTTTATGTTCTGTTTTGGTCATGCCTCCTCTTCACCTCCCGGGTCAGAGAGTTCATCTAACTCATTAGAATAAGAGGAATAGTCGCCAAACATGCCAGAATATTTTGATTTTTTCATAATATGTATGGCATCCGGCTCTAAAAAAATGCCAATTTTATCATCCACATTGGCAGAATCCGTGGTTTGAATCATCCACTTAAAACCGCTCACATCCACAATAATTTCATTATGAACACCCATAAAGGTCACCTGGGTCACCACGCCGGAAAGCATGCCCTGTTCCACCGGCACAATATCTACATCCTCAGGGCGGATAACAACATCCACCGGCTCATTGGGCAAAAAGCCAATATCTAAGCACTGAAAGGTATGACCGGAAAAATTAACCTGATAGTCTGCCTGCATCACACCGTCTATAATATTACTTTCGCCGATAAAATCTGCCACAAAAGCATTTTTTGGCTCATTATATATATCACTGGGCGCACCAATCTGCTGGATTTTACCCTCGCTCATCACCACAATGGTATCGCTCATGCTCAGGGCTTCCTCCTGGTCATGAGTCACAAAAATAAAGGTGATACCGGTGCTTTTCTGAATTTTTTTCAATTCCTGCTGCATATCTTTACGCAGTTTTAAATCCAGAGCGCCCAAAGGCTCATCCAATAAAAGCACCTTGGGGTGATTAATCAGCGCACGGGCAATGGCCACACGCTGTTGCTGCCCGCCGGAAAGGCTGGTTACTCTACGCTCTGCAAAGTTAGAGAGCATAACCAAAGAAAGCATTTGGTTAACCTTTTCATTAATCTCATCTTTAGGCACCTTGCGCTCCCGCAGAGGGAATGCCACATTTTCAAACACATTCAAATGGGGAAACAAGGCATATTTCTGAAACACCGTGTTAACATTGCGTTTATGGGGGGGCGTGTTGTTAATCCGCTCACCCATAAAGAAAATATCACCCTCATCCGGCTGTTCAAAACCGCCAATCATTCTGAGCATGGTGGTTTTACCGCAACCGGAGGGACCCAAAAGAGTAATAAATTCATTATCATAAATATCTAAACTAATATTATCTAGCACCAATTCGCCGTCAAATGCCTTTGAAATGTTTTTCAATTCAATCATTTTTTTCATGGCTTTCTCCTCCTCTTTTTCATAAGCAGGCAACAAAAAAAGCAGTACACCGCTATTGCAGCATACCACTTGCAGAATGTTAAAGGATACCAGCCTGAAAAACAGACTTTGGCACAAAGCATTATCGCATCCCAATGGGTTTAGAGTCTATATAGCAAAGATTACTTTTACCACTCTTATTGACCATTTCACAAGTTCTATGCCACATGGCATCGGTTTATAGTCACCAACTTATAAAACTTGAGCTTTTAACTCAATCAATAAGGCAACAGAAGTTGCCAACCGCCAAAGCAGTTTTCGGCATTTGACCCGGCTGTCCGTATGGCCTTGGCCGGCATGATAACCGGCGGTCATAGCTTGCTTCGGAAAACTCTTTCCGATTGAGATGTGACAAATTATAGCATACTTTTACCAAAGTGTCAAGTACTTCTTTATGCAAAAGGTCATCGTAAATCTTTAAAAATTATATGCGAACAGAATTATCTCTCTAATGATCACATAGTCCCCCTCACTTTAAACAAAACACCAACTGATAAGAGCTGGTGTTCCTGTTTATTTTTCATCTTCAATATTTTCTAATGCTACTTTTACAGCCTCAATAACAAAAGCCGAAAAGTTACAATTTTTGCCTTCAATTGCCTTTTCAACTTTTTCAATCACATCGTTAGGGAAACGAATGCATTTGTTTGTTGTTGGCGGTATAGATGGAATTTTAAATTTTTTCATGCAATCACCTAGTTGTAAGTTTATTTACGAGGGTAAGGTGCTTTTTCATCCGTTAAACCGGCAAGATAATCCATACTGGTTTCTAAAGCGATTGCCAGTTTACGGCATTGCTCAAAAGTATAATACCGTTTGCCGTTTTCGATTTTAGAATAATCGCTTTGGTCAATGCCTGTCAGCATTTGTATTTTAATTTGTGTATAACCTTTTTCTTTTCTCAGTTTTTTTAATCTATTCATATCATCACCTGATTATATTATGGCAAATTCCCCCTATTGAAATTATGGTTAAATTGACCTATAATATATTTGAGGTGATTAAAAATGATAAAATGCTTTAAAAAAACAAAAGATGAAAAAATGTATCGTAAACCTCTGTTTTATAAATTTTTCTATCCATTTGAATTATTGTATTATATTGTATGTAATTTTTTTAATTCTTTTACATTTCGGAAATATAAAAACTTCTCAATAGAAGAAATACAAAAAGAAATTGAGTTTTAATTCTCAATTTATCTAACTAGAGGGGCACATAGCCCCTTGTTTTATGTCACATTCCACAAACTTTCATTATTTAATATAAAGTCATAAAAAATTCTTGACCTTTGCCCAAAAATGTTATATAATAACACGTGTATGAAAAAAATTAACATTTTCTCGTTAGGTGGTGACGAATGTGAAGGACAGACGGCAGTCCATTTTTGAATTAATTGAACAAAACGGGCAAGTGACGTTGCATGAGTTGGAAGCACTGTTTTCGGATGTTTCTTCTATGACCATTCGCCGCGATTTAGACCATTTAGAAACCGAGAACAAAATTGTTAAAATTAAAGGCGGTGCCAAATCGCTAAGGCATCTTTCCCGTAGCCTGTTTCAGGATGTGGAGGGGGATTATGCCCAGCGTGAAATGTTAAATGCTGCCGGCAAACGAATTGTGGCTGAAAAAGCAGCACCCTTAGCTGAAACCGGTCGTAGCATTTTTATTGATGCCGGTTCCACCATGATGCAACTGGCAGGGCTTTTGCAATCCGGTCGGTTCACGGTGGTAACCAATGCCGTCAATGTGGCATTAGAGCTTGCGCGCAACCAAAATGCCTCTGTTAACTTAATTGGCGGTGAAATTAACCGGCGAAACATGTGTGTATCCGGCGCCGGTGCGTTAGACTACATGAGCCGCATTAACATTGACATTGCATTTGTGGCCGCCAGCGGTTATAGTGCAGAAGCTGGCTTCACCAATGGTACTTTATATGATTGCGAATTAAAACGCTTTGTCATTCAAAAAGCAAAAAAAACCGTTATTTTAATGGATAAAAGCAAAGTAGGCAAAACCATGCCCTACACTTTCTGCCATCCTGAGGATGTGGACATTTTAATTATGGACGCCCTGCCGGAAGAAGACCTTAAAACTTTGGCTGAGCGTGTGGGTATGCAAATAATATAGTTTATTAATAGATAAAAAATATAGTTTTCGTTGAAATCAACGAGGAAATGGAGTGTAAACATGAAAACAAAGGCAGTTAGACTTTACGGTAAAAATGATTTACGTTTAGAGGAATTTGAATTGCCGGAAATTAAAGATTGTGAAATTTTAGCACATGTTATTTCCGACAGTATTTGTATGTCCTCTTACAAAGCAGCCATCCAGGGTGCTGACCATAAGCGTGTGCCCGATGACGTGGCAGAAAACCCCATTATTATTGGCCATGAATTCTGCGGTGAAATTGTGAAAGTCGGTAGCAAGTGGGCTGATAAGTATAAGGCTGGTCAGCGTTTTGCTATTCAGCCCGCTATAAACTACAAAGGTTCTTTGGCAGCACCCGGTTATTCTTATCAGAACATCGGCGGCAGCTCAACCTACGTTGTTATCCCCAACGAAGTTATGGAAACAGGCAGCCTTTTAAGCTATGGTGGCGATGCTTTCTTCTATGGTTCTTTGGCAGAGCCTATGAGCTGCATCGTTGGTGGTTTTCATGCAAGCTATCACACCAAAGCCGGTTCTTATGTTCATGAAATGGGTACTGTAATTGGCGGTAACATGGCAATCTTAGCCGGTGTTGGCCCTATGGGCTTAGGTGCTATTGACTATGCCATTCACAACGAAAGAAAACCCAAGCTCTTAGTTGTAACTGATATTGACCAGGCTCGCCTTGATCGTGCTGCTTCTATTTTAACGGTTGAAGAAGCAAAGAAAAACGGTGTTGAACTAGTTTATTTAAATACCGGCAACATGGAAATCCCTGT
Organism: Clostridia bacterium; assembly: GCA_045597205.1. Classification (GTDB taxonomy): domain Bacteria; phylum Bacillota; class Clostridia; order UBA1381; family UBA9506; genus UMGS755. The sequence goes on from JAZODT010000076.1 coordinate 23,375, forward strand.
AGAAGAAATGATGAAACTTTCTGGCGGCAAGGGTTATGACGATGTATTCGTTTTTGCTCCTGTTAAACCCGTTGTGGAAATGGGTGACCAGATTTTAGGCAAAGACGGTTGCTTAAACTTCTTTGCAGGCCCCACCAATCCGGAATTTAAAGCAGAATTTAATTTCTATAATGTACACTATGCTTCCACACACATCGTGGGCACCAGCGGCGGTAACACAGATGACCTAATTGAATCTATTAAAATGATGGAAGAGGGCAAGCTGAATCCCGCTATGATGATTACCCACGTGGGCGGTATAGATGCCATTATTGACACCACTTTGAATCTGCCCAAAATCCCCGGCGGCAAAAAGCTGATTTATTTAAACATTGAAATGCCCTTAGTTGCTTTGGCCGATTTGGCAAGCTCTGATGACCCGGTGCTTAAGGAAATTGCTAAATTAGTAGAAGCTAACAACGGCATTTGGTGCAAAGAGGCTGAAGAATATCTTTTAGCCAACAAATAAGGTTATTCATTTGGTAACAAATTTATTTTATAATAAAAAAAGGAGAGGATTTTAATGGCAACACCGGTAATTATGCCCAGACAAGGTCAGTCCGTTGAGAGCTGTATCATTGCAAAATGGCATAAACAGAAAGGTGATCAGGTAAATGTTGGCGACCAGCTGTTTACCTACGAAACCGACAAAGCAACATTTGATGAGGAAGCAACCGTAGCAGGTACTCTGCTCGAAATCTTCTTTGAAGAAGGCGACGATGTAGAATGTTTATTAAACGTTTGCGTTATTGGCGAAGCTGGTGAAGATGCTTCTCAGTTCCGTCCCGCTGGCGATGGTGAAGAAGAAGCACCGGTAGCCGAAGCTGCGCCCGCAGTTGAAGCCGCTGCACCGGTAGCAGCACCCGCTATAATATCTGACGTAGCAAAAGATAACCAGTTCATTTCTCCCCGTGCTAAAGCAAAAGCTGAAAAGTTGGGCGTGGATGTACGCTTTGCAGAAGGCTCCGGCCCCAAGGGTCGCGTAATTGAACGTGACGTGGAAGCTCTGGCACAGAGCGGTGTTGCCTTCACAAAGGCTGCTCAGGCTGAAGCTGCAGGCAGCAGCGATAAATTTGAAGGCACCGGCATTGGTGGCCGCGTAACCACCAGCGACTTAAAGAAACCGGTTGCAGAAGCAGTAAAAGAAGCTATGAGCGCACAGGAAGGCGTGGCTTACACAGATGTTCCGCTGACCAACATCAGAAAGGTTATCTCCAAGGCTATGCACAACTCTTTAGCCTCTACTGCACAGCTGACCTTAAATACCAGCTTTGATGCAACAGAGATTATGGCATATCGTAAGAAGCTGAAGGCTAACGCTGAAAAGCTGGGGCTTGGCAACATTACTTTAAACGATATCGTTTTATATGCTGTATCTAGAACCTTATTAAACCATCAGGATTTAAATGCCAACATGTTGGATGACAAAATGCGCATCTTTAACCATGTTAACTTAGGTGTTGCAGTGGATACGCCCCGTGGCTTAATGGTTCCCAACATTTTCTGTGCTGAACTGAAGACACTGGCTGAAATCAGTGCTGAAACCAAGGAACTGGCAGGCGCTTGCCAGGGCGGTACCATCAGCCCCGACCTGCTTTCCGGCGGTAGCTTTACGGTTACCAATTTGGGTTCTTTCGGCATTGAATCCTTCACACCGGTATTAAACGCTCCCCAGACCGGCATCTTAGGCGTTGACACTATTGTTCAGCGTGCAAAAGAAGTAAACGGCGAAATCGTTTACTATCCGGCTATGGGTCTGTCCCTCACCTTCGACCACAGAGCAGTTGATGGTGCACCCGCAGCTAAGTTCTTGCAGGAATTGAAGACAAATCTGGAAAACTTCAGCGTGCTGCTGGCTAAATAATTTAATTATTATAGAAAGAAGGCAAATAAAATGGCTTATGATTTAATCGTGCTGGGCGGCGGTCCCGGCGGTTATCTGGCGGCAGAACGTGCCGGACACGCTGGACTCAAAACCCTGCTTATTGAAAAGCGCTTTTTAGGCGGTGTTTGCTTAAACGAAGGTTGCGTGCCCTCTAAAGCACTCCTTTATTCCGCTAAAATTTATGATTATGCCCGTTTCTCCGACCACTATGGCGTAACCTGCGAAGGCGTTAAGTTTGACCACAAAGCTGTATTGGACCGCAAGAAAAAGGTTGTTAACACCTTGGTTTCCGGTATCCGTGCACAAATGAAAGCCAACAAGGTTACCGTTGTTGAGGGCGAAGGCGTGATCTGCGGCAAAGAAGGCAATGAAATCGTTGTGAAAGTTGGCGAAGAGAGCTACACCGCTCCCCGCTTAATCATCGCAACCGGTTCTATGCCTGTTATGCCCCCCATCCCCGGTGTGAAAGAAAACTTTGAAGCCGGCACCGTGCTGACCAACCGCGAAATTTTAGACCTTGAGGAACTGCCCAAGGAACTGGTTATCGTTGGTGGCGGTGTTATTGGTCTTGAGATGGCTTCTTACTTCAATTCTGCCGGTTCTAAAGTAACCGTTGTGGAAATGATGGATAAAATTGCCGGTCCTACCGATGCTGAAATTTCTAAGATTTTAATGAAGAACTATGAAAAGAAAGGCATCACCTTTAAACTGGGCGCTAAGGTTACCGAGGTTAAGGCAAATGCTGTTGTCTTTGAAAAAGATGGCAAGACGGAAGAAATTCCGGCTGATAAGGTGCTCCTTTCCATTGGTCGCCGTGCTGTTACACAGGGCGTTGGTTTGGAATCTTTAGGCGTACTCACCGAACGTGGCGCCATCGTAACCGACCGTTTTATGAAAACAAACATCCCCAACGTATATGCTGTTGGTGACGTTAACGGCAAATCCATGCTGGCTCACACCGCTTACCGCGAAGCTGAAGTGGCTGTGAACAACATCTTAGGCAAAAAAGACATTATGCGTTACAATGCCATCCCGGCTGTTATTTACACCAACCCCGAAGTGGGCAGCGTTGGTGAAACAGAAGAAACCGCAAAGGCAAAGGGCATGGATGTTGAAGTTGCTAACATTACCATGAACTACAGCGGTCGTTATGTTGCTGAAAACGAAGGCGGCAACGGCATCTGCAAAGTGATTGTAGATAAAAAGACCCGTCGTATGGTTGGTTGCCACATGCTGGCGAACTACGCTTCTGAAATTATCATTTCTGCTGGTATCATGATTGAAACCGAAATGCGGATTGATGATATTAAGGAAATTGTATTCCCCCATCCTACTGTTTGCGAAATCGTAAGAGAAGGAATTTTTCAACTGTAAAATAAAATTATAACGAAAGGAAGTTTATTATGCCAAAGTCACAATTTATGGATCCCGATGTGCTGAGAAAACCCGGGTTTTTAGAATTTGAACCCATTCCGGTAAACCAGTACAATAAAACAATCAAAGAGGAAAGCAAAAACTTTTCTAAGGATGATTTTCTGCGTATCTACCGCGATATGGCTATCATCCGTGAATTCGAACAGATGCTCTTAGACATTAAGACAAAGAGCGAATATCAGGGGATTGCTTACAATAACCCCGGCCCCGCTCACTTATCTTTAGGTCAGGAAGCTTCTGCTGTTGGTCAGGCTTATCTGTTAGATAAAAATGACTACATCTTCGGTTCTCACAGAAGCCATGGTGAAATCCTGGCTAAAGGTCTTTCCTGTATTCACAAGTTAGACGATAAAGAACTGCTTAACGATATGGAAAGCTTCTTCGATGGCCGTACATACAAAGTTGTAGAAGGCAAAGAAAAAGATAAGGGTAACGTTAAAGACCTGGCTATCGACTTCTTGCTCTACGGTGCGCTGGCAGAAATCTTTGCTCGTGAAACCGGTTTCAATAAGGGCTTAGGCGGCTCTATGCACGCTTTCTTTACGCCCTTTGGTATTTACCCCAACAACGCTATCGTTGGTGGTAGTGCAACCATCGCTATGGGCGCTTCTATGTTCAAGAGAATCAATGGAAAGCCCGGTATCGTTGTTTCTAACGTGGGTGACGCTTCTATGGGCCGTGGCCCTGTTTGGGAAGCGCTGAACATGAGTGCTATGGACCAGATTACGCAGCTGTGGGAAGAAGGCCACAACAAGGGTCTGCCCATCATCTTCAACTTCTTCAATAACCTCTATGGTATGGGTGGCCAGACCGTTGGTGAAACCATGGCTTACAACATCCTGGCTCGTGTTGGTGCCGGTGTTAGCCCCACGCAGCTCCATGCTGAACGTGTTGACGGTTACAATCCGCTGGCAGTTATCGACGCTATGAGAAGAAAGATGGAAATTCTGAACAATCAGGGTGGTCCTGTTCTGATGGATACTCTGACCTACAGAATGACTGGTCACTCCCCCTCTGATGCTTCTACTTACAGAACGAAAGAAGAGGTTGACAAGTGGGCAGAGCATGACGTTCTGGTTAACTACGAGAAGAAACTGGTTGAAGCTAAGGTTGCAAAAGCTGACGATTTTGCTGCTATGCGTGAAGATATTAAAGAACGTATGAAGAAGATTGTTAACCTGGCAATTGATGATAGCGTTTCTCCCAGAATGGATCTTGTGAAGAACCCCAATATCATTGCTGATATGATGTTCTCCAACCAGAAGATTGCTAAGATGGAAGACCGCACTCCCGACGTTTTAATTCCGAAGGAAGAAAACCCCAGAGTACAGAAGATTGCGAAAAAAGAACGTTTCGGTTTTGATAAGAACGGCAAACCCGTTTCCAAGAACAAGGTTTACCAGCTGCGTGACGGTCTGTTTGAAGCAATTATCGATAAATTCTATGAAGATCCTACCTTGGTTGCTTACGGTGAAGATAACCGTGACTGGGGCGGCGCTTACGCTGTATATCAGGGTCTGACCGAATCTCTGCCGTATCACAGATTCTTCAACTCCCCCATTTCTGAGTCTGCTATTGCAGGTTCTGCTGTTGGTTACGCTATGAGTGGCGGTCGTGTTATCGCTGAAATCATGTACTGTGACTTTATCGGCTGCTGCGGTGATGAAATCTTCAACCAGCTGGCTAAATGGCAGTCCATGAGTGCCGGTGTTCTGAAAATGCCGGTTATCATCCGTGTATCCGTTGGTTCTAAGTATGGCGCACAGCACTCTCAGGACTGGTCCAGCATGTGTGCACATGTGCCCGGCCTGAAGGTTGTATTCCCTGTAACTCCTTATGATGCTAAGGGTATCATGAACTCCGCATTAAACGGCACTGACCCCGTTATCGTATTCGAGAGCCAGAGAATTTATGATGTGGGCGAACAGTTCCACGAAGGTGGCGTGCCCGAAGGCTACTATGAAGTAGAAATTGGCGAACCCGACATTAAGAAAGCAGGTAAGGATGTAACCATCCTGACCATCGGTGCTACCCTGTATCGTGCACTGGATGCTGCTAAAGAACTGGAAGAAAAATATGGTATCTCCTGCGAAGTAATCGATGCAAGAACCATCGTTCCCTTCAATTATGAAAAGGTATTAGAATCTGTTAAGAAGACCGGTAGAATTGTTCTGGCAAGTGATGCTTGCACCAGAGGTTCTGCACTCAATACCATTGCACAGAACATCACCGAAATGGCATTTGATTATCTGGATGCTCCGCCGGTTGTTGTTGGTGCACAGAACTGGATTACACCTTGTCATGAGCTGGAAAATGCATTCTTCCCGCAGAAAGAATGGATTATTGATGCCATCCATGAAAAAATTCTGCCCCTGCCCGGTTACACCGCAACCCATAACTTTACTGAAACCGAGCAAATTAGAACCAACAAAAAAGGTGTTTGATTAAATGTTTAAAAGGTCCGCAGCCACGGCTGCGGACCTTTTTTATATTCGTTTTCATTCTTTTTCTTCATCTAAAAACAAGGAATCAATGCTCACGTTTAAAATTTTAGCAGTGGCAAAAACTTCTTTAACGGTAGCGATGCGAATCTGCCCCTCAAACTTGGAATAACCGGTGGGGTTAATGTTGCAACCCATAATTTGCATTCTTGAAATTAAATCACGTTGTTTAATGCCTTTTTTAGTCTTAATTTTCAATTGTTTTACCAATGATATTACAATTCCCATATTCTTTTTTCCTAATTTTCATATCAATCAAACACCTTTGCATAAATTCTATAATAGAATTATATGCAAATTATTTATTGACATAATTCCGTATAAGAATTAAAATGAAATTAGTTAAAAAAGGCTTCATATCCGCCCATCAATACACTACCTTAAATTTGTGGCAAAGAGCGGTCTTATTGGTGCCGAAGAAGCCAAAGCCGTTAAAAAAATAATTGAAAAAATTCTGTAGCTGTGATATAATATATCAAAATAGATACATACAGAAAGGAAAAACGATTATGTCTTTGGAAGAAATGAAATTTAAACCGGAAATCGACACAGATAAAGCCGTTGCTTTATCTCTTGCCATTCGTATGCTTGCAAAACCCATTGTCACCTTCATCCCCGGCAAGGATATTGCAAATAATGCACCGCTTTCCTCTGCTCTCTTCATCGAAGCAAAAGAGGACTTAGAAGAACAGTTTGCCGTTTTGGAAAAGGCTCTTAAAGATGCTACATCTACTTACATAGCTGTAGAAGGCTTAGGCGTATATGCCATCGGCAACACAAAAGCAGAAGCTGACAATGCAAAAGCCGCTTTAACAAATGGCAAAGCGGTAGAAGTATCTGCTTCTTGTGGCCGTGTGGCTGAAAAAATCATCATTGTAACCGGTAGCGCTCAGGGCTTTGGCTTGGGCATTGCCGAAGAACTGATGAAAGATGGCGCCAACGTTGTCATCGCTGACTTAAACGTGGAACTGGCACAGAAAAATGCCGATGAACTCTCTGCAAAATACGGTGCCGGCAAAGCCTTTGCCGTTTCTGTTAACGTTTCCGATGCCGATTCTGTAAAAACAATGATTGACCAAACCATATTAACCTTCGGCGGTTTGGATGCTTTCATCAGCAACGCTGGTATTGTTCGTGCCGGTAGCTTAGATGAAATGACTTTGGAAAACTTTGACTTAGTGACTAAGGTTAACTACAATGCTTATTTCATCTGTGCCAAATACGCTTCTAAGGTAATGAAAATTCAGAACCGTTTTAATCCCGATTATTTTATGGATATTATCCAGATTAACTCCAAATCCGGCTTAGCAGGTAGCAACAAAAACTTTGCTTATGCCGGCAGTAAGTTCGGTGGCATTGGCTTAACTCAAAGCTTTGCTTTAGAACTGGTTCCCTTTAACATCAAGGTGAACTCCATTTGCCCTGGTAACTTCTTAGATGGTCCCCTGTGGTGCGACCCTGAAAAAGGTCTCTTTAAACAGTATTTGGATGCCGGCAAGGTGCCCGGTGCCAAAACGGTTGCCGATGTAAAGAAGTTCTATGAAGCTAAGGTGCCTATGAACCGCGGTTGCCGTCCGGAAGATGTAATGAAAGCTATTTACTACTGTATGGAACAGATGTATGAAACCGGTCAGGCCATCCCTGTAACCGGTGGACAGAATATGCTGAAATAAGGAGAAACAACAAATGGAAAGATTAAACCACAGTGATATCAACATCCGTTTGGCAGCTTTGGAAGAACTAGTGAAGGACCTGCCGAAGCAAGAACCCTCCGGCAATGTAAATAATCACATTCACACCTTTTACTCTTTCTCCCCCTATTCCCCAACCAAGGCGGTATATATGGCAAAAAAAGCAGGGCTTGACACTGCAGGCATCATGGACCACGACTCTGTGTCCGGTTGCCGTGAATTTATCCGTGCCGGTGAAATTGCTAACCTGCCCACCACCGTTGGTTGCGAATGCCGTGTCAGCTTTGATGGAACCCGTCTTGCCGGCAAGCGGATTAACAACCCCGACCAGTGCGGTGTGGCCTATGTGACTATCCATTCCATTCCTCATAAAAATATTGAACGCGTGGCTGAGTTCTTTGCGCCCTATAATGCCAAACGCAACGAACGTAATCGGAAAATGGTGGCTAAAATCAATACTTTAACGGATGTAACCATCGACTTCGATGCTGATGTTCTCCCCCTCTCCAAGCATGATGAGGGCGGCAGCGTGACCGAGCGCCACATTCTCTTTGCTTTAGCCGGCAAACTTCTTGAAAAGCATCCGGATATTGTTGCCTATTTAGAAAGCATCAATATCCCTGTGTCTGATAAAGTGAGAGCTATGCTCACCGACCCTAAAAACGATGTAAAACAGTATGACCTGTTAGGTGTATTAAAAGGTCACTTTGTAAAAGACTTTTACATTGATGCCACAGATGAATGTCCCCACGTTTCTGAATATATCAAATTGGCTGATGAAGTGGGTGGCATTTCTGCCTATGCTTACCTAGGCGATGTCGGGGACAGCGTTACCGGCGATAAGCGGGCACAAAAATTCGAGGATGACTACCTGCCTTTGTTGTTTGAAGAAATTTCTTCCTTAGGTTTTAAGGCTGTCACCTATATGCCCACCCGTAACACTATGGACCAGCTCATGCGCGTCAGAGATTTGTGCGCACAGTATAACCTGATGGAAATCTGCGGTGAGGATATTAACTCGCCCCGTCAGTCCTTCATCTGCGAAGCACTGAAAAATCCGGCATTTGCTAATTTAGTGCAGGCGGCATGGGATTTAATCAAACATGAAAGAGAATAGAAAATAAAAAGCGGTTGGACAATGTCCAACCGCTTTTCATTTTCAGTTATCGTCTGACACTACCAATATCACCATATCAGCATTTTAAAATATCCCGCCCGCCTTACAATTTATGCTTATTTATACTTATGTTTAAAATTTGTTCTATGTAAAGGGGTCCAGGGGCGAAGCCCTTGTGTCGTTTTGAGGGGGTCGAAGGGGGAGAATCGAAACTCCCCCTTCGTTTTGCTACTTTTGCAATCAAAAGTAGGCCCGCCCGGCAGGGCATAAAAATCAGAATTAACTACCCGTCTATTTCTCCAAATTCATCCTCAAGGTTCTCAATGGCACATCATTTTTCCCGTTGCTGATCACATAAATACCTTCCTCTTCCATCACCATTAAAGGCACATCTAAAGCTTGGCATATCATCAAGCCAACATCATTGCGAATCGCCGGCACATTCACAGCAAGCTGCATTCCTTTTGTAACGCCTAAAACACCTGCTTGTGCTGTATAACCCGCGGGATAGCCCCCTCTTGCTATTGCCATTTCAGTATATCCCAGCAATGCCACAATCATTTTCACAATTTCTTCGTTGGTAATTTCATTTTCGGGATTAAAATGTCCGTTTTCATCGCCGTTGACAATGCCTGCTTCTTTCAATGCACAAATATAAGGAAATGCCCAATGGATAGCACTCACATCAGCAAACCCATCTGCCTCTGAAAACGCTGTTTGGGGTGTTATGTTTCCCGCCACGCAAATCATTTTAGCCGCTTCTGCCCGTGTAATGGTGCGTTCTAAGTGTAATTCTCCTGTTTCATCACCAACCATAATACCCAAATCATATAACGTTTCCTTTTGTATGTCCTCTAACGCGAAAGTCCCTGCCATAGTCACCCACAGCATACTAAATGTCAATAATAAAGCCATTACTTTTTTCATTCTTTTCACTCCTTAATAAATGATATATTGCCCGTCGATTTGCCAGGTTCCCTGTGTTTTTCCCTGAATATTGATATCATACGTTTTATTCCGGTCAAACCCTAAAAAAGAATAGGCATTTTTGTTATTGGCCAGCACAAGATAAGAACCAACATTTTCTTTTGTTTCTGAATCAAAGAAGGAAATATCCACTAAATTATCACTGTTTACCGCAAAATAAACTGAAATATTTCCATTTGCATCACAGCTAATTCCTGTATTTTCATACTGTAAATCATTCTCATAACTATAGTCATTAACAATATAACTCTCACTAAGCTTCGCAGCATGCTGCCCTGCCTGTACAGAACCCTTCCGTTTCAATAGCTCCTGCATTTTTTCTATATCAGCATTCTCTAAAGTTAAAAGCTGAAATCCTCCGTAAGGCATCTCAGACCGTTCATTAGACTTTATGGGAGTGATAATTTCTTCTTTCGTAACAGGGTGTACTCTCTTTTGTGTTTTAATTACACTTTGCGGCGTTGTCATCTCCTTTACATTATTTTCACTTGGGTTTACCTCTGTTAATTGACTCTCTGCTGTTCCGAATTGAAAGCATTGCAACAACCCCTTTGCTTTTTCCATATCAATGCGATATTCAAACATCCCATCTTCCGTCACAACATTCTGGCCGGGCATGTCTTGAAAGGTGATATGATCCGCATCGATGTTTTGCAATTTTTTCACATCAGCAAGTAAATCCTCCAGCTGGTAATTTGTCACGATGCCCTCTGTCAGAAATCCGTATAGCTGTTCTACATTTTGCAATCGGTTTCCTGCAATTACTTGTGTAAAAAATTCTTCCATAACAGAAAACCACATGTTTCTGCGGCTTTCTTCTCCCGTGCTTCTATCTCTGTATCGCAACAAATTCATAACCTGTTCGCCGTTTAGCCACTGCAAACCTTTTGAAAACTCGATGTGTAAATCCTGATATGGATCATCATAGACCATATCATAAGGAATATCAAAGCTCAGTCCGCCAATTCTGTCAATTAACATTTCCACAGCCTGCATTTTAACTTTTGCGTAGTAATGAATGGGTATGCCAAGACTGCGCACCGCATCAACCACCAGCTTATCACCGTTTTCTTTTGCCAACAGTGCCGACATTCTGCCGCTATGCACCCCACTTACAAATTTCACATTTCTGGGGATGGATAGAACATTCACCGTATCATTGTTCAAATTGACAACTAAAATTGTATCGGCATGGTCATTGGCATCTACCCCAATCATTAACAAATTAAATGCCTCTTCCTGTCTTGCATCTGTTCCTAACGTAACACTGTTTTCCGTTGAAACGCGAACTTTTCCATTAAGGATACCGCTGATAAAAAAAGCGCCTCCTATAACAACAACAGCTAACACAATAGCACAAATCAGCTTTTTTCTACTGACGTTCACTTTCTTTTTAATAGCCTGAAAACGTTTCATTAATGTCTTTTTTTCTCCTGACATGCCGGTGGTGAAGGAAATTTCTCTTGTCTTTTCAGCAGTTAATAAAGCTAAAATCGTCTCCATATACCCCTTTGTTTCAGCTTGGGTCATATTTTTCACTACTGCCATATCGCAAGAGCTTTCACAATCTAAATGAATTTTTTTTGCCATAGCATAAACAATGGGATTAAACCAATGAACGCACTTAACAAAACTTAAAAACCACTTATATAAAATATCTTGCCGTTTAAGATGGGTACATTCATGTGCCAAAACATAGTGTAGCTGTTCTTCCGTCAGCTTTGTTTCCGGAATTAAAATCATCGGTTTACATATACCCACCATTAATGGAGACGTGATAAACCGGCACGAACGGACTGTTATGTTTCGTTTACTATATTGCCTAACCGCAGGACAATCCACCAATTGAGAGCGTAGCCGAACCCGTATTAAGAAAAACATATAGCCAATCACTTTGAACAACATTAAAACAGCAATTCCAACGAGCCATATATAAGAAAATAATTTATAATCAATCGCCGGCATAATATGTTCTTCTTTTGGCACAATCAAAGCATCAGTTACTTCCTGAATCACTTTCTCTTGCTCATAAACCGGTAATGCGTTTTGAACCACTTCTGTCTCCGCCACAGGCACTCTTTCCGTTGTGACAACCATCTTTTCCTGTGGCACCGCCGGCAGCTCAAAGGCAAACGGTAAAACCATTATTGCCAATACTGCCAGCCACATATAGTAATGCCATCTCGGAGAAAATATTTTTTTCGTAACCGGTCGTAGCAACAATAAAACAACTGACAGCACCGTTCCAACGCAAGATGTTACAAGAAAGCTTTTAAAAATCTCTGCCATAGGCTATTCCTCCATTTCATCAAGCATGGCTCTGAGTTCTTGTATATCTCTATCTGTAAATGTTTGCTCTTCGAAAAAAGCCGCTGTAAATTCCCGAACCGAACCATTATATAAGGTTTGAATTAAATTCTTTGTCTGGGATTTACGATAATCCTTTTCCGTAATCAACGTTGTGTAATAATATAGCTTTCCTTGTTTTTCTGCTTTCAGCGCACCTTTTTCTACTAATCTGGTGAGAAATGTGGCGATGGTCGTTTTCTTCCAACCCCTTGGTTCGACCGCTTTGCCTATTTCTAAGGATGTAATCGGCTCTTTTGCCTTCCATATCACTTTCATAATTTCCAGTTCTGCCTCACCAATGCTGATATGTTTCATTCCAAACCCTCCAGTTTTATTCTACACGTGTAGTTTATTATATTCTACCACCGTAGAATATAAATGTCAACCCCTTTTTGAAATATTTTTATACAAAAAAGAAGCTGTAGCAAATGAAATCATTTTGCTACAGCTTCTTCGTTCTGTTTTATAATGCCTTGAGCTGTGTCTTCAAATTACCCATAGCCGTTGCTTCAATGGGGCCTGTTCGTACAGGCTTGCCTGTATACTCCTCTGTCAGCCGATTCAAATATTTATCCTGACAGCCACCACCCACAATGTTGATGCCATCTACGGCTTCGCCGGTGACTGTTTCAATTTCTTCCACAACTCTTTTATAAGAAGCTGCCAGAGAATGGTATACACTGGATAAAACATCCGCAATCGGTAAATCTTTTTCACCCAAACAATCCCGGACTGCTTCAATCATATTCTCCGGTGCCACCAGGCGTTCATCATTGGGGTCAAAGGTCTTTTTATATTGGCTATCCATAGCCATAAACATCATTTCATCATATGTATATTTCTTATCTAAATTCTTTCTAATGTTCTGGAACAGCCACATACCCATAATGTTTTTCAAAAAACGATAGGTGTTATTCACGCCACCCTCATTGGCAAAGTTAGCTTCCATCGCTTCCTTTGTCAAAACAGGATACTTGTTCTCCGCACCCACCAGGCTCCAGGTGCCGGAAGAAATAAACACGCCGTGGTTAGAGAAAGTGCAGGCAGCCACAGCAGAAGCCGTATCGTGAGCAGGCGCAAATACCACTTTAGCATCAAAGCCCACATAGTCCTTAATCTCATCCTTTAAGTTGCCAACAAAGCTGCCCGGCGGGCAAATGGGGGCAAAAATTTCAGGATTCATGCCTAAACTTTTAATAATTTCTGCATCCCAATCTCTTGTTTCTGCATTCACCAAAGAAGAGGTGGAAGCAACGGTATATTCATTTTTAATCACACCGGTCAAACGATAAGAAAGGTATGCCGGCATCATTAAAAGATGAGCTGCCTTCTCTATCTTGCCGGACTGCACATCACAGTAAAGCTGATAAATGGTATTGTAATTTACTCTCTGAATACCGGTTTTGGCATATAACTCCTCACGGCTGATAATTTCATCCACTTTTTCAGGCACACCAACAGTTCTGTCATCGCGGTATGCAACAGCCGGCAAAATTTCTTTTTTATTTTCGTCTAACAGCACATAGTCAACACCCCAGGTGTCAATGGCAATGCTCTTGGGGATGATACCCACATCATTACACTTTTTAATCCCTTCAATAATAGAGCTCATCAAAGCTTCAACATTCCAGGCAAAGGTGCCGTCAACTGTCTCAAAGCCGTTTTCAAAACGATGAATCTCCTGTGTTTTAATCTCGCCGCCCTCAATATGGCCCAAAATATGACGGCCACTGGATGCACCAATATCTATGGCTAAACAATAATCCATTTTTATTCCTCCCAAACTTTTTTCATTATTTTAATTGTATCTTATTTTCTCTTTTTTGTCAATAATGTTGCATTGAAACCGCACGGTTTTGCTTGAATTTCAAACCGCAATATGCTAAAATGATATTGTTGTTATTTTACGAAACGGAGAACGTTTATGAAACATACTGTCACATTCACATTATTACCGGAAGATTTTGATGCACAAGGGAATATGATACCCCGCCGCGTTTTGAATTTATTTCAAAACGCCGCCGATAGCCATGCAGTTTTGTTGGGGGTTGACCATGAAGCAGCGGTGGCTCACCATCTCCTCTGGGTAGTCACCCAAACCCGCTATCAGGTAGAAGCACTGCCTTCCCCTGGCGAAACCGTAGCCATCACCACCTGGCCCACACCGCCCAACCGTTTGGGCAGCAAGCGCGAATACCTGATGCAAAACGAAAAAAATGAAAATTTAATCAAAGGCTCCTCTAATTGGGTATTAATGGATGTTGAAACCCGTCACTTGGCTTCTTTTACTGATATTTTCCCTGAAAACAGTTTTGTGAATGAATCAGTTTTTGCAGAAAAAAGTCCACGTCTCCGTGATTTTGAAACAGACAGCGAACCCTATACCATCTGCCCAGATGCATCCACCATCGATGTCAACGGACACGTGAATAACACCTATTATGCCGACTTTGTTTTGTCTGGCCTAAAAGGGTTTAACGGCATTATACAGACTTTCCAAATTGATTATCTCCATGAAGTACTCTGTCACGAGCCATTAACACTCTATCAAAAAACAGAGAACAAAACCGCCTTTGTTAAAGGCCTTTCCAATGATGGTGGCTGCAAGTTTACATGTTCAATAACAATACAATAAAAACTGTAGCAGGACTTGTTTTCCTGCTACAGTTTTTTATTTCCTCATATTTTGCTGATGCTCTGCAAAGGTTTTCGCAAAACGATGCACACCGGTCGAATCCAGCACAAAGAACAAATAGTCTGTTTTCGACGGGTACAGCGCCGCTTCAATGGCTGCTTTTCCCGGTGATGCAATCGGGCCAATAGGCAATCCCGGATTTTGATACGTGTTATAGGGCGAATCAATTTTAGTATCTGCGGTAGAAAGCACTGCTTTTCGTTCTTTTAAAACATATTGTATCGTCGCACAAGATTCAAGGTAAGGATATTGACTGTTCTTTAAGCGATTATGAAACACGCTGGCCACTTTATCCCTATCAACATCACCCATAGCCTCCCGTTCAATAACAGAGGCAAGGGTAATAATTTCATCCACCGACATAGAAAGTTCTTTTACACGTTCCTTAAAGGTTTCGGTAAACACTTCGTCAAAACGTCTAAGCATCATATTAATAATGTTTTCTTCACTGTCGCCTTTTAAAAAGAAATAAGTATCAGGGAACAGATACCCTTCCAAACGATTTTCCCGTTTGGGAAGATTTTTTAAAAACCAATAATCAAAATTACCTCGCTCTACAACCTGAAAAAATCTCTTTCTGTCAACAAGTCCCAATTCTTCCAATGTATCAGCAATTTGCCGCAACTCATATCCTTCTGGAATGGTTACCCGGACCAATTCATTCTGCGGACTTTTAAGTCCTTTAAAAATGGCTTGATAACCGGCATCTTTACGCAAAGAAAAAATCCCTTGCTGATAACTGCCGTCATGTCCACCAATTTTAGAGGCCACCCGAAACCAGAAAGGCTGGCTGATAACGCCTTTTTCTTTCAGCACCATAGCAATATCTTGCGTGCCGCTGCCGGCAGTAATTTCCACCGTCACCGCATCGCCTCCGATTTTTCCGCAAAAATCATTTACAATTGCCCCAACATAAAATACCGCAACAATCGCCAAAATTAAACTCAACATGGTGGTAATTTTAATTTTTTTCATTTTTCTTCTCTTACTCATTCTGTAACCTCCCCCATTGATGATTACAGTTTTAAATTCGGCACGGCATTCAACGTGCTATCTGCAAAAATACCTTGCTTATATAAATAATAACCGGCACACCCAATCATGGCTGCATTGTCTGTACACAAAATCAGCGGCGGATAGTATAATGTTAATTTATTTTTTTGTGCCGCCTTATCAAAAGCCTTTCGCAAAGCACCATTGGCACTCACACCGCCAGCAAGCGTCACAACGTTGCAACTTTTTTCCTGGGTGGCTGCCAAAGTATGTTCCACCAAAGCCTCCACCACCGCACGCTGAAAGGATGCTGCCAAATCTGCCTTGCAAATGGGCTCCCCTTTCTGCTCCTGTTTATGCACATAATTAATAACTGCCGTTTTCACACCGCTAAAGCTAAAATCATAGCATCCATCACCAAAGCTGACTCTGGGGAAAAGAATTGCCTCACTGTTTCCCTCCAATGCCAGTTTTTCAAGTTTTGGCCCACCGGGATATCCCAAGCCCAATACTCTGGCTATTTTATCAAAGGCCTCCCCTGCCGCATCATCACGGGTGCGGCCTAAAATTTCAAATTCCGTATAATCTTTTACATACACAATGTGACTATGTCCGCCGGAAGCCACCAGACACACAAAAGGCGGCGTGAGTTCCGAATGGGCAATATAATTTGCCGCAATGTGCCCATGGATGTGGTTCACACCAACAAGCGGAAGATTGCGAGCCGATGCAATGGCTTTGGCTGCCGAAACACCGGTGAGCAAGGCTCCCACCAACCCTGGTCCATAAGTCACCGCCACAGCCGATAAATCTTCAAAGCCGCAGCCAGCTTCAGAGATAGCACGACCAATAACATCCGGTAAATTTAAAACGTGATTGCGGGATGCAATTTCAGGCACCACACCCCCATACCGTTCGTGAATGGGTATCTGTGACGAAATAATATTAGAAAGTACTTCTCTTCCATCTTTTACAACAGCCGCCGCTGTTTCATCACAAGAAGACTCTATCGCCAAAATTAATTCACTCAAGTTATTTCTCTCCTTTGCGCCCTACTGTTGTTCCTTTAAAAACAAAGTCATCAGCAAGGCATCCTCTTTGCCTTCATAATATCCTTTGCGCCTGCCAACCTGATGAAAACCCATGGTTTCATATAGGCAAATGGCCGCCTGGTTATGTTCTCTTACCTCTAAGGTTAAACATGTTAATCCTTTCTTTCTTGCCTCTTCCATCATGGCAAAAATCAGTAGTTTAGCCAGTCCTTGCCGCCGATAGTCCGGATGCACCGCCACATTGGTAATTTGTCCTTCATCAGCTACGCACCACATGCCCATATAGGCTACGGGCACACCCTTTTTAATCACCGCACGATAAACGGTTAAGGGATTGCTTAAATCTCCCTTAAACATAGCCTCTGTCCAGGGGTGCTCAAAACAAGCCTGTTCCAGCCTCAAAAGTGCCGGTAACATATCTTTTTTTAGTTCTGTCACTTCATACTTCATATCGTTACCCTAAATGCGTTCCCGCTTAGTTTCTACTCCGTCAGCCAGGACTTGTCCACCTGCTGCTTTTAATAAGCGATTTTTCAGCGCTGGAACAATCCCACCACTATCAGCCGGCAGCTCCGCCAAAATAACCTCTGCACCCAGTTCATCCATCTTGCGAAGCATATCAAACAAATTTCGAGCATATTCTGCCGCATCAACACCGCAATGGAGCACAAAATCCGCCGCAAAATCCCCGCTACAGCTAAGCACGCCCGTTTTCTTACCGGCTTTTTGATATGTAGTTAAACTGTTTTCAATTCTGTTACGCTGACCATTTTCCACTAAGTACAGTGCTGCCTTTGGCGCATAATGCCGATATTTCATGCCCGGACTTTTGGGAACTGCGCGGCTGTCTTTTAACGCCGGTTCATAACTAACCGTTCCTAAAACCTCTTGCAATGCTTCAAGGCCTACGCCACCGGGACGCAAAATTTGGGGCATCTCTCCGGTTAAATCCAAAACAGTGGATTCCAGTCCTACCTGACAGGCACCACCATCAATAATATAATCTACCTTGCTGGATAAATCAGCAATCACATGCTCTGCCCGGGTAGTGCTGGGACTGCCGGATAAATTAGCGCTGGGCGCCGCTACAGGCACACCGCTTTTTTTAATGAGCGCAAGTGCTGCCGGATGAGAGGGCATCCGCACCGCCACCGTATCAAGCCCTGCTGTTACAGTTTTTGAAATCAGTTCCGATTTCTCAAAAATAATGGTTAAAGGACCCGGCCAAAAGGCATCCATTAAACGTTCAGCTTCAAGTGGAATGGTTTTAACAACCTGCTTAAGCATTTCTCTGTCGCTCACATGAACAATTAAAGGATTGTCCTGTGGTCTGCCTTTTGCTAAAAAAATGTTGCCAACCGCTTGTTCGTTTAAAGCATTGGCACCCAATCCATAAACTGTTTCGGTTGGAAAGGCAACCAACCCGCCTTCGGCCAGTATTTTTGCTGCTTCAGCCAACACACTAATATCTTCTTGTATTTTAATTACCTTTGTCATAATCTTCCCTCAAATACAATATAGGGCGGTGTAAAAAACCAACTTTTACACCGCCTTCCAGGAGATAGAAAAAACGCTCCAGAATGGACAAACGGAAGCCCGAAGACGCACTTTGGTACGTTGAGAGGTGACGTTTGTCCATAGCAAAAAACTAATTTGTAAAAAATCTCAATGCTTGAAATTTTTCATCCTAATTGAAATATATGAATAAAACGTTTACATTATTAGCTATATATTATTTCTTTTTTGCGTTCTGGACTTTTTTACATCTCCTTTTGTTACAGACTTAAAATTTTTGCCATGTTCATAATATCCTGAGGCATGCGTTTTTTCATGTCCAGACCTTCTAAAATATCATAATCCACAATCACATCATTTTTAATAGCAACGGTTCGATTGCCTATGCCGTTGCTCAACAATTTTACAGCATGAATACCCATACGGCTGGCAAGCATACGGTCATTCACCGTGGGGCTGCCGCCTCGCTGAATATGGCCTAAAATAGTGGCACGTGTTTCAATACCTGTAGCTTTTTCAATGCGCTCAGCCAATTCAACCGAACCGCCTACACCTTCTGCTACAACAATTAAGTTATTCTCTTTACCGCGTTTTTTACCATCCACAATCGGCTGGATAATATCTTTTTTAAAATCATAGGGATTTTCGGGGATAATAGCTGCTTCCGCACCACAGGCAATGGCCACATAAGCTGCAATGTATCCTGCATCCCTACCCATAACTTCAATTACAGAGCAACGCTCATGTGATTGTGCCGTATCACGAATTTTATCTATGGCATCTTTAACGGTGTTAAGCGCTGTATCAAAACCAATGGTGAGGTCCGTACAACCAATGTCATTGTCAATGGTGCCGGGAATACCAATGGTGGGCATACCCGCTAAGGATAAATCCCGGGCGCCACGAAAAGAACCGTCCCCACCAATCACCACAATGCCTTCAATGCCTTCTTTGCGAGCCATTTCAATCCCTTTTAAAATACCTGCCTGTTCACGGAATTCAGGACAACGGGAAGACTGTAAAATGGTGCCGCCACGATGCAGAATATCTGAAACACTACGAGCTGTCATTTCTTCAAACTGGCCGGTAATCAAGCCAGCATAACCTTTGCGGATGCCGCAAACCGCCATGTCGCTGGAAAGTGCCATACGTACAACTGAACGAATAGCCGCATTCATGCCCGGTGCATCTCCGCCACTGGTTAAAACACCAATTTTTTTCATGGTACTCACCCTTTCTTCTACAGTACCTTTTCAATTATCAAACCATGTGCTTCTGAAAGCTCTGCCTCCGGCACCAAAACCTCATAGCAACCAAACTGGTCGTTACCGCTTTGGTTCACGCTGCGAATTTTCACCGGCAAGTCGGCTTCCTGTAAAAGCGTTCTGATTTTCTCCGCTGATTCTTTACTTTGTGTAACATAAACAACCATCCACATAGAATATCGACCGCCTTTTCTGCTAATTTATATCAGTCATTCTTTTTTGTCTTAATTTCATCTAAAAGCATTTCGCAAAAGGCTTCTTTTGTCATCGTACCCAGATCAGCTGCGCGACGTGCACGAACAGAAACCGTTCCCTCTTCACATTCCTTGCCGCCAATCACCAGCATATAAGGTACCTTATCCATCTGCGCTTCACGAATTTTATAGCCAATTTTTTCATTACGACTATCCACTTCCACACGCACGCCCTGCTCTGCCAACATTTCCCGCACTGTATAAGCATAATCATGATGAGCATCGGCAATGGGAAGAATTTTAACCTGTGTGGGTGCCAGCCATGTGGGCAGTGCACCGGCATATTTTTCTAAAAGAAGTGCCAATGTGCGTTCATAGCAACCAATAGAGGTTCTGTGAATAACATAAGGATATTTTTTCGTACCGTCAGAATCTACATATTCCATACCAAAACGTTCTGCCAGCTGGAAGTCAATCTGCACGGTAACCAACGTATCTTCTTTGCCGTGTACGTTCTTAATCTGAATATCCAGTTTTGGACCATAGAAAGCAGCTTCGCCCTCTTCTTCTGTGTATTGAATCTTCAAATCATCCAAAATTTCACGCATACGGTCTTGAACATTTTCCCACTCTTCTTCAGATCCGATGTATTTTTCCTTGTTGTTGGGATCCCACTTAGAGAAGCGGTAAGAAACATCATCGCCCAAGCCCAATGTTGTCAGCATATATTTTGCCAGTTCAACACACTGTGCAAATTCGGCTTCTAACTGGTCCGGTGTACATGCTAAGTGACCTTCGGAAATGGTAAACTGACGAACACGGATTAAGCCATGCATTTCACCAGAAGACTCATTACGGAACAGCGTGGAAGTTTCCGCATAACGCAGGGGCAAATCTCTGTATGAACGCATTTCTGTCAGATATGCCTGGAACTGGAAGGGGCAAGTCATGGGACGCAGTGCAAACACTTCACCTTCATCATCCGGATCGCCCATAATAAACATACCATCTCTATAATGATCCCAATGTCCGGAGATTTTATACAAATCACGTTTTGCCATAAAGGGTGTTTTGGTGAGTAGATAGCCTCTCTTTTGCTCTTCGTCTTCCACGAAACGCTGCATCAACTGAATCACACGAGCACCCTTAGGCAGAAGTATAGGCAAACCCTGACCAATCAATTCCGAAGTGGTAAAGTAGCTCAATTCACGGCCAATTTTATTATGGTCACGCTTTTTAGCTTCTTCAATCGCCTCTAAATGCGCTTCCAATTCGCTCTTTTTGGGGAATGCCGTACCATAAATACGCTGGAGCATCTTGTTCTTTTCATTGCCCCGCCAATAAGCACCGGCAACCTGTGTCAGTTTAATTGCCTTTACCTTACCGGTTGAGGGCAAGTGGGGACCAGCACACAAATCGGTAAAATCACCTTGTTTATAGAAGGAAATTTCTTCCCCTTCCGGCAGGTCTTCAACCAGTTCCTTTTTATAGGGTTCCCCTTTTTCTTCAAAATAAGCAATAGCTTCTTCGCGGCTCATAGTGAACCGTTCCAATGCTACATCTTCTTTTACAATCTTCTGCATTTCTGCTTCAATTTTTTCTAAAATTTCGGCTGTGAAAGAAATATCGCAGTCAAAATCATAGTAAAAACCATTTTCAATAGCCGGCCCAATGGCCAATTTTGCCTGAGGATACAGCCGTTTAACCGCTTGTGCCAAAATATGAGAGGCCGTATGGCGGAAAGTATCCTTACCCTTCTGGTCGTCAAAGGTCAGAAAGCTGACGGTCGCGTCAGCGTCAATAGTTCGGGTGAGCTCGGTAACTATACCATTCACCTCCGCTGCCAGTGCTGCACGCTGCAGACCACCACTAATGTCGCCCGCCAGATCAAACAGTGTTTTTGCGTTTCCCACTGAAAGCTGACTTCCATCCTTTAACGTAACTTTAAACATTTGCTGTTTCCTCCTGTTCAAATTCCGCTGTTACATCCACCGCTAACCTGCGTTCATAGTTAAAGGCAATCACATGGTTTCCAATGGGTACAAAGCGAATTTTCTTATATAATACAACCGGTTTTAAGCCGGCATAGTGTGCAAAATAATGTGTCACGCGTTCAGGTTTTTTCAAAAACTCAAACGCCTTACTTTTCAATGTCTCATCACCTTGCATGAAAGACAGTGCATCCCGATGAGAAAGACAATAATCATAAATCAATCTGTTTGTTATTTCTACATCGCCAAATTTTTGTTCTGCAAACAAAAACAGCAATTCATACATCGCCTTTTGGCTCTTTGGTTCTTTTTCCAAAAGAACAAAATCACCGATTTCTTTAAAAAAGTCAAATTCCCGACCGGCATAGTATGTTGAAAGCAGATAGTCCATTGTTTGGCTGAATACACCGCTGTTATAATACCGTTCCAGCATTTCCTCAGCATCATGAAGCATTAACAGTTCTTCATAACGCATCGCATCGCTGTGAATGACTTCATAAGGGGGAAAATCCCAGAATGCACTCCCCGGTGCTTCCAAGGTTGAACCTTTTAATTTTTTCAAAAAGCCTAATTGTAAATTGTCCGGCTTTAACGACATTAACTGATTAAAGGAATCAATAAACTGTTCCAAAGTTTCCCCCGGCAATCCGGCAATCAAATCTAAATGGAGATGCATTTTTTGATTTTCAGAAAGCAACTGCACCACGTTGCAAATTCGCACAAAATCAGGCTTTCTGTTGATTTTCTTTAAGGTTTCCAGATGCACGCTCTGTACGCCTATCTCCAGCTGAAACATGCCGTCAGGCGCTGTTTGCAGGCTTTTAATCAGCTCCTCTGTCATCGTCTCTGCCCGGATTTCAAAATGATAGGTCGTACCTCCGTTTTTTGCTTTAATGGTTTCAATAATAGCAAGAGCACGCTTTGGATCTGCATTAAAAGTTCTATCCACCAGTTTCACCAACGGCACTTTATGCTCGTCAAAAAAATCAATGGCACTCTGAACCTTAGCAAGGGACATAAACCGCAAACTTCCTGCCCCGCCGGATAAACAAAAAGCACAACGATAAGGGCAACCCCTTGAGGTTTCGAAATAAACAATACGGTTTTTAAGATTTTTTATATCCTCTTCCGTATAAGGAAAAGGTAATGTATCCATGTTCGCTTCCATTGCCGACACAGAGCTTTGACAAATGGTATTATCATTACGGTACCAAAGTCCCGGTACGCAATCAAACGTCAACGAATCCAGACTATCCGCAAATAAACTGATCGCCGGCTCTCCCTCGCCACAAAGAATAAAATCCACTGCAGGATTCTCTTCTAAGCGTTCTTGAGCATTAAAGCTAACTTCCGGACCACCTAGTACAATCTGTATATTGCAATCTGCTTGCTTTAAAATGTTGCATACTTTCAATATATGCTCAATGTTCCAAATGTAGCAGGAAAACAAAAACACCTGCTCACCGGTTTTATATAGCTTGGCAGCAATTTGTTCCGGCCGGTCCTGCACAGTAAATTCACAAAACGAGCACCGTTTATCCACTTTCGATAAATATCGTATGGCAAGATTACTGTGGATAAATTTTGCATTAACCCCCACCAAAAGCACCTGCGCCAACTCCTTGTCATTTGTAAAAAATGCGGCGGATGGGAAACCCCGGCCGCCGCAACATCATTTTTTACCAGAGGTTCAGTTCATTCATCGCATCTTTACGGGAAAGATTGATGCGGCCCTGTCTGTCAATCTCAATGACTTTAACCATAATTTCGTCACCGACATTCACTTCATCTTCAACCTTTTCAACACGCTTGTTAGCCAACTTAGAGATATGCACCATACCATCTTTGCCGGGCAAAAATTCAACAAAAGCACCAAAAGGCAGAATGTTTACCACTTTACCTTTGTAAATGGAACCAATTTCAATATCGCCGGTTAAGCCCTTAATGATTTCCATTGCCTTATTGGCCATTTCTTCATCTGCTGTTGCAATATAAACCTTGCCGTCATCTTCAATATCAATTTTAACACCAGTTTCAGCAATAATTTTTTGAATGGTTTTACCGCCGGAACCAATAACGTCACGAATTTTATCAGTATCAATGGTCATAGTAAAGATTTTAGGTGCATACTTAGAGAGAGAGCCTCTGGGTTCTTCAATGGTCTTTAAGAGCACTTCATCAATAATCTGGAAACGAGCTGTGCGGGTCTGGGCCAAAGCCTGTTTAATAATTTGCGGTGTTAAACCGTCAATCTTAATATCCATTTGAATAGCCGTAATACCTTCTTTGGTGCCGGCAACCTTAAAGTCCATATCGCCATAAAAGTCTTCAAGGCCCTGAATATCGACCATCGTAATAAAGCGTTCGCCCTCTGTGACGAGACCAACAGAAATACCGGCAACAGGCGCTTTAATAGGCACACCTGCATCCATCAATGCCAATGTGCTGGCACAAACGCTGGCCTGAGAAGTACTACCGTTAGAGCTTAACACCTCAGAAACCAAACGAATTGCATAAGGGAATTCGTCTTCTGAGGGCACAACAGGCTCCAGTGCACGTTCAGCCAATGCACCGTGACCGATTTCACGACGTCCCGGACCTCTGGAGGGGCGGGTTTCGCCAACAGAATAAGAGGGGAAGTTATAATGATGCATGTAGCGTTTTTGTTCATCTAAATCAATCCCATCTAAGGCCTGCGCATCACCCATAGCACCCAAAGTAGCCACCGTCAGCACCTGCGTCTGACCGCGTTTGAACATACCAGAGCCGTGAGTCCTGGGCAAAATGGCAACATCAGCAGAAAGGGGACGGATATCGGTAATGCCACGACCGTCAACACGTTTGCCTTCATCTAAAATCCAGCGACGAACAATGGTTTTCTGCAGTTTTTCCATTGCTTCATAAATAGCCCCGCCATGCTCTTCTTCTGTGTATTTATCAGCATAATGAGCATACAGTTCTTCATAAATAACTTTTAAGTTCTTTTCACGAACGGTCTTGTCATCAGTATCTAAAGCAATCTTCAGCTTGTCCTCAGCAAATGCCTTAACATCCTCATACATTTCAGGGTCAACTACATGAGGCTCATAAGCAAACTTTTCTTTACCGATTTCTGCCTGTATGCCGGCAATAAAATCACAAATTTTCTTAATTTCTTCATGGGCTAACTGAATACCGTCAAAAACAACCTCTTCCGAAACCTCTTTAGCACCGGCTTCAATCATAACCACTTTTTCTTTTGTACCGGCAACCGTTAAGTGCATTAAACTTTTTTCACGTTGCTCGGCCGTAGGATTAATCACGTGCTGACCATCAACATAACCAACAATAACACCGCCGATAGGACCGTTAAAAGGAATATCAGAAATACTGATAGCACAAGAAGTACCAATCATCGCTGCAATTTCAGGTGAATTATCCTGTTCAACAGACATAACGGTGTTCACAACAGAAACATCGTTTCTTAAATCTTTCGGGAACAGGGGACGGATAGGACGGTCAATGACACGGGAAGTTAAAATTGCCTTCTCAGTGGGACGACCTTCACGTTTAATAAATCCTCCGGGGATTTTACCAACAGAATATAATTTTTCTTCATAATCAACACTTAACGGAAAAAAATCAATTCCGTCTCTGGGTTTGGCAGAAGCCGTAGCCGTTGACAAAATAGCCGTATCACCATAACGCACCATCACGGCACCGCCGGCCAGTTCAGCATATCTACCGGTTTCGATTACCAGCGGACGACCCGCCAGTTCCATTTCATAGGTTTTAAACATAGCTAACCTCCAAAATAATTTTTTTGTTAGCAAGCTAAAAGCAAGAGATAAGAAATAAACCGCTAAGAAACAGCTCGGCAGCTTATTTCTTACATCTTACCTTTCAGCTCACCTTAAACTTTAAACACTATTGCTTTAAAAATATACCAAAATATATTATACCACACAATCGCTATAAAATAAATAGAAATCAAAAAAGAAAGTTCATTAAACTTTACTAAATTTTTATAGTTTTTTTTGTTTATTTTTTCCTTTTTCACTTTTTGCTTATAAAAATATTAAAAGAAG
>JAZODT010000077.1:0-2879 GCA_045597205.1 Clostridia bacterium
CGGAAATATCTTTGTATATTTCCGGGGCTTTTATTTTTTAGTATATTATTGTAGGAGGAATATATCATGTATAGAACCCTATATTGTAATGACATACGTGATGTACACATCGGCAAAACCGTTCAACTTGCCGGCTGGGTGGATGTTGTCCGTGACCACGGTGGTGTTATTTTTATTGACCTTCGTGATTACACCGGCGTAACCCAGGTGGTTATTCACAACGAAAACCTTGTAAAGGATATAAACCGCGAAACGGTTATTTCGGTTAGCGGTGTGGTTAGCAAGCGTGACCCCGAAACCGTGAATGACAAAATCGAAACCGGTGCGGTTGAACTTTTGGCAGATAGCCTGCAAATTTTGGGTAAAAGCCATAATAAACTTCCGTTTGATGTTCGTGCTTCCCGCTTAAGCAAGGATGAATTGCGCCTTAAATACCGCTATTTAGATTTGCGTAATCCCAAAAACCATGATAATTTGGTCAAACGTTCACAGATTATCCGCCATTTAAGAAACAAAATGGAAGAAAAAGGCTTTTTGGATATGCAGACCCCCATTCTGACCGCTTCTTCACCGGAAGGTGCCAGAGACTTTTTGGTGCCCAGCCGTAAGCATCCCGGCAAGTTTTATGCACTGCCCCAGGCACCTCAGCAGTTTAAACAGCTTTTAATGGTATCAGGCTTTGACAGATATTTTCAGGTTGCTCCCTGCTTCCGTGATGAAGATGCCCGTGCCGACCGTTCTCCCGGTGAGTTCTATCAGTTAGATTTTGAAATGGCTTTCGCCACGCAGGAAGAAGTTTTGGATGTGTGTGAAGATGTTATTTATGACACTTTTAAAACTTTCTCTGATAAGAAAATCACACCGAAGCCCTTCCGTCGCATTACCTATGCCGATGCGATGATGACCTACGGCTCCGATAAACCCGATTTAAGAAACCCCTTAATCATCTGTGATTTAACCGCTTTCTTTGAAGGGGTTGACTTCCCTGCCTTTAAGGGTAAGCCGGTACGCGGTATTGTAGCCGGCTGTCAGGGGAAATCTAAAAAATTCTTTGAAGATTCATTAAAATATGCTACCTCTCCTGAGGTTGGTCTGGGCGGTCTTGGCTACATCACGTTAAAAGACGGTGCCTTTGCCGGCCCCATTGCCAAGTTCTTAAGCGATGCACAAAAAGAAGAAATCATAACCATTACTGGTGTGAAAGAGGGTGAAACTCTGTTCTTCATTTGTGATGATAAAAAGAACGACACTGAGAAAAAAGCCGGTTTAATCCGTACTTGGCTGGCAAAAAAAGAACAGCTTGATTTAATTAACGAAGATGCTTTTGAATTCTGCTTTGTTGTGGACTTCCCCATGTATGAAAATGACGAAGAAACCGGCGAAACCATCTTCACTCATAACCCCTTCTCCATGCCTCAAGGCGGTATGGAAGCTCTGCTCACCAAAGACCCCACAGAAGTACTGGCTTATCAGTATGACCTGGTTGGTAACGGCATTGAGCTTGCCTCCGGTGCTGTTCGTAACCATGATGTGGATATTATGAGAAAAGCCTTTGAAATTGCAGGCTACCCTGAAGAAGAGCTAAAAAAGCGGTTTAATGCTTTATATACTGCATTCCAGTATGGTGCACCGCCCCATGCCGGCATGGCACCGGGTATTGACCGTATGGTGATGCTCTTAACAGATGAAGAAAAAATTCTTGATGTTATTGCCTTCCCCTTGAATGGCAACGCACAGGACTTACTCTTAGGTGCACCCAGCTTTGTGACCAATCAGCAGCTTGAAGATGTTCATCTCTTAGGAAGCACCAATGTGCTGGCGCAGCGCGCCGCCGGTCCCTCCACCACAGCGAAAACATCTGCCGGTAAACGTTCCACTTTCTCAAATGCTCAACAGCTGAATCAGATTGCACTGACCGAAGATGAAGAAAAGGTTGTGCAGGAAATTTTCGGTGCCATGAGTGAGAAAGAAAAAGCTTTGACAGAAATCAGCACAGAGGGCATTGAACCCATGGTACACGTTATGCCTATGACCAATGTATTGCGTGAAGATGTCCGCCATCAGCCTTTCACCCGTGAAAGCCTGTTAGAAGGTGCTCCCGAACGCAGTGACGATAGCTGGCAAGTTCCCAGACTTGTAAAGTGAGGTGCAGACAATGAATAATTATAAAACAAAAATCGGTGACGGCAACATTGCCGTTGATGATACCATTTTGGTAAAAGAAGTAGAAGCTTGTGCCGGTTCTAAAATGCTCACCGGCTTTAAGCCACTTTTTAGTGCAGAAGCTGTAACCCGTTTGGAAGCGGAAGGCTACCAGATTGCCGGCAAAACCAACGTGGGAGAATTTGGCCTTGACCTTTTAGGTGAGTTTTCTTATGGTGAAAATGCGGAAGGCACATTAAAAGGTGCCGCTGCAGACTTAGTGGCCAAAGGCGAAGTGAAAGCCGCTTTAGCTGTGGATATGAACGGTACGGCAAGACGTGCCGCCGCTCTCTCAGGCGTTGACTTTTTAAAACCCACCTACGGCACCGTGTCTCGTTACGGCGTGATTTCCTGTGCCGCTTCCGGTGAACAAATCGGTGTGTATGCACAGAACGCATCCGGTGTGAAAGAAATTATGGATGTGATTGCCGGTCACGATGAAAAAGATGGCACCAGCCTGAAAAATGAAACCTATGACTATAGTTTTCAAGCTGTTTCCGGCAAAAAGGTTGCCATTATCAAAGAGCTTTTAGAAAAGGCTGATGAAGAAACCAAAAAGCGCATGAATGCTTTTGCCGATGGTCTTCGTACACAAGGTGTAACTGTTGAAGAAATCTCCTGGGATATGTTCGATATTGCCAATACCGCATGGCAGATTTTAATGACTGCTGAAACCT
>JAZODT010000078.1:0-3124 GCA_045597205.1 Clostridia bacterium
ACTGTAAATCTGTTGTCGACGACTTCGAAGGTTCGAATCCTTCTCCATCCACTCTGCCGGCGTGGCGGAACTGGCAGACGCACAGGACTTAAAATCCTGCGGGACTAATCTCCCGTACCGGTTCGATTCCGGTCGCCGGCACAAAAAGAGAAGCAGATTGCTTCTCTTTTTTTTATTCTATAGGAAATTTTAAATAATTTCCTATAGAATAAAACGCAATGTTATAGATGTGTATTTTTTATGCATGAAAATCTTTCTTGCTGTTAAAAATAGATAACAACAAGGAGGATAATTATGAAAGATCAAGTGTTTGGCGTTTTACAACGCATTGGACGTTCATTTATGTTGCCCATAGCATTGCTTCCGGTAGCAGGACTATTGCTTGGTGTGGGTGGTTCGCTGACTAATGAAACAATGCTTCGGACTTATGGCTTGTTTGGCTTTATGGGACCAGGAACACTGCCCTATGCCGTCTTTACGGTGATGCGGGACGCGGGAGATATTGTATTTGCCAATCTTCCGATTTTATTTGCCATTGGTGTTGCCATAGGTATGGCCAGACGTGAAAAAGAGGTGGCTGCCCTTTCGGCAGCAGTGGCATTTTTTATTATGCATGCTTCCATAAGTGCCATGATCACCATCCATGGTGGTGCCGGCAGTCTGCTTGCGGGTGCGGCAACATCCGTAGTGGGGATTACATCGCTTCAAATGGGCGTGTTTGGCGGAATAATTGTTGGTCTGGGAGTGGCCGCATTGCATAATCGTTTCTATCGTATTGAATTGCCGCAGGTGTTATCCTTTTTTGGAGGTACACGGTTTGTTCCGATTGTTTCGGCTTTGACATTTACATTTGTAGGCATTTTAATGTATTATGTATGGCCGCCGATTCAGGGAGCCATTTATAGTGTGGGTAATATTGTGTTGAGCTCAGGTTATTTTGGAACATGGATTTATGGTGTGATGGAGCGTGCTCTGATTCCTTTTGGTCTGCATCATGTCTTTTATCTACCTTTCTGGCAGACAGCTGTTGGTGGAACACTGGAAGTTGGTGGCAGACTGGTAGAGGGTGCACAGAATATTTTCTTTGCCCAGTTGGCAGATCCGACGGTGGAGCGGTTTGCTGTTTCAGCAACTCGGTTTATGTCAGGAAAGTTTCCTCTGATGATCTTTGGACTTCCAGGAGCAGCATTTGCCATGTATAAAACAGCAAAACCGGAAAAACGGAAATTGGTTCAGGGTCTTTTGGTTTCAGCAGCTCTCACATCCATGCTGACAGGTATTACAGAACCCTTGGAATTTACATTTTTATTTGTGGCACCTTTGCTTTATGTAATCCACTGTATATTTGCCGGTCTGGCTTATATGTTCATGCACATATTTAATGTTGGTGTGGGCATGACATTTTCGGGTGGTCTCATTGACCTGTTTCTGTTTGGCATTTTGCAGGGAAATGCGAAGACGAATTGGATTTGGGTTGTAATCGTGGGCATCTTTTACTTCGTCGTGTATTATTTTGTTTTTTCTATATTAATAAGAAAACTTGACCTTAAAACGCCTGGTCGGGAACTGACGGATGAAGTGAAATTGTATCATCGAAATGATTTGGAAAAAAAGAAGAATATGGCAAAATCACCTGTTATGGAAATGGATGATGTGCCGGGGAGAATCTGTGAAGGACTCGGAGGACGTGAAAATATTTCGGATGTGGATTGTTGTGCGACACGTCTTCGATGCACGGTGCATGATGGAAGTAAAGTTCGGGAAGATGTATTAAAAGCGACGGGGGCGTCGGGTGTCATTCAGAAAGGTAAAGGAGTGCAGATTATTTATGGACCTAAAGTAACTGTAATCAAATCAGACCTGGAGGATTATCTGGAGCAGGTGGCTGAGGAAATTCCCGTTGAAGGAACGCTAAAAGAAATAGTTATTGCAAGTCCTTATACAGGAAAGTGTGGACCAATTCAGGAAATTTCCGATCCTGCTTTTGCCGGTGGTATGATGGGAAAAGGTGCTTACGTCGAATTGACTGACCCAGACATTTTGGCTCCGGTGGATGGTGAGGTGAGTTTTGTTTTTGATACAAAACATGCTTTGGGAATTCGAACGGATGAAGGTGTAACGCTTTTGATTCATGTTGGTCTTGATACAGTATCTTTGAAAGGTCAGGGTTTTGAGGTGTTTGTTAAAGAAGGGGATCGGGTTCGAAAAGGTGATCGATTGATGCATGTGGATATGGAATATGTCAGGAAAAATGCACCATCATTGGAGTCTCCAATTGTATTTGGAGAACTTAGTCCGGAATCTTCTGTAGAATTGCTTCAAACAGGAAAGGTCCAGGCAGGGGAAAACTTGTTAATCATTCATTTGGCGTGAAAAATTAAGATAAATCGTCATGCTGTCAGTGCATAACTGGCGGCTTACATAAGTAAGTGAAGCGATGAAAAATCAAATTTGAAATTTAATATAAAAAATAAAAATAATTACTTGACAAGAAAAAGGATTAATGATATTATAGCTACGTTGCTGTTGAAGCAATCAGCCCAGATAGCTCAGTCGGTAGAGCAAGGGACTGAAAATCCCTGTGTCGCTGGTTCGATTCCGGCTCTGGGCACGCGGGTGTAGTTCAATGGTAGAACACCAGCCTTCCAAGCTGGATACGTGGGTTCGATTCCCATCACCCGCTTGGATAACTGAATACTATATATATTATGCGCGAGTGGCTCAGTGGTGGAGTATCGCCTTGCCAAGGCGAGGGTCGCGGGTTCGAATCCCGTCTCGCGCTCTTCTTTTTAGAAGCTGTTATGTGAAAACATAGCAGCTTTTTTGCTGTTTGGTGCTTTCGTGTAATGAAAATACGAACTCAGTATTCTGCTTTGAAAAATTATTTCCAATTTATAACAAGAAAACCATAAATTGTAATGAATAAAAAGAAAATAGCATCAAATGGAAAGATTTGGTTAAGAAATGGTAAAATTGAATAGAAAATTAAGAAAATAAAAACAAAAAGTTGTGGACAATTTTAAATGCTGATGCCATTTCAATATAAAAAAATAATTATTTGAGCTTGGTACGTTGGTTGTAAAGGCAGCTTGAGGAGGTGAGACCGGGTGGATTATCTATATAC
>JAZODT010000079.1:0-8259 GCA_045597205.1 Clostridia bacterium
CATGCTGAGTCAATTCTCTTCTTTATTTGCTGAAAAGCATTTAAACATTCAGAACATGTTGAATAAAAGTAAAAACGAAACAGCTTATACCATTATGGATATTATCGGTTCTGTGGAGGAAGATATTGAAGAAAAACTGCAGAATATTGATGGTGTTTTACGCGTTCGTGTTTTGCGGTAAATATTTACTTATAAAAACTGTCTTGCTTATTAAGCAAGGCAGTTTTTTTGCGTAACATTACAAAAATTTCTTTAATTTGACGGCATATTTAAAATTATGTTACAAAAAAGTTGAAATAATTGAAAAAAATGAGGGAATAATATATAATTAATGTATATTGCATTATATTTTTTTGTTAAGATGATAATTTTAATAGGTACATGATAGAATTTTGTAAAAAGAAGTGTTAAAAGCAGTTGTTTTTTATTCCGCAAAGGGGAGGGACTTCTTTATGGCAGATATTAGAAAAAAGAAAATTTTAATGACGCTGATGCGTCTTGAAATAGGTGGTGCCGAAACCCATGTTTTAGAGCTGAGCTTAGAGCTTAAAAGAAAGGGCTTTGATGTTGTGGTCGCCTCCGGTGGCGGCGTTTATGAAGAACATTTAAAGGCGGCAGGCATTCAGCATTATGTTGTGCCTATGTACACCAAACATCCTGTCAAAATGTCAAAGTCATTAAATGGCTTAAAAAATATTATTCGTAAAGAAAAGATTGATATTGTTCATGCTCATGGTCGCATTCCTGCCTTTTTGTGCGGGCTTTTGCACCCGTTTATGAATTTTACTTTTGTTACAACAGCCCATTGGGTTTTTCGTACAGATAAAGGCCTTAAGTATTTGTCAAACTGGGGCGAAAAGGTGATGGCTGTCAGCGAGGATATTAAAACCTATCTAATGGATAATTATAGAACAGACCCAAAAGATATTTTTGTTACCATTAATGGGATTGACACTAATAAATTTTCTCCTCAAGCTGATTTTTCTTCTTTGCTGCAAGAGTTTTCTTTATCAAAAGAGAGTCAAAAAATTGTCTATATCAGCCGCATGGATGAAGACAGAGCTTTGGTGGCTTTCCATTTGGCTGAAATTGCACCGGAAATTGAAAAGGAATTTCCCGGAACAGAGATTGTCATTGTCGGCGGCGGCAATGTCTTTGACAAACTCAAAGCCTTGACAGATGAAATTAACGCCAAAATCGGCAGACAAATGATTACTTTAACTGGTGGACGAACAGATATTGACCGGTTTGCAGCTATGTCTGATTTATTTATTGGTGTTTCCCGTTCAGCTTTAGAGGCTATGTCCTGTGCAAAACCGGTCATTGTTGCCGGCAACGAAGGTTATTTGGGCATTTTTGAAGAGGACAAGCTCCAAACAGGGATAGATACCAATTTTTGTTGCCGTGGTTTGGCTCTTTCTTCCAAAGAGTTGTTGCTTAATGATGTAAAAAAAGTTATGTCTGCCTCAAAAGAGCAGCAGGAGGCCTGGGGGGTCTATGCGCGCCAAGTCATTTGTCAGCGATATTCAGTAGCTAAAATGGCTGAAGATAATGCCATGATGTATTGCGAGGCAGAAAATAAAAAGAGTTGGGATGCTGTTATTTCGGGCTATTATGGCTATGGTAATTCTGGTGATGAAGCTTTGCTTTCGGCCATGTTGTGCCATTTGCGGGAGAAAATGCAGGGGGCAGATATTTGCGTTTTATCCAAAAACCCTAAAGAAACAGCCAAGACATATGCAGTAAAAGCCATTAATCGATATAATTTTCTTACTATTTTAAAAGCATTGAAAAAAACAAAACTATTTATCAGTGGCGGCGGCAGTCTGTTGCAGGATGTAACTTCCAGCCGTTCCCTAAAATATTATTTATCTATCATTAAACTGGCACAAAAAGCGAATGCTCCGGTGATGCTTTATGCCAACGGCATTGGTCCGGTTAACCGAGAGAAAAACAGGTTTGTGGTACAAAAAGTTCTTGAGAATGTATCGGCCATTACACTGCGAGAGATGATATCAAAAACAGAATTAACCAATTTGGGTGTTTCTGCAGAAAAAGCTATCGTAACGGCAGATCCGGCGCTTGCCATTGCATCAGCACCCAACGAAAAAGTGGAGCAATTGTTGCAGGAAGAAGGAATTTTTGCTACAGAAAAATTAATGGGTATTTCTGTTCGCTCTTGGAAAAACTGTTGTCCGGGTTTTGAAAACAAACTGGCCGAAGCCATTGATGAAATTTGTAAAGCCCATGCACTCACACCGGTTTTTGTTCCTATGCAATATCCTGAGGATTACGAAATTTCTAATAAAATTGCCGGCTTGCTTTCTTGCAAGAGTTATGTTTTAGGCAAAAGCTATCCTGCCGAACTGCTCATTGGACTCATTAGCCGCATGGAGGTTGTGCTGGCAGAAAGATTACATTCTTTAATTTATGCTGCCGATGCACTGGTGCCTACGGTTGGCCTTTCCTATGATAAAAAGGTGGATGCTTTTATGGAATATATCGGCATTGAAGCAGTTGTTAATGTAGAAGATTTTTCAAAAGAGGATGTTGTGCAAGCTGTTTTTAATGCATTACAAGAGCAGGCAACTATTAAAAATGCATTGACAGAAAAACGATCACAGTTAATTTTA
The DNA here is from genome assembly GCA_045597205.1 of Clostridia bacterium. Lineage (GTDB taxonomy): Bacteria > Bacillota > Clostridia > UBA1381 > UBA9506 > UMGS755. The sequence goes on from JAZODT010000079.1 coordinate 2,634, forward strand.
AAAGCAAAAGAAAACGCAGAGATTGCCACGGCAATGATTAAGCGGTTAACCTATAAGATAGAATAGGGAGTTTGCTAAGATTGATTAAAGCAAACGGAAAGGCATGCGATATTTTATGAAAATAATGGGAATTGATTATGGGGATGCCAGAATTGGCATTGCACTGTCCGACCCGCTTTGTATTACAGCGCAAGGATGGGGAACAGTGAAACAATCTGAAACGGTGGCTGAACAAATAGCGGCCCTTGCCAAAGAACAGGGTGTGGAAAAAATTGTGGTGGGTCTGCCGAAAAATATGGATAATACAGAAGGCGCCAGCGCAGAAAAAGCCAGAGCCTTTGCAGCAGAACTGCAAGCGCTTGTTCCTATGGAAATTGATTTTTGGGATGAGCGTTTAACAACAGTTGCCGCTCATGGATTTTTAAGTGAATTAGATGTCCGTGGAAAAAAACGTAAGGCTATTGTGGATACGGTGGCGGCAACTTTGATTTTAGAGGGTTATATGCAATTTTTGAAACGAACGGAGGAAAAGGGTTGAGCAAAAAACGAGGATATTTAATTGTTTTTTTAACGTTGTTATTATTGCTGACATCGGTCGTAAACGTCTTTGGCGTGCAGTATTTTTATGACGGAAAATATCATGAATATACCGGTAATATTTTTAAATTAAAAGTGGATGGTAAAGAATTAAACCCTGCCATGCCCCCGATTGTGTTTAACGATTATTCTGTTGTTCCTGCTCGAGCAGTTTTTGAAGAAGGGTTGGGTGCAACCGTTACATGGGAGCCAGACACACAACAGGTTATTGTGAAAATGGGTACTAAAAGACTTTCGATGACAATTAATAAAACCCTGATTAATGTAACAGGTCAATGGTACACTATGCCCATTGCACCGAAAATTATTAATGATTATACGATGATTCCTGTGCGATTTGTGGCTGAAAAGCTGGGTATGAAAGTGGATTTTGACAACACAACGGATACTATTTTAATTACGTCCAAACCAGTTGAAACCGGAAAAGAAGAAACAGTTATAACCCCGGGGAATAGTAGTATGCAAAATAGTATTGATGTAATCAATGTAACGTATAACCAAGGCGATAAAACGAAAGGCATTTTAACGATTACGACAGATACAAACACACCATCCTATAATGCCTTTATTTTAGAAAATCCTTTGCGTTTGGTGGTGGATATAAACGGTGCAAAATTCAGTAAATTGCCGTCTGTAATCACTATGGAGACCGGTAATCTTGCCCAAATCCGTTTCGGGCAGCAAAATGAAAGTGCCCGTATTGTTATGGATTTAACTGAAAATCTTGGGTATAAGGTGACAACCAGCGGCAAAAAGGTTTTTGTCACGGTTAACATTGATCCGGAAATTATACCGGAGACAAAACCGGAGATTACGAATATTTTTGATGAAGTGGTTTATGGTTATGAAGGCGGTCGTGATTTTATTAAATTTAACCTTGAAATGGGCACACCGGTGAAAACCCGTAACAAAATCACTGTACCGATTAAGGGGACGGCATTACCTGAAGAAGAAGCAGAAAAAACGGTAACAGGCTTTTTTGGTAAAAAAATGACCTATATGCCCGGCGATGATGAGGAAAACGGTATGATTACCATTGAGTTAAAATCTTCTGAGGCAGAGATGTATGTTCAGGATAATGAAATTCGCTTAAAATCTGTTCATAAGGCTTTGCCAAGATCTGTTATGCTGGATGCAGGCCATGGTGGACAGGATGGTGGCGCGGTATCTTATAACGAAGATGGCACCATAAAAGCCAAAGAAAAAGATTTTAATTTGGATGTGGCACTAAGAGCACAACAACTGTTAGAGGCAGCAGGTGTTGAAGTGCACATGATTCGTACAGAAGATGTTTATGTTGACTTTTTGCGGGTGGGCGGCATAGCCAATGATGCAGGCACCTCTTTGTTTGTCAGCATACATACGAATTCAACAATCATGGAAAACCCCAACGGAATTGAAACCTATGGCTATTTAGAGGCCGGCAATGTTTCTAACGGCATGACAAGCGCACGTTTGTCTGAAATTCTTTTAGAACAATTGGTTCAAGAAACAGGCGCTTATAACCGCGGCGTTAAAGATGGAAAAAGCTTGGCCGTTATTAATTCAACTAAAATGCCGGCATCTTTAATTGAAATTGGTTTTATTTCCAATCCGGAGGAATGTGAAAAAATGATGACAGAGGAATATCGGCAAAAACTGGCACAAGCAGTTTGTGACGGTGTGCTGCAAGCCTTTGATGAAATGGAAATTTAATGATTAACATAATAAAAGTCTGCGACAGAAGTCGCAGACTTTTTTACAGTTTTTATGGTTAAAATTTAATCGTTTCTTTTTTTCCGTCAAAGAGTAATCGGCAAATAATAGAACCTAATGAGTTCCCTAAAATAATCACAATAAACTTTAACAGGTTTAGCCACGAAAATGTTAAGAACAGGTAGGGAAAATCGGCAATGCAGTGCTCATAACCAGATAAGATAAAGGCCATAATGCTCATAACGGTAATAAGCGTGTCTTTAGAATATACAGCAATAAACATTAAAGCACCACAGAGCATTCCATGACAAAGTAAATATAAAAAACTGTGGCCAAATTTCACCTGTGCCACTTCTGTCATAGTGGCAAACACAGGCTCGCGCTGCAGAATAATCATATAAACCGTTACAAAGATACTAATTAAATTAAACAATAACATAACGGCCAGGTCCCGCAAAGGAATATCGCAAATAAAGCCAATTTTACCGGTGTATAAAGTGAAATCGTTTTTGATAATGGTCAAAAGCGCCAAACTAAATAAAAACGAACCTGCAATAGAATTTGGAGCAACTGTGTTAATGATAACGCCAATACCAACCAAAACACCGCTGGCCAAAGAATGTCGGATTAATTTTGACATAATGGTCGTCCTTTCTATGCTGTGATATTTCTATTGTATCACAGCATAGAAAGAAATGCAAATTATTAAGAAGATTTTGTCATAAACGATTAGATTCGGATATTTGTTGCGGGACATTTGCATTTTCAATGCCGCTGGCGCTAATGATATGCATGGGTTGCGGCGCAACAGCAGCGGGGATTGGTTCAGAAATCGTGGTAATATCAAAAATACGGCTAAAAATATCGCTAATGTGTTCAACGGGTACAATGTCAATATTTTGAATGTTTAATCCATTGCGACAGTTTTCTTTGGGCACAAACACTGTTTTAACACCGGCTGCAGCGGCAGCAACTATTTTGGTCGTCACGCCGCCAACTGGTTTGACTTTGCCGAGAATAGAAATCTCGCCCGTCATTGCAATACGGTTATGAATTGGAATGCCCATAATGGCAGAATAAACAGCAGTGACAATGGCAGCGCCGGCAGAAGGGCCGTCTATAGGTGTGCCGCCGGGGAAGTTAATGTGCAGGTGATAGGCACTGCAATCAATGCCATAAAACCGTTCTAAAACGGTTATCATGTTTTCTATGGATGCCCGGGCAGAGCTTGCACGAATTAAGCGACCGCCTCTGGCTTCTAATTCCTGGCTTTCCACAATGCCGGTAACAGAAAGTTTGCCATTACCGGAAAGGCAGGGCACTGCGGTCACTTCCACGTCCATAACTGTGCCGGCATCGGCGCCGGTGACGGCTAGGCCATTGACCAAGCCAATATAAGAACGGTCAGTGACTTTCTTTTCGTATCGGGGTGTATAGCGTCCAAATTCAGCAACCCACTGCACATCAGTTGGGGTGATTTCTAAGCGATTTTCCAGTTGGGCAACGCTGCCAGCAATTTGCACAATATTAACGGTGTCACGGCCGTTTTGGGCATATTCACAAACTAGGTCTAAAGAGGTGTTGTCAATCATAAAATTGCCTTTTTGGGCGGCATTTTTTGCAATCATTCGCAAATTTTCTGTTGACAACGAAGTAAAAAATATTTCCACACAACGGGAACGGAGCGCCGGCGGAATGTCCTCCGGTCCACGGGTAGTAGCACCGATTAAACGAAAATCGGCGGGCAGACCTTTTTGAAAAATTTCGTGCACATGAGGCGGAATGTCTTTGTTGCCGGAGGCATAATAAGCGCTTTCTAAAAACACGGTCCGGTCTTCTAACACTTTTAATAACTTATTCATTTGAGTGGGATGCAATTCACCGATTTCATCAAGGAACAAAATGCCTCCGTGTGCTTTTGTGACAGCACCTGGCTTAGGCTGGGGAACACCGGCGGGACCGTAGGCACCAGCCCCCTGATAAATAGGGTCGTGAACAGAGCCGATTAAGGGGTCGGCAATACCACGCTCATCAAAACGCAGGGTAGTGGCATCCATCTCGATAAATTTAGCACCTTGTCGAAAAGGAGAAACATCAGAACGGATGGCTTCTTGCAAAACAGCACGGGCAGCCGCTGTTTTACCTACACCGGGTGGTCCGTAAATTAAAATGTGTTGCGGGTTGGGGCCGCATAATGCTGCTTTTAAGGCTTTAATACCATCGGTCTGACCAAGTACTTCTGAAAGGTTGGCAGGGCGGGTGGTTTCGGATAATGGTTTTGTCAGTTTAATTTGTTTTAATCGGTGCAATTTGTCAAGTTCACGCAGCGAGTCACTTTCAAGACCTGATTTGCTTTGATGCTGACCACGCAACATATTAAAAAAATACATTCCCATGACAATCGTTAAAAAAAGCTGTAAAAGAATTAAAACGGTATTAAACAAAGAAAAAGCGCCTCCTGTTCATCTGGAAAAAGGTTTGTAGCGAGAGGAGAACTCCCGCTACAGTATTTTTCATTTAGTATAAACAGTTGCGCAAAAAATATTGATTTTTAAATAAACTTTATCATTAATTTTCTTTTGTCAGTTTGGCAAATGAGCCCAACATGGTTTTTGTTCCTAATTCATCGAAAGCAATTTCTAGCTGCACATCGCTGCCGGTGGGGGTGACAGAAATAATCATGCCACGGCCAAATTTTTTATGTAATACCAAATCACCGGGGGCATAGGCTGCAGCGGCTTTCTTTTTCGCTTCCTTATCTTTAGAAAGAGCAGAGAGTAGTGTTTGTGTGTTATCATAAAACTGATAATCCTGTTTCTTTTTTGGGGCGTCTGCTATGCGTGGGGGTTCTTTTACCAAAGCGTTTAAGCAGGGCAAGGGAATTTCCTCTAAAAAGCGGGAGGGCATGGTATAACCACCGCTGTCATAACGGTTTCGGTATGCTGCATGAGAAAGAATTAAATGATTTTTGGCACGGGTGATGCCCACATAGCACAAGCGGCGCTCTTCTTCAATATCATCTTCTGCTAAGGATTTAAAACCGGGGAACAATCCTTCCTCTAACCCACAGAGAAAAACAAGGGGAAATTCAAGACCTTTAGCACTGTGCAATGTCATTAAAACAACACTGTCAGCCGTTTCGTCATAGTTATCCACGTCTGAAATTAAGGCGGTCAGTTCCAAAAATCCTGCCAGTGTAGGCTCAGAATCATTGCGTTCATATTCAAGTACAGCATTTACAAGTTCGTTAATATTATCCATTCGGATTTGATTTTCAATAGAATCGTCCATCAAAAGCATAGCACGATAACCGCTGTCTTCCAGCACCTTTTCA
>JAZODT010000080.1:0-17608 GCA_045597205.1 Clostridia bacterium
GTTCGCGCTTTAAATATTGTCCTGTATAAGAAGCAGAACAAGCACAAATTTCTTCCGGTGTACCTGTGGCAATCACCTGACCGCCGGCATCACCGCCTTCGGGACCTAAGTCAATAACATAGTCGGCGGATTTAATCACATCCAGATTGTGTTCAATGACTAAAACTGTATTGCCTGCATCGGTTAATCGCTGCAAAACCTCCAGCAATTTATGCACATCGGCGGTATGCAAACCAGTGGTGGGCTCATCTAAAATATAAATGGTTTTACCGGTGGCTTGACGGGACAATTCGGTAGCCAATTTTACTCGTTGTGCCTCGCCGCCGGAAAGTTGGGTAGAGGGCTGACCGATTTTAACATAAGAAAGTCCAACATCGCACAAGGTTTGCAATTTGCGGCTAATTTTGGGAATGTTTTTAAAAAATTCCAAACCTTCTTCCGCCGACATTTCCAAGACGTCGTGAATGTTTTTCCCTTTATATTTTACGTCTAACGTTTCCCGATTATAACGTTTTCCTTTACAAACCTCGCAGGGGACATAAATATCCGGCAAAAAGTGCATTTCGATTTTAATAATACCATCACCGGAACATGATTCGCAACGTCCGCCTTTCACATTAAAACTAAAACGACCGGGTTTATAGCCGCGGATTTTGGCTTCAGTAGTGCCTGCAAATACATTGCGGATGTCGCTAAATACACCTGTGTAGGTCGCCGGATTGGAACGGGGGGTGCGTCCAATGGGTGATTGGTCAATGTCAATGACTTTGTCTAAATGCTCCAGTCCCTCAATGACTTTCACTTTGCCGCCATGGGTGTGTGCTTTGTTTAACTTGTGTGCCAGATGCTTAAAGAGCACTTCGTTGACCAAAGACGATTTGCCGGAGCCGGAAACACCGGTAACAGCACAGAAAGTACCTAACGGAATATCTACATTAATATTTTTCAAATTGTTTTGTGAAGTACCTTTAATTTTCAAAAAATGTCCGTTCCCCTTTCGTCTTTCGGTCGGGACGGGAATGAATTTTTCGCCACTTAAATATTGGCCGGTAATGGAGTTTTTGTTCGCCATTATTTCCTCAACGGTTCCCTGTGCCACAATTTCACCGCCATGAATACCGGCACCGGGACCAATGTCAACAATATAATCAGCAGCAAACATAGTATCGGCATCATGTTCAACCACAATTAAGGTGTTGCCCAAATCACGCAGGCGTTTTAAAGTGGCAAGCAGACGGTCATTATCCCGCTGGTGAAGACCGATGGAGGGTTCGTCTAAAATATAGAGCACACCCATTAAACTGGAGCCAATTTGGGTGGCTAAACGGATTCGTTGTGCCTCGCCACCAGAAAGGGTGCCGGCAGAACGGGACAAGGTTAAATAGTTTAGTCCCACATCAGATAAAAAGCCCAGCCGTTCTTTGATTTCTTTTAAAATTAAGCGGGCAATGGCCATGTCACGCTCAGAAAGGGATAAGTCATTAAAAAATTGCAATGAATCACGAACAGAAAGTTGGGTTAGCTCGCAAATGTTAATGCCACCCACAGTAACTGCCAGTGGCTCTGGTTTTAAGCGCTTGCCATTACATACGGGACATTCTTTAAAGGACATCATTTTTTCATATTCTGTTTTCATATATTCGCTGGTGGTTTCGTTATAGCGACGTTCTAAATTGTTGATTACGCCTTCAAAAGCAGCTCTGTAATTGGCTGTGCCATAAGAACGTTCATAAGATAAATCCAGTTTTTCTCCCTTTGTGCCGTATAACAACACGTCAACAACCTCTTCGGGCAAGTCGCATACAGGTGTGTCCAAAGAAAAATTATATCGCTTAGAGAGTGCAGTAAAATACATATAGGAAACGCTTTCAGAATTATCAGCATTGCCCCAACCGATGGCAGATACAGCACCATCATTTAATGATTTGCTAAAATCAATGACCAATGCAGGGTCGATTTTCATCTGTGTTCCTAAGCCTGCACAATGGGGACAGGCACCAAAGGGGCTGTTAAAGGAAAATGAACGGGGCGCCATTTCTTCTAAACTAATGCCACAATCATCACAAGCATAGTTTTCGCTAAAATAAAGTTCTTCGCCGTCAATCATATCAATTACAACCAAACCGGAAGCTAATCGTAGAGCTGTTTCTAAAGAATCTGCCAAACGCTTTTTGTGGTCGCCGCCGGCAACCAAACGGTCCACAACAATTTCAATGGTGTGCTTTTTGTTTTTCTCTAAGGGAATGGTTTCGGATAAATCATACAAAATGCCGTCCACTTTCACCCGGACAAATCCGTTACGCTTAGCATCCTCCAAAAGTTTTTGGTGCTCACCTTTTTTGCCACGGATAATAGGCGCCAAAACCTGAAATTTTGTACCTTCTTTAAGAGTAAGAACCTGGTCAACAATCTGGTCAACACTTTGCTTTTTAATTTCTTTGCCGCATTTGGGACAGTGGGGCACGCCAATGCGGGCGTATAATAAACGGAGATAGTCATATATTTCTGTAACTGTACCTACAGTAGAACGGGGGTTTTTACTGGTGGTTTTCTGATCGATGCTGATAGCGGGTGAAAGCCCATCGATCATTTCAACATCTGGCTTTTCCATTAAACCTAAAAACTGGCGTGCATAAGAAGACAAAGACTCCATATATCGTCTTTGCCCCTCGGCATAAATTGTATCAAAGGCAAGAGAGGATTTGCCTGAACCGGATAAACCGGTAAAAACCACTAGTTTATCTCGGGGAATGGTCACATCAATGTTTTTTAAATTATGTTCTTTTGCACCCTTAACATAAATTTGATCTTTTGCCATACAGAAACTCCTTGCAACAAATATACACAATTTTATTATACACTTTTTTCCTTAAAAAGTCAAAGAATTTTAGCAAAACATGCCACTCTGTTAAAATGATAACGCAATGCGTTAAAAAAATAACTTTTCTTGCTTTTTTAGCGGTATTGCGCTATAATTAAATATATGTATTAAAATAGTAATTTTTTGAAGTGCTGACATGTATATTGTAATTTATTGCACTAAATTTTTGGCTCTGTTATTGATATATCCAAAAAGCATGAAAAGATACCGGCAACTTTTTGCCGGTAAGGTTTGATAGAATGGGAGGATTTTTTGGTTGAAAAAACGATCGTTTAAAAAAGGAATACATCCTCATGACCATAAAGAGCAGACAAAAGCCTGTCCCATACAGAAAGTTTCTGCACCTGAACTTTTGTATTTTCCCTTGCAGCAGCATATTGGTGCGCCGATTGAGCCTATGGTTAAACCGGGTGATAGCGTGGTGATGGGGCAAAAAATAGCTGATAGTACGGCGAAAATGACTGTGCCAGTTCATTCTTCTATTTCCGGCGTGGTTAAAGACATTGGTTTATATCTACATCCCAGCGGCGTTAAAGTGCCAACAATTGTGATTGAAAATGATGGCTTGGATACACCGGCTGCCCCTATCAATTTATGGCATATTGACCTTTTGAACAATGATGAAATTATACAGATTATTCGTGAGGCAGGTATTGTGGGGATGGGTGGTGCCGGCTTTCCTACCCATGTAAAGCTTTCACCGCCGTATGATAAACCGATTTCTCACATCATTGTAAACGGCGCTGAATGTGAACCTTATCTCACTTCAGACCATCGTGTTATGCTGGAATATCCCGAAGAAGTGCTGGAAGGTCTTTTGTTTGTTAAGCATTTATTCCCCGATGCAAAAGCTTATATAGGGATAGAAGAAAACAAGCCGGATGCGATTAAATTATTAAAGCAGCGTGTTGCAGCGTATCCTGGTATTGAAATTTTAACCCTTGCAAAAAAATATCCGCAAGGGGCTGAAAAACAGTTGATTTATGCGGTGACGGGTCGGGAAGTTCCATCCGGTGGCTTGCCGATGGATATAGGCTGTCTTGTTTTAAATATTGATACGGTTTCATCGATTTACCGTGCTCTTTCAATGGGCTTGCCGCTTATGCGAAGAATTGTGACTCTTTCTGGTAACGTAGTAGAAAAACCGGGTAATTACGAAGTGCGCATCGGGACACCGTTTCGCCATGTGATAGATGCTGCAGGCGGTTTAAAGGAAGAACCGGCGAAAATTATTATGGGCGGTCCTATGATGGGAATTGCCGGATTTTCATTAGATGTGCCGGTGGTGAAAGGGACATCCTCTATTTTGCTTTTAACAGAAAACGAGGTGTCACACACCTCTGAAACACCATGTATTCGTTGTGGAAAGTGCGTCGAGGCATGCCCTATGAATTTGCGTCCGCTTTTACTCAATGCCTATACCCTTGCTGAAAATTGGGGAAAATGTAAACAAGAAAACATTATGGATTGCATCGAGTGTGGCTGTTGCTCTTACAGTTGCCCTGCAAAACGTTATCTTGTACAATCTATTAGGCTCGGGAAGCAGAGAAGTAAAAAAGTGCAATAGACGGGAACTGAAAGGAAGAAAAAAATGGCTGAAAAAAAAGTGATTGTGTCATCATCGCCCCACATTCGCAGTAAAGATACCACACAGCGCATTATGTTTGATGTTTTACTGGCACTTATGCCGGCTTTGATTTGCGGGGTGCTGTTTTTTGGCATCCGTGCCTTTATGATTATTGCAATTTCGGTTGTTTCCTGTGTGGGATTTGAATATTTGTGGCAAAGATTTTTAAATAAACCGATTATGATTTATGACTTAAGTGCGGTTGTAACAGGGGTGCTTTTAGCGTTTAATATGCCGGTCACTGTCCCTTGGTGGATTCCAGTGATTGGTGCCTTTGTGGCCATTATTATTGTAAAGCAGCTGTTTGGCGGCATTGGCTGCAATTTTATGAACCCGGCTCTTGGTGGTAGAGCCTTTTTGCTGGCTTCGTGGCCGGTTTTAATGACGAAATTTGTGAAACCGTTTTCAACCGGATTTTTTATTGATGCTGATGTTATGTCATCAGTCACACCTTTAGCTATTTTAAAAGGTGGAGAAACTGTGGCAGAATTGCCGCAGGTTTTAGATATGTTTTTAGGTAATATCGGCGGTTGTATTGGCGAAACTTCTGCTTTTGCTCTTTTGCTTGGCGGGGTATATCTTTTAGCAAGAAAAGTCATTAATATAAAAATTCCCCTTAGTTTTATAGGAACGGTAGCCGTATTAACATTTTTATTTTCAATGGGCAGCATGAGTGCTGTGGACAGCATGTTATATAACATTTTTGGTGGCGGTTTGATGCTGGGTGCCTTTTTCATGGCGACAGATTATGTAACATCGCCTGTGACGGGAAAAGGCCAGGTGATTATGGGTGTTGGTTGCGGCATCATCACTTTTGTCATCAGGCGGTTTGGCGGTTATCCCGAGGGCGTTAGCTATGCTATTTTGCTGATGAATGTGGCAACACCGCTCATTGATAAATGGTGTAAACCTAAAAAATTTGGTTATGTAAAAAAAGCTAATGTGAACAGATAACAGATGTTTTTTCAAGGAGTGAAAAAAATGCAGAAGAACGAAAATATATTTACTTTGGCTGGCGTTTTATTTTTGATAACGGCCGTAGTATCATTATTTTTAGCATCTGTGAATATGTTAACGGCAGAAAGAATAGAAAAGAACGCACAAAAAGAGCAGGCAGAGGCACGATCAGCTGTGCTCAGGTCTGCCAGTGATTTTATAGAAGTTGATTATCAGCCGATTGAAGGCAGTCCGGTTCGCCAAGTTTTTGAAGGAAAAAACGGTGAAGCATTAGTAGGGTATTGCATTAGTGTTGCCCCTAACGGCTTTGGCGGTGCTGTTGAAATGATGGTGGGTATTCATCAATCCGGGGAAATTGAAGCAGTAAAAATTGTTTCTTTATCTGAAACGCCCGGTCTTGGTTCAAAAGCACAGGACGAAACTTTTATCGGTCAATTTGCTGGTAAAGAAATTAACGAACCAGTACAGGTGATAAAAACCGGGATGGCAAAGGAAAATGAAATTGTTGCAATAGCCGGTGCCACAGTGACTTCAAAAGCTGTAACAGATGGTGTAAATGCGGCGATTGCAACGGTTAATTCGTTGCTGGCAGGGAGGTAAGGCATGAACGGAATGAGAACTTTGACAAATGGTATTATTAAAGAAAATCCCATCTTTATGCAGCTTTTAGGCATGTGTCCCACGTTGGCAGTTACAACTAGCGTCATGAATGGATTGGGTATGGGACTATCTGCAACAGCGGTTTTAATTGCATCGAATGTTGTTATTTCACTTTTGCGCCGATTGATTCCCAATAAAATCCGTATAGCTTCTTATATTGTTGTGATTGCCGGTTTTGTTTCGATGATTGAAATGCTTTTAAAAGCGTATTTGCCGGCGGTTAGTAAATCCTTAGGTCTTTTTATTCCGCTAATTGTTGTTAACTGTATTATTTTGGCTCGTGCCGAAGCATTTGCGTCTAAAAACACGGTTGGTCAATCAGCATTGGATGGGTTAGGCATGGGTCTTGGCTTTACAGCGGCTCTTGTCATTATATCGACAATCCGTGAGGTGCTTGGTAACGGAACCTTTTTGGGCGTTTCAGTTTTCGGCTCTGGTTTTCAACCAGCGACAATGTTGATTTTACCGCCGGGAGCATTCATTGTTTTAGGCTTGTTAATAGGGCTGATTAACATGTTAACAACCAAAAAGAAGGGGGGCGGGGCAAAATGATTTTGGACTTGATTTTGCTCAGCATCACCACTATTTTAGTTAATAACTTTGTTTTGGTTAAATTTTTAGGGTGTTGCCCCTTTTTAGGCGTTTCTAAGCAGGTAGATACGGCAGTTGGTATGAGTTTGGCTGTAACTTTTGTTATGACGGTTGCATCAGCTGCGACCTATTTGGTGCAAACATTTATTTTAGACAAATTGGGCATTGGCTATATGCAAACGGTGGCATTTATTTTGGTGATTGCCGTTTTGGTGCAGTTCGTGGAAATGGTGATTCAAAAGTTTTCACCTGCTTTATATAATGCGTTAGGTATTTATCTACCGCTGATTACCACCAATTGTGCTGTACTTGGTGTTGCAATTTTGAATATAACAGAACAATATGATTTCATCTATTCTGTAGTCTATGGCTTTTCTGCCGGGCTTTCATTTATGCTTGCAATTGTGTTGTTTGCAGGTGTGCGTGAACGGTTGGAGACATCGGATATTCCAAAAGTAATGCAAGGCTTTCCCATTGCCTTGGTCACAGCGGGATTGATTGCTATGGCATTTTTAGGATTTCAAGGTTTAAAGTTTTAATTGTGCTCATTTCAGAGGAGGAATTTCATTGATTTCAATCGTATTGCCTGTAATCGCCCTGGGCGGCTTAGGCATGGTATTTGGCGCCTTGTTAGGGGCGGCTGCAAAAGTGTTTCGTGTGGAGCGAGATGAACGTGTAGAAAAAATTGAGGGTTTGCTGCCTGGTGCAAACTGTGGCGGTTGCGGCTATGCAGGTTGTTCTGCCATGGCAAAAGCCTTGGCACAAGGACGTGCTATGCCAAGTGCCTGTGCAGTGTTAAAGGCAGACGCCAGTAACGAAATTGCCGAATTGATTGGCTTAGAGGCAGGCGTTGCACAAAAACGGGTAGCCAGAGTGCTTTGCCGTGGTACTTGTGAACATGTGGTACAAAAATATCAATATGACGGCATTATGGATTGTGTTGCCGCCCATCGCTATGGTGGCGGCGATAAAGCCTGTCAATATGGTTGTTCGGGCTATGGAACGTGTGCCAGTGTGTGTAAGTTTAATGCTATTTCTATTGTTAATGGTGTAGCAGAAATTGACAGCGAAAAATGTGTGGGTTGCGGTACCTGCGTTTCTGTTTGTCCTAAAGGATTAATTGAAATAATGGATGCAAATAAACGCACAATTGTAAAATGTAAATCAAAAGACAAGGGCGCTGCGTTAAAAGATATTTGTAAAGTGGGTTGCATTGGTTGCAAAATTTGTGAAAAAAATTGCACAACACATGCCATTCGTGTTAGAGATAATGTTGCTACCATTCAATACAGTTTGTGCACAAATTGCGGCACTTGCGTTGAAAAATGCCCAAAAAATGTTATTGAATGTTATGAAGAAAGATGATAAAATGAATTAATAAAGATATTTTTTTTAAAATTACCTGTTTTAGCTAAATTTTTGATAAATGGAGGCGGCTATGAAAAGGAAAAAAGTTATTTGGATTGTTGTTAGCATTATGACTGCTTTGCTTTTGTTATTTGGCGGAGGGGTTTATGTATTCCTTCGCGGGTATGGTTATCAGCAAGTATCTTTAAAGGGCTATGGTGTTTGTGTGCCGGCACGGTGGGAAGTTAAAACGGAGGAGAATGCCCTGTCTTTTTCTTATAAAAACGAAGAAAAAGGCAAACTTTCACTATTATATAAAGATTGCGGACTGATAGACATTCCCGGTCTATCTGGATTTGATGTAGCAGAGCCGGAAGTGAGGGAATCGGACCGATATGCAACCAAAGTATATGAGCTGTCTTTTGAAGCAAGTGGAGAACAGATTTTACAATATGTTTTTGATGAATTGTCACCGGCGCCGCCTTATAAGCTGGTTTTAACTTTTCAGGATGTTAATGAGCGAATTGTTATGACAATGTTATCTGGCGTTACCTTGCCGGCTATTGATGACTACGCACCCGAAAAACCTGCCCATGTTGCCTCTGGCGAACAACTGGAAGAAACAGTTTATAGCCTGCAGAATGAATATGGCTATTTTGCTTATAATGTGTCAAAGTTGGATGCGTGGATGAACAAAGAGCATCAGCCTAAAGCCAATGAGGGCATTCATGTGTTGAGTTTTGTCGGTAGTGACGGTGGTCGTGAATTAAAAAAATGGTATTACCTTACCAATGACGGAACGAATCATTATTTGTTTACCTATTATCAAGGAGCTGATGGACAATATGTTTTTGATAATGCACCACAGTTGATTAAAAATCTTAAAAAAGATTTTTCTGAACAAGAGAATTATAGCCGCTATTTAGCAGATGAACTTGTTATTTTTGAAGGACCTTATTATCAGGATTCTAACAACAAGGCGATGCTTTTACAGCTCAATAGCATAAATGCAGAAGATGAAAACAGTGTACCCAATTTAGTTATGAAAGCTTTACCGGCTGGCGTTCTGTTAGAAAAAATAGTGTTTAAGACGGACAATGCACCTAAAAGTTTAACGCTTGATTATACTATTGCAAAGTCTGATGACTATCTTAAAAACGGTGGGTTAGAGGACAAGGTATTTAAAGAAAATTCTTCCGTGCTATTTGATTCCATCGAGAATATGGAAAAAATTTATATAAATATTAAAACAAATGATAAATTATTTAAAAAGATATATCAGAAACAAGCGACCGAAGAACCATTAAATAACATGGAAACACAAAATAATGAGCTGGTAACAGAAGAGAAGCCCAAGGAGAATACACCGCCGGCAAGTGGTGACACAGGCAACCAAAATGAGGATACACGCATTTTAAAAAGCGTAACGGTCACAATGGTTTCCGGCTCAAAAATCAAGCATCCTGAAACAAGCGAAATGATTGATGTCAGCACATATGCAAAAGCCTACGGCATGTCACAATATATGGATCAGCCTATTGTTATCAGTTTGCATGAAAGAGTTAAATCCGGTAAAGTAACCATGTGGGCGGCGGCTAAATGTAATGGCAAACATATTGGTAGTTACCCCATTGAAACAGTTGAAGAGTTTGATGCCTTAGTTAGCATAATAGGGTAATATTTTATTAGCTGTAACAAAGCAATTTGCTTTGTTACAGCTAATTTATTATGCGGTTTCGATATTGCTTTGGCGTGGTGCCGGTTATGGCTTTAAATACTTTGCCAAAATAACTGCGGTTTTCAAAGCCGACCATGCTGTGAATTTGCTCTATACAAAGGGTAGGCAGAGAGAGCAATTCTTTTGCTTTTGTAATACGAATCTGGTTAAGACATTGATTAAAACTCATTCCGGTTGCTTCGTTAAAAATTTTTGAAAAATGAGATGGACTTAAATAAACAGTATTGGCGACAACGTGTTGCGATAATTTTAAATGATAGTTTTCTTCCATAATTTTTAAAACCTTTTGTATTAAATAGTGGTGTTTACAAATCATGGGGTGAAATAAGGCATTCATAAACAGTTTACCCGCTTCGTCCACACAACTTTTTAATTCACCAATGCTTTTGGCGCAGATTAAGGCAGAAAGTTGCTTTTTTGATGGAGCGATTATATCATTATGGCCTTTTTGTGCGTTGATTAATTGATACATTGTAAAAATTAAATGAATACAGTCCGATTTCATGCAGTCAATATTGTGCCCTTCTTGGGATAAGAATTTTTCCAGGGCGTGCTCTATAATGAATTGCGCCTTTTCAATGTTGCAGTGCCGGACGGTGTTTGAAAGCCCGTCATACAGCAAGTCTTGTAAGGAAGGACGATACTCATGCATCATTAAGGCCTTTAAAAGATAAAAAGCCTGCATAATTTGCTCTGGTTTCACAATCATGGGTAAGTCGCCAGTGAGCAGGAGAGCATCACTGCAGAGAATGGGAAAGGATAATAAAGAAACGGCGTGATGACTGCTGAACTTTACATGAAGTGCGATAAAACAGTAACCGGCGGCGCAGAAAAAAAGTCTTCCGTTTTCTGCCACACCATATTGTAAGGTGTTTTTGGAAAAAGCCGGGCACGGATGTGGACATTCTACACATAAACAAAGAGGATGAATCATAAAATCTTTTTGAGCACTATGTAACTTAATGCCTGTAAAATCGGTAAAAATAGTCGTTTTTTTAATTAATTGTTTCTGAAATAATTCATTCTTTTCTTCTATGATAAACATCTCCACATTTTCGTTTTACACCATTGTATCAAAATGAAAAAGCGGTGGCAATAGCGTAGGCTGTCACAATTTGTTGCTTAAAGATAAATTATTGTGACATTTTTTGCATAATTTTGAGACAAATAAAGGAAATCTTTCTTGCATTAAGTCATAAAAAGTGCTATAATAGGTGAGGTTTGGTACAAACAAGTTATTTTGAAAGGAAGACCATTAGTGAAACAGTTTCAACCTATATTTTTTTCAGATTTAAGAGAGTATAATCGTCCGCAATTTTTTCGTGATTTAATAGCTGGTATTATTGTGGCGATTATTGCATTGCCCCTTTCCATTGCCTTGGCCATAGCCTCCGGTGTTGGGCCAGAAGCAGGTTTATATACAGCTATAGTAGCTGGTTTTGTAACCGCTTTATTTGGTGGCAGTAGTGTGCAGATATCCGGCCCAACGGCTGCTTTTGCCACCATTGTTGCCGGCGTTGTTGCCAGAAACGGCGTGGAGGGCTTGGCTTTGGCAACGATTATGGCTGGTATTCTTCTCTTAATAATGGGATTTTTAAAATTGGGTAACTTGATTCGTTTCATTCCATACACAATCACCACCGGCTTTACAGCCGGCATTGCTGTCACCTTAGTGATTGGTCAGTTGAAAGACTTTTTTGGGGTGACGTATCTAAACGGCGAAGCGCCAATTGAAACAATGGAAAAAATTGTGATGTTTTTTGAAAATATAGCAACCGTCAATGTGCAGGCGGTCATTGTGGGCCTAGTTTGCTTGGCAGTGCTGATGATCTGGCCTAAAATATATGATAAAATTCCGGCTTCTTTGCTGGCGGTTGCTGTGGGGATTGTTATGGTAAAAGGTTTTGGCATGGAGGTTAACACCATTGGTGACTTATATACTGTAAGCCGTACGTTGCCCAGTTTTCGTCTGCCGGTGTTCAGTTTTACAATAATGACAGAACTGTTGCCGGATGCCATTACCATTGCACTTTTGGCGGGTATTGAATCATTGCTTTCTTGCGTTGTGGCCGACGGCATGGTTAACCGCAAACATCGTTCTAATGCTGAACTGTTAGGACAAGGCTTGGGCAATATTTGTTCGGCATTGTTTGGCGGTATTCCTGCAACCGGCGCTATTGCCCGGACAGCTGCCAATGTGAAAAACGGCGGCAGGACACCGGTTTCTGCCATGATTCATGCGGTAGTGTTGCTTGCTATTTTGGCAGTGCTCATGCCTTATGCAGCCTGGATTCCCATGCCAGCCATAGCGGCTATTTTAATTCAGGTTGCTTATAACATGTGCCAATGGCGGCAATTTGTTCATGTGATTAAAACATCACCTAAGAGCGACATATTAGTGCTGGTGGTAACCTTTTTGCTAACGGTAATTTTTGATTTAGTAGTTGCAATTGAGGTTGGTTTGGTGGCGGCCTGCGTCTTATTTATGTATCGTTTAAGTGATGAATCAAAGGTAAAAAGCTGGCGTTATGCTGAACAGGAAGATGTCTCTGCCACAGAGGAACTGCGTCAGGTTTCTAAACATATCAGCGTTTATGAGTTAAGCGGCCCCATGTTTTTTGCTGTGGCCAGTCAAATTGGTCAAATTCAGCCAAAAGAATATACTAAATGTATTATTTTAAGAATGCGTGCCGTTTCTTCCATTGATACCGATGCCTTGCGGATGCTGGAACAGTTTGTAACCAAATGTGCCGCACAGGGAATAACTGTCGTTATGTCTCATGTTAACCCGCAACCGCTTTGTGCAATGAAAAAGGCGGGCCTTTATGAATTGATTAAGCCTGAAAATTTCTGTGCCAACATTGATGTGGCACTGGAAAGAGGAGAAGAACTTCAATAAAGTTTGTCTTTTATTTGTTGATAAAAGGGAGTGTAAAACTGGGTTTTTTACACTCCCTTTTTGTTATTTAAAAAACAATTGGCTGAATTTGCTTTTGGTTTAAGGCCAGCTGCAGGGTTTCCGTAATTTTAGACATATCTGCCACCAAAGAATTAGTTTTTTTCACCGGGTCATCCTGACCATAAGGAACAAAATAAATGTTTTTGGTGTTCAGTAGCATTCCAATGTTTTTGGCGCTCCCGCCAAGACCGTCATTAGATGAAACCGCAATAATTACAGGCTTTTGGTTTCTTAGCGTGGCTTTGGCGGCCATGGTCACAGAAGTGTCTGTAATACCGTTTGCAAGCTTTGCCAATGTGTTACCGGTGCAGGGAGCAATCACCAGGGCGTCCAACAAATTTTTTGGGCCAATGGGTTCGGCTTCTGCAATGGTATGAATAATGGGATGGCCGGTAATTTGCATAATCTCTGCAATAAAATCAGCGGATAAACCAAAACGTGTATCGGTAGAAAAAGCGGTCTGTGACATAATCGGCAAAATATTTGCGCCGGTTTCTTTCAAGTTTTTTAATTCCTGCAACACGCGCTTAAAGGTACAAAAGGAGCCGGTTATGGCAAAACCTATAGTTTTATCGTTCATTCCTTCACCTCCGTTTCTTTAATAATATTTAAAATGGTATCACAGATAATCGTTCCTGCAGTCAGCGGTGCAACCTTGCCGGGCAGAGATAAGGCGTGGATGGTTTTTAAACCTAATTTTTCGGCTGCTTCAAAATCAGTTCCTCCCGGTTTGGATGCAAGGTCAATAATCAAACTGTTTTTTGGAACATGGCTAAGGGTCTCTCGGTCTAAAAGTAAATAGGGAATGGTATTAAAAATGATTTGATTTTTTTCAATAATTCGTGTAATTTGGTTGATGGGCACAGCATGATAGCCATACGATTGAATAAAAGCTAAGTCGCTGTGCCGTCTTGCAGACACACAAACATGGGCCCCCAATCCCTTAAGCATATGGGCCAAAATTTTGGCAATACGACCAAATCCCAACACAAGACAATTAGAACCGTTAATGATAAAGGGTAATTCGCGCAGGGCAATTAAAATGGCGCCCTCAGCAGTAGGAATTGCGTTAAAAACGGAAAATTCTTCTCGCTTAGAATAATCAAAATATGGTATGTTTTTATTTTCCAGTTCAGCACAA
The DNA here is from genome assembly GCA_045597205.1 of Clostridia bacterium. GTDB lineage: Bacteria > Bacillota > Clostridia > UBA1381 > UBA9506 > UMGS755. The sequence goes on from JAZODT010000080.1 coordinate 13,902, forward strand.
ATCAGTTTATCAAGTTTTCCTGCAAAAATTGTGTGCGTATTATCAATTAACGAAAGGACATCCTGTATAGAAATTGTTTTGTCATAAAGGGGTGTATTAACGGTTTCGTTGTTTGTTGAATAAGGCAATGGTAACAGGATGTAGTTGGCCTGCTTAATAGCATCCTGCAGCGTTTTGGGACGATGAATGCGTTGGTGAAAAATACTGTCGTCGTTAAAGCCGAAAACCGATACATTCATTCCCAACTCACACAGTCTGTTGGCTGTTGAAATATTTCGTTCATCGCCACCGATGAGTGTAAAATTTTCTTTTTTATTTATAATCTCATTTTGCATTATAATAATCCGGCACCTTTCTACCCGAATCTCTTTTTTTGTCTTATTGCGGGCGGATAAGACACATATTTTTCAATAATAAAAGGATTGAAATTACAATACATAATATGTTTGTTTAAAACAAAGGGTTCATCTCTATATTTTGTGTAATATTAAAATAAGATGACAGTATTTTGCGGTTTTCTGTCAATTTACCCTTGTCAAATTGAAGAAATTGTGATAAAATAATATAATAAATTATTTTATTAAAACGAAAGGGATTATGATGCGTTTTGTTGCCTTATTGTTTTGTATTGTAATAAGCACTTTTTCGTTGTCGGGCTGTTTTTTTGTTAAGGAATCGACATCTGAAGAGGTTGTTCGCACTTTTGAACCTTCTAATGTTTTACAAATTGCGCAAGAAGAGGTAAAAGGGCAAGAAAAACGCGGGATTTTATTCAGAACAGTTTCTCCCGGGAAAACTAAGTGTGCGTATTTATTCACTTTTGATGCTTCGGCAGAACCGGTAGAATATTCTCTGGCGATTTTAGATAAAAACCAACCCTTTAATTACCTTGTATCTGATGTTATCTATACTTCTGAAAATTTGTTTGAAATAGAATGGGGCGATGATGCCACTTTGATGGTATCGCTACATGAAAAAGAATTAAAAGTTCCCGCCCCGCTAGAGAGTGATGAAGTTATGGTTATGTTTGGACAAGTTTCTCGTAATTCAAATTAAGACATTATCCGTTTTGTGGAGAGGAGCAAAACATGCAAAATAAAAAATGGAAAATGCGTACTGCCCAGCTTTGCTCTGATCGCATTAAAGAGTTAAGCGAAGGATATGGCATCCCGCCGGTGGTAGCATCAATTTTATTAAAACGTGAAGTGGAATCCTTTGATGAATATATTATGCCGGAGCTTGATAAGCTTTGTGACCCGTATTTAATGCGGGATATGGACAAGGCGGTTGCCCGTGTAATTCGTGGGATTGAACAAAATGAAACGATTGTAATTTATGGCGATTATGATGTAGATGGCATTACCTCCACTGCTGTTCTGACGCATTTTTTACGCTCCCGCGGGGGACAAGTGTTTTATTATATTCCCGATCGGTTGCGGGAAGGTTATGGCATGAACGAACAAGCTATTGACCATATTGCCGCTAGCGGTGCCGGATTAATTATTACTGTGGATTGCGGTATTACGGCCATCCGTGAGGTGAAATATGCTCAATCATTAGGGATAGATGTAATTGTGACAGACCATCACGAGTGTAAAGAAGATATCCCTGATGCGGTGGCTGTTTTAAATCCAAAACGAAACGATTGTGATTATCCCTTTAAAAAATTAGCCGGAATTGGTGTTATTTTTAAATTGCTGCAAGGGTTAACTATTGCAATGAAATTGCATATGCAGGCACTTTTTGATGAATATTTGGATATAGTAGCATTGGGAACGATTGCAGATGTTATGCCGCTGACGGGTGAAAACAGAATTATTGTTAAAAAAGGTTTGGCACAAATGGAATATACGGCAAATCGGGGGATTCGGGCGCTGATAAAACTAGCAGGCGTAGAGGGTGGACGAATTACAACGGGTACGGTTGGTTTTGTGTTAGCACCACGCATTAATGCGGCAGGCAGAATTGGATCGCCCACAACGGCGGTGGAACTTCTTTTGGCCGTTGATGATAAAACGGCTGAGGATTATGCACAAAAACTGCATGAGGAAAACAAAGAACGTCAGGATATTGAGCAGGACATTTTAGAAGATGCTGAAAAGATGCTGAAAGAGAACGCTGATTATCAGTCAGATTCTGTTTTGGTGCTGGCCAAAGAAGGTTGGCATCATGGTATTATTGGTATTGTGGCGTCGAAAATTACGGAGCGTTTTCATAAACCTTGCATTTTGATTAGTATTGAAAATGGTATGGGCAAGGGTTCCGGTCGTAGCATTAAACATTTTAATTTGTTTGCGGCACTCACAGCTTGTGGTGAATATTTAGTCAAATTCGGCGGTCATGAATTGGCGGCTGGATTAACAGTTCGCGAGGAACATTTAGCAGAATTTAGAAAAAAGATTAATCAATACGCCGAAGACACTTTAACAGAAGAGGCTTTTATACCTGAAATTATGATTGATACAGAACTGCCGGTTGAATATTTGAATTTAAATACGGTAGATAAGTTTTCTGTTATGGCACCATATGGTATGGGGAATCCCAGTCCTGTGTTTTTATGCCGTAATTTGCGGGTTACCAGTGTTCGCACCATGAGTGACGACAAACATTTGCGCTTGAATTTATCTGACGGTCATTTTATGATTAGCGTGGTGGGCTTTTCAATGGGTGCGTTAGCAAAAGAACTTGCACCGCAGGACAAAGTCGATATTGTATTTAATCTGGAAACAAATGTGTACCGTGGTGAACGGCGGATGCAGGTTTTGCTTAAAGATGTGCGTTATTCCAAAGAATAACAGTTGGAAAGGAGGCTGCCATATGGAACAGACTTTCGAAATGTTGCTTGAAAAAGTGAAGCAATATAATCCCAATATAGATTTAGAAAAACTGACCAAGGCTTATCAGTTAGCAAACGAGGCTCATAAGGGGCAGTTGCGTAACACCGGTGAACCATATATTATTCATCCATTGGCAGTTGCCCATATTTTAGCAGAATTGGAGCTGGATGCAGATAGCATTATTGGTGCACTTTTGCATGATGTGGTGGAAGATACGGATGTTAGCATTATGAATATTTCCCGCGAATTTGGTGATAGTGTGGCCATTATTGTTGATGGTGTTACCAAGTTGGGTAAAATTCAATATACCACGAAAGAAGAGCAACAAATAGAAAATCTGCGTAAAATGTTTTTGGCAATGGCTAAAGATGTGCGCGTTATTTTAATTAAACTGGCCGACCGTTTGCACAATATGCGAACGCTAAAAGCCATGCCTGCAGATAAACAAAGAGAAAAAGCGAGAGAAACCTTAGAGGTTTATGCCGCTTTGGCGCATCGTTTAGGTATGTCGAAAATTAAATGGGAATTAGAAGATTTATCTCTGCGCTATCTAGATCCCATTGCTTACCGTGAAATTACAGAATCTATCCGACAGAAACGAAAGGAAAGGGAACAATATATTGACGATATTATTGCCACTTTCCGCGAAAAACTTGACGAATTAGGTATTCGAGCACAACTCATGGGCCGTGCCAAGCATTTTTACAGCATTTTCCGTAAAATGTATGCACAAAATAAAAACATTGATGAAATTTATGATTTGTTTGCCGTTCGTGCCATTGTCGATAGTGTGAAGGACTGTTATGCGGTGTTGGGTATGGTGCATGAATTGTATTATCCCATTCCGGGACGGTTTAAGGATTATATTGC
>JAZODT010000081.1:0-5321 GCA_045597205.1 Clostridia bacterium
TCATGGGAAACGTTGGCGACAAATTCCCGCCGTGAATTTTCCAGTTTTTGTTGCTTGGTTACATCATGCAACACCACCAGCACACCGCCGGTATTGTCCAATTCATCCTCAAAAACAGCAAAACTTGCCTTTAATGTTAAATTTTCTAACTCTACTTCTCTTTCTAAAAAGCGATTATCTTCCAAATATAACATATCGCCCAGATGAACATCCACATCCCTGCTTTGAAAAAACGTATCAAAAATAATATTTTCTTCATCAGAAAGAGAAAACATTTTTCGAGCCGTGGGGTTAATATGAATCAACTGTCCTTCTGTTCCAAATGCCATAACCCCGTCTGTCATATTCTGTAGAATGGTTTCTACCTTGTTTTTTTCCGTTGACATTTCCAGCATGGTTGCCTGTAATTTTGCCGACATATCATTAAAGGTTTCTGTCAGCGTTCCAATTTCATCATCCGATTTAACATCTATTTTTGTTTCAAATTCGCCCTCTGCCAAACCTTTTGCTTTTTGGGTTAGATTGGCTATGGGCGTGGTGATGGTTCTGGACAGCACATACCCTATTAAAAGGGATACCAAAACGCCTAAAAATAATGCCTGTAAAATAATATTAAAAATATGTTGAACTGTTGTAATCAGTTCTTCTTTTGTATCCTGTATATAAATAATATAAGAAGAATCCTGTCCTTGAATGGGCACCGCAAAATCCATAACAGTTGCCTGTGGATTAACGTCTCTGCCAACCTGTCCGGAAAGTGCCTTAATCAAATTATCTGTTTGCATCGAAAAAGTACCGTAAACCGATTCGGAACTATCAATAACCGTAGCATCTTTAGTAGAAATAATGTAATAATTCCGGTAAGAGTCAATACCCATTCGAGCCGTATGCGCATTTAAAATACTTTGTATATAGGTTTCGCCTTGTTCCTGTTGTGCGCCGGCTTCCATTTGTTCAATAAAAGGTTCGGTAAAAATAGAATTCATTTCTTCGGCAAACAATTGATAATATGTATTGGTAACAGAAACGACCAAAAAGGTTCCTGCTACCGATACAATAGCCAAAACCAACAAAACAAACAGTGCGACCATTTTCCATTGCAGGCTTTTAAACATAAAACGAGCCTTTCTACCCTTAAAATAATGATATACCCTCTTATCTGGGCAGATAAGAGGGCAAATGCCTTATTTGGCTGATTTACTGAAATAATAACCCACACCACGCTTGGTTAAAATATAACGGGGGTTGCTGGAGTCATCTTCAACTTTCTCACGCAAACGGCGAACGGTAACATCCACCGTGCGCACATCACCATAAAATTCATATCCCCAAACACTGGATAACAGAGCTTCTCTAGAGAAAATGCGGTTGGGTTGAACAACCAAAAATTTTAAAAGTTCGTATTCTCGCAAGGTTAAATCAAGAACAACACCATTTTTAATTGCTTCATATTTTGTAGTGTTAATAATAAGGTCCGGTGCCGCTTCGATAATATCCTGTGCTTCTTCCTTTGCATCGCTGGCAAACCGACGCATGTTGGCTCTCACTCTTGCCAACACCTCGCGCACACTAAAAGGTTTTGTTATGTAATCATCTGCACCCAGTTCAAGACCTAAAACCTTATCCACTTCTTCTTCTCTTGCTGTAATCATAATGATTGGCACATTCGATTTTTCGCGGATTCGTTTGCAAACATCAAATCCGTCTAACTTCGGCAGCATGATGTCCAATAAAATCAGGTCAGGATTTTTGGTTAATGCCAAAACCAGCCCCTCTTCTCCATCGCTGGCACCTAAAACCCGAAAGCCCTCTTTTTCCAGATTAAATTTTAAAATCTCTAAAATCGGTTTTTCATCATCAACAACCAAAATTGTGCGTTCCATTACGTCACCTCATTTCTTTTTTCTACTGTAATTCAATTACAGCGCACATCCGCCCGGTTTCCCCCTCACGTCTGTGAGAAAAATAAAGTTCCTCATGACAATATGTACAAGAATTGCAAATATGAATATGTTCTTCCAATATTCCCATTTGCATTAGCGAATGTGTATTTAAGGAATCTGTATCAATATAATATTTTCCATTCTTTTGTTTTGTATGTCGTTCTGCCATACCGCAAAAATGAAGCAAAAACTCAAGATAAACATCTTCATCTACTTCAAAATGGCATTGCTTAATCGAAGGGCCCATGGCCACCAGAATATGCTCACTTTGTGAGCCATATTCTTTGCACATGGCCATAAGGGCTTGTTGCACAATTTTACCCACTGTGCCACGCCAACCAGAATGCACCGAAGCGATAACACGCTTAACCGGATCCAGTAGCAGAATAGGTGTGCAATCAGCATAAAACGTGGCTAATGCCACCCCCGGTTCATTGGTCATTAACCCGTCTATTTCTAAAAGGTTGCTCTCACGATACAAGCCTTTGCCTCTATCCTCTGCGCAAGCTTTATAAATTTTTGTGCCGTGAACCTGTTCAGATAAAACCAAATGCTGCGGGTTAATCCCTGCATCACGACAGAACAAAGAAAAATTATGCCGCACGTTTTCCCTATCGTCTTTGGTATGTACCCCTAAATTTAAAGACGCAAAAATACCATTGCTGGTTCCCTCTTTTTTGGTAGAAAATCCATGTTTCACCAATCCGGTTTCAGAAAATGCATGACAAGTCAGCACCCGTCCACCATTATAGGCAAACCCAGTCTTACACATAATGTAAACCTAATTCAATGGCTTTCATATTCTTTTCGAGTAGCGCAGCCTTTGTAGGCGGAATGCTTTTTTCCAAACCGGCTTTTAATTCATCAATGGTGTAAAGACCGGTTTCTTTAACCAGAGAGCCAACAATAACCATGTTGGCAAGGTTGCCCAAGTCATTTTCAAGTGCCATTTCACGAGCCGGAATTTTAATAACTTTCACATCATTGCGCTCAACCTCACGGTCAACCAAAGAACTATCTACAATAATTAAACCGCCGGCAGGCAATGTATTTTCAAATTTATCCAACGAAGGACGGTTCATCGCAATCAACACATCGGGATTGGGGATGATGGGAGATCCAACGGGTTTATCAGAAATAACAACGCTGCAGTTAGCTGTACCACCACGCATTTCGGGACCATAAGACGGCAACCAGGAAACTTCGCGGCCTGCTTTTAAACCGGCATATGCCAAAACTTTACCGGAAAAAAGGATACCCTGACCACCAAAACCAGCTAACATAATTTTACAACTTTTCATCGTTTTACTCATAACCTTTCTGCCCACAGAATGAATTATTAAAACGCCTGCTTTATGTAGGCAAATAAGAAAAAGCAGGAATTTATAATCTTTTAATACGTTATGCGTTCAATATCCGCACCCAGTTGTTTAAACTTTTCTTCAAATTTTTCATAACCGCGGTCTATGTGCTTTATTTCCACAATTTCCGTAACACCTTTTGCTATTAAACCGGCAATGACCATACCGGCACCGCCACGCAAATCTGTAGCGGCAACACAAGTTCCCTGCAGGTTTGCCACGCCCTTAATGGTTGCTTTTTTTCCATCCACTTGAACATCGGCCCCCATTTTAAGCAGTTCTTCCACATATTGAAAACGATTGTCCCAAACGCTTTCTGTAACAATACTCGTACCGGTTGACACCGATAAAAGCGCCACAATCTGTGGTTGCATATCGGTAGGAAAACCGGGATAAGGCAAGGTTTTAATATTAACCGAAGCAATTGCTTCGGCACCCTGCACGCGAATGCTGTCATCATATTCAGTAACGGTAGCACCAAGTTCAATCAGCTTTGCACTGACAGATTCCATATGTTTTGGAATAATGTTTTTAACTAACACATTGCCGCCAGTTGCTGCCGCTGCCACCATAAAGGTTCCGGCTTCAATCTGGTCAGGAATAATGGAATACGTACCACCGCGCAGGCTTTTAACACCGTTAATTTTAATAACATCGGTACCGGCACCTTTAACATTGGCACCCATGGCATTTAAAAAGTTAGCCAAATCTACAATGTGAGGCTCTTTGGCCACGTTTTCAATCGTCGTTATCCCTTCAGCTAAAACGGCTGCCAGCATAATATTAATGGTGGCACCCACGCTCACAGTATCTAAATAAACACTGGTGCCAACCAGTTTTTCAGCTTTGCCAAAAAGAACATCCCCGTTTTGTTGCACCGTAGCACCTAATGCTTCTAACCCTTTTATGTGCTGGTCAATGGGTCGGGAGCCAAAATTACAACCGCCGGGCATAGTTACATTGGCTTCACAAAAACGGCCAAGCAACACACCCAAAAGATAATAAGAGGCGCGCATTTGCCGCATCATTTCATCCGGCTTTTCTTGCTTTATTACGTTCCGGCAATCAATCTGCAATGTATATGTATCTAAATAACGAACATCCGCCCCCATATTTTTAAGGATGGAAACAATTACTTTAACATCCTGAATGTTCGGCACATTTTCTATTATACAAACACCGTCCACCAAAATCGTAGCCGGTATGATGGCAACAGCAGCATTTTTTGCTCCGCTAACGGATACTTCGCCAAAAAGCTTTTTTCCGCCCTTTACCACTATTTTCTCCAATATTTACATCTCCTTACCAATTCAAATCAAAAGACGCACATAATTATTATACCATTTTATACAAAAAAATCAATAGTTTTTGTATGGTTTCAAGATATTTTATACTTTTTTTAAAAAAAGGTTTTACAAAAATGACAATTTATAGTATAATGAAATAATAATGTATAAAAAAGAGAAAAACAGATAAATTCCGGGAGGTTCTTTATGCAACAACAGCAACAAACACAAGAGACAGATTTAAACGAAATTTTACAGGTCCGCAGAGACAAACTGAAAGAATTGCAGGATGCCGGTCGCGACCCGTTTCAGCAGGTTAAATTTGATAAAACCCACTCCTCTGCTGAAATTAAGGCCGACTATGAAAATTTAGAAGGCAAAAACGTAATCGTTGCCGGTCGTTTAATGTCCAAGCGTGGCATGGGCAAGGTTATGTTTTGTGATTTGCAGGATATTGACGGCAGAATTCAGCTGTTTGTTAAAAAAGATTTATTAGAAGAGGAATATGACGCTTTTAAAAAGCTGGATATTGGTGATATTATTGGTGCTTCCGGTGAAGTGTTTACCACCAAAACCGGTGAAATTTCAATTAAAATCGACCGCTATACCTTGCTTTCAAAATCGTTGCAACCGCTTCCAGAAAAATTTCACGGTTTAACAGATACAGATATCCGTTATCGTCAGCGGTATGTGGATTTGATTATGAACACCGAAGTAAAAGATACTTTTAT
>JAZODT010000082.1:0-8748 GCA_045597205.1 Clostridia bacterium
AGATGGCAATGCTACCATTTATATGAAGCATGATGCTTCATGGTATAGTAGCGAAACAGCAGACGGTAAAATAACCGATGCACTTGGTGTTCTTAAAAGTAACGACAGAGCGGCTTATTTGGCGGCTACCACCGCCAATGGCGGCGCCTACTTAGAATATGACTTTAACAAGCTGTTAACCGGTAAGGTGGAGATCAGCTTCCAGCATGTTGGTGGTTATGGATCAGGGATTACCCCCCGTTGGGAAGTTTTGGACGATGCAGGCAACGTGGTGCTGCAGGGCGGCCAGGGCGAAGCCGCGTGCTTAGGTGTAGATACCACCTTTGAATGTGCTTATTGTGCTGCAGGATACCATGCGGCAGGGGCACATAAAAAAGCAGATAATACAGTCATTAACAATGATTCTATTAGCAACAACTCGGTTATTAGTTCTTCACAAGGTTGGTATAAGCTGAAATTTAATTTTGATGATGGCATCGTGACTTTTGAGGAACGAGGCAGAATACATGAGAACGGAGTTGCAACAGATGATTGGCGCCCGTTCCGCGGTTATGATGCAAATAATGCCGTGCCAGACACCAGTCCGGAGTATGTAATGGCCCTTCCCAGCGGTGTGAGTGGTGCCAGAAAAATCCGCTTTAATTTTAGCGGGCCGAATGCAGCGACAGACCATTGGAATACAGTGGTCAAATATAAAGCCTTTGTTGTTGATAACATTGAAGTTAGACAAACTGCTTTTGGTGTGCCAGCAGAAACTTTGGCACAGCAAAAAACGCTTGTTGCTGCAGCGAAAACACTTTCCGGCGCAAACCTGGTGGCAGCGTTGGATGCTGGGATTGATGCCATCAATGCGGATTTAGCAGCAGCGTATGCGTCCTATGATGCAGACCAAAAGGCTTATGTGGCAAGTTATGTTGCATCGAACCGTCCCACGGCCATCATAACGGCCGATGCGGTGGAAGAACTTGCAGACGTTTTAGCCGTTCCTATTGGGAAGCTTACAACCGTTGTTGGTCTGCAGGATAAAACAGAAAGCGAGTGGCTCGCATTTTTAGAAAGCGAAGAAGCCACAGCTTTATTAACATCCACATCCCTTGCGGCTTATAACGACTTAACCACTGTTGGAAAGCAATATGCTGTAACGGCTCTGCGTGCATCCGCAGAGAACTTTAAAGTGCCGACAGATGTTTCTGCAGCGTTGGTAACAGCAGCAAATGCAGGCGCACAGTATGAAGAGGACATCGCACAAGATCAAGAAAGTATTGTTGCTGCAGCCAAAACTGCTTCCAATGCAGAGCTGGTAACAGCGTTAGATGAAAGCATTCATGTTGTTGATGCTGAATTGGCCACAACTTTTGCTACTTATAACGATGACCAAAAGGTGTATGTGGCAGACTATATTGAAGTAAATCGCCCCACCGCAACAGAGCTTGAAGAGGCGCTGAGCCAATTGGAGACTTCGTTAAATACAGTTATGGGACAACTTGGCCAAATTACAAAAGTAAGAAATGGCGGCACCACTGAAATTAAGAACTTTTTAACCAGTGAAGCGAATTGCGCCCTTTTAGATGCAGATGCTGTTTCGGCATATAATGACTTGACGCAACCACAGAAAGAAAGTGTTTATTCCTTTTTATCTGTTATGTCACTAGGTTTTTATGTACCTCGAGATATTTCCATTGCGCTGGAATATGGGGTGGAAAGAGTGCTGAGCTCCGGGCTGGAGGGAACGGTTATAAATCCTGTTCCTACCTTTTCGATTGCAAACGGTGCAAAAAATGTGCATCCTGACCAGCCTTTACATGTCACCTTTAACTGGGCTATGAAAGCAAGCGACCTGGGAAGCATTGTTTTGACAAAGGATGGCGGAAAACCAGTTGCCACCAAAACAGAAGCAAGTGCAGATGGCAGCGACGTTACCATTATTCCCATAAAAGGCTTGGCACCCAACACAACCTACACCCTTTCTGTACCGCCCAATGCCATTAGTGGTCGTGATGAAACGTTGGGTACAGCAGTAGCCGGTTCGGTAACCTTTACCACCGGTGCAAGAGTAGGAAATTATGTAGAAGCAAATTATAACAACCTTTCTACCAGTGCCACCATGTCGGAGGTGATTACGGGTACATGCTATGGCAGTGACAGCAAGTTGAATTTAGACGACAGTACTTTTTGGATTAATTCTGAGGAGACATGGGCGGCGGCTAACGCGGCAGGACAGTTTGCCAACGGTGCAGGGGTATATTTGCGTAATGACGGCAGAGTGGACCTGATTGAGGCAAACACGAAATCCAGTTCAGTTGGTTATGGCAACATGTATTATGTTTTGGATAATGATGACGTGAATGCCGGTGGCTTGCAAGTGTCATTTGATATGGAGCTGTTGGGGGACCAAAATGGTAGCGTAGATTATTTCTTTGGCTTGAACAACGGCGTAACCTATGGCGCACACGGCAATTATTGGAATTTGGGTTTTGAGCACGGCGTGCTTAAAGCTTATTCAAATGGTGAAGCAATTGCAAATGGTGCGTTAACCTGGACCAATGAAGCAGGCGAAGCCGTTACCTCCGGTTCACCGGGTTCGCTGGTTGCCGGTAACTATCATATTAATTTTTATGGTAACTTAGATACAGGCATTGGCACCTTTGTTGTGCGCAAGGAGACGGCAGACGGCGTTTTTATTGGTAAACGCACCATGGCAGCGCGTGTTCCTACCGAAGGGCATGAGGCATGCGGTCTTTTGGTGTTTAAGGTAACATATCAGGCAGGCGGTGGGGTGTATAACTTTACTGACAATACCGGCACCCAAAAAAGCCGTTATATTTTAGATAACATCAGCACGCGGTCGATTCCTTCTGCTACGACGCCTGCGGCAACCCTTACAAGCAGTAGCACAAGCGTGGGATTGTATGACAATCAAACCCTCCACTTTACAACTGCTATGTCAAAGGCAGGCTTGGCCGGAGCCGTTACGTTAAAAGATGCCGGTGGCAAGACCGTTCCCTTTGATGGCAGCTTAAGTGAAGACGGATTAAATTATACCTTAGTTCCTGCTGAGAAACTTTTCTATAAAGGCGGAACTTATACCATTACAATTAACGGCGCTATTGATGCTTTAGGGCAGGCCATGGAGACACAAACCCTGTCCTTTACGACGGCGGCACAGGCACAAACGGTGGAATGCTCTATTGCAAAGAATGCCAAAGATGTTCATCCCAACAGCCGTCTTGTTCTGCGGTTTGGCGCACCGATGGATACAACAAATATGGACTCCATCACATTAAAACGGCAAAATGGCTGGGAAGAGCCTGTAACCATGCAAATGAGCCGTGATGGCAGCGACATTGTGCTTGTCCCGACAAAAGGACTTAAGCCGCTAACAACATATACCTTAACTGTGCCTGGCGGGCAGATTGCCACAACGGCAGATGCAACAGTTAAAACCGTTACTTCTTCCATCACCTTTACTACCGGTCGTGATGAAGGATTCTGTCTGGAAGAAAATTATAATCAGCATAACCAGGAAAACCCCACTGTTTGGGAAATTGTTGAAGGTACACGCTACACCTATTGGGGCGGCAGTATGTTGAATATGGATGCTGGTACTTATGTTGATTCTGCCATTACTTATGAAGCAGCAAAAGCAGCCGGTCAGTTTGATGATGGTGCCGGATTATATATGCGTGACGATGGCGCCGTAGATTTTATAGAAGCCTCACTTAAACCGGGGTATAAGTATGGTGAAACCTATTACAAACTGGATTTTCAAGATGTGTCAAGCGGGCGCATGCAGGTGGAATTTGATTTGGAAATGCCCGGCGAACAGAGGGGAAGTCAAGAGGTATTGTTTGGCATTCACAATAAGGCAACGATGAGTGATGCCGGATTCTATTGGTATTTAGGCTTTTCCAGCGGGGTTTTGTTTGCTAAAGCGCAGGGAGAAACAAGCGGCGCGTTAACCTGGACACAGGCTGACGGAACAACGGCTGCAAGCTCAGCAGGCAAGTTGACGCAAGGCCGTTATCACATTCGTTTAGATGCAAATTTAGATACAGGTATTGCCGAATTTACCGTGATTAAAAACGGTACAGACGGTCAGTTTATCGGCAAACGAACAACTGCTGCAAGAGTAATTAATACAGCCCATGCACCGAACACAGCCTGTGACGGCATTGTTATTAAAGCTTCCATTTGGTCATCTTTTACATCTACAACAGATTATGCTTATGTATATAACACTACAAACGCAGAAGGAAAAAGAATTAGCAAATATATTTTGGACAACATTTGTACACGGTATAGCGCTAATCCCGGTGCCTTTATCGCAACAGAAAATCAGCAGATAGAAGCAGATGGCACACCGGTGATCTCCTTTAATACGCCTATGACAGAGGCAGGCCTTTTGGACAAGGTAGCCTTAAAGGATAATAGCGGTACAGAGCTGAGCTTTACCGGTATTTTAAGTGCAGATGGTTACACCTACACACTGGTGCCGAAAAACAGATTGGCAGACAATGCAACCTATATGGTTACGGTGAGTGCAACGACAGACTGGGCAGGCAAAGCGGTGAATGAAGAGACGCTTACCTTTAGCACCTTGAGCACAGACCAAATTACCATGACAAATCTTAAGCTATACACTAAGGTTTCTAACAGAGAGCAAAGCATTACAGACTTGGTTGCCGGCGAAAAAGTGGTTGCTTCGGCTCAATTTAAAAACAGCGGTGCATCGGATATAGCTGACGGGGTTTTATACATTGGTGTATATAACGCTGCCGGCAAGCTGTTAAAAGTTGCCGTAGAACAAATGGATGTTTCTGCCGGCAGCACAGCCCAGGTACAAACAACCTTTGTTGTGCCGGAGGATATTGGTAACAATGGTTATATTAAAATTTGTGCATGGAATAAAAGAGGCGGTTTGCTTTGCGATGAAACAAAATGGCCCTATTAAGCTGATTGGTGAGGAGGTAATTATATGAAAGTCATTCAAAATAAACTGCAGCAAGTATTGGCTTTGTGTCTTGTTGCTTGTTTGTGTATTGGACTCATGCCGCTTGTGGCTTTTGCCAGCGGCACGACCTATTATGTGTCACCAAGCGGCACAGGGGTTGGCGGAATAACAGAAGCCACTGCGTTTAAAACACTGACAGATGCCTATAATGCTATGGTAGCAGGGGACACCTGCATCATTTTACCGGGTGTATATCATGAAGAACTCAAGGTTGATGGCAAAAACAACTTGACCTTTAAGGCTAAGACTACAGGAACCGTAACCATTACCGGCGGCGATGAAGTAACCGGATGGACAAAGGATTCCATGGCAAACGTTTGGGTTGCTGATGTGGGTGCTGGCATTTATAAAGGCGACGGCAACATTGTGTTCCAAAACGGTGAGTTGTGCCAGGAGGCTCGTTGGCCGGATTTAACGCAGGAAGATGCTGATGGAGCGCATATGCTGTTAAATCTTAATAATTATGCCCGCGTAGAAGAAGGGGGAACAACGGGACCTTCTATTAAAGATAGTGACTTGGCAGCGTTAAGCGGGCTTGATTTAACAGGCGCTTATGTTTGGTCTGTTACGAGTGCTGCTTATTGGAGCTATGTTACGCAGATTACCGAACACGATAAAACGAACCATGTTTTGAGCCTTGATGCAAATATGCTTGATGGTTCCGGTTACTGGCCAAAGGGTGCACAAAATGGCAATCCCGCAAACATTTATTATGTTTTTGACCATAAGGGTTTGCTTAGCTGTGAGGGCGAGTGGTATAAAGAAGAGCCGGCCGAGGGCAGTACAACCGGCAAACTGTATATGTATCATGCAGGCAATGAGGCGCCCCAAGGTGTTGAATTGCGTAGCCGTGAATATGCCATTCGGGTCAACAATGCGCAAAACATTACTTTTGAGGGTTTGCATGTGCGGAGCGGTTTGGTATGCTTTACGGAAACAACCGATAGTTGTACACTCAAAAACATGAAACTGGAAACGCTAGACTATCGTATGCCCCGTGCTTTGGAGAGTCTTTACATGGAGCAATACCATCGTCCCAGTGCCCGTGGTGCCGTTATTAACGGCTATAACCATTTGGTGGCTGGTTGTGAGTTTTTTAACCTTTATGGCGAGTGTGTTGTGCTTTTGGGCGATAACAACCGTTTGTTAAATAACTATTTTCATGATTTTAACATGGAAGCAACCTATGCAGACGGCGTTCAGATGTTAGATGATAATACATTGGAAATGAATGGTTATGATTGGGACCATAACAACATTGCAGCAAACAACAGACAAGTAAATAACTGTTATGGACAAAACCACTTAATCAGTCATAACACCTTTAAGCATTTTGGCCGAAGCGCCATTGGCGGAACCTTTACCAAAGCGGTTATTTCTTATAACGATTTGTCAGACGGCGACCGTCTAACGCGCGATGGCTCTCTGTTCTACATTGTGAATGCAGATTTTGGCGGCTCAGAATTTCACCACAATGTACTGGGAGAAAGCACTAACGGCGAAGGTATGCAGTTAGGTCTTTATTTAGATGGTTTTACCACCGGCATGGTAATTTACAGAAACCTGGTGTATGGTCAGGAATCGGAGGAAAATACTTCTTCAAAAAGTATGACAATAAACCATCATGGCTTAGGGAATGTGATTTTAAATAACACCATTGTTAACAACTCATTCATTAACATTATGGCAGGCGACCATGCCCACACCGTGCTTATGAACAACCTGTTTCAAGATAAAATGTCACCTCAGGGGGACTATGTGGGTGTAGATTTCCACAATAATGTTGAGGATTTTTCAGATTGGGCGAATGCGGCAGAAAATGATTATAGTTTAGCGGTCACTGCAGCGGATGCTATTAACATGGGCGTGGAAATCCCCGGTGTAACAGATGGTTTTGTGGGTGATCGTCCCGATGTGGGTGCCTTTGAATATGGCGCTGAAAAGTGGAAAGCAGGTCATGAGTTTGGCAACACAGCCTATGAATCCGAAATCTGGGCATTAAATACCGCCATTCCTTATGTGAATATTTTGGAAAACAGCGGTTTTGAAAGGGCTAGTGTGACAGACGGAACTTATGTTTTTGAAAATTGGCAAACCAGTGGTTCGGTAACGACAGGTGTTGGCAATGCGTGGGATACTCTTGCCCGTTATGCAAAAGATGGTTCTAGGGTTTTAAAACTGCCTTCAGGAGCGTCGGTGACGAAAGTAGTAACCGGTCTTACCCCTAACACTGTCTATGAAGTGGGCGCCTATGCAATGGTTGCAGGGAAAAAGTTAGGACGCACCGATAACGAGGCAAATGCACCGGGAACATCTGTTAACGGTTATCCGGTGCTTACGGAGACGGCAAGTGCACTTTCCGGCTTTACGCAAGACCAAACGGAACATTGGATTTGTTATGATGCTGTTGACTTTGGAACTGTTGGATATAAAGATTTATCCATGCGACCGGTTTATAGTGGCGCTGCAACAGCAACACGAACCATTGAGGTTTATGTGGCAGAGGCAACGGCAACGACAGCGATAGAAAATGGTGTACCGGTCGCCGCAGAAAAGGTTGCAAGCTATGCAGTTACGAATAATCCCGCTTGGATTTCTGTGCCCTTTGATAAAGTGGTGACAGGTAATAAAAAAGTTTATCTTGGTTTTAAGGGTAATTTTTATGGTGTGTCCTTTAGTAAAGAATATCAATATTTTTATAATCGTGATGCAGGCGAATTTGTTGCCTTAACGGCTGTGAGTGACTCGGGTGAGCATGCCGAAGTTCGTTTTACCGGTTCTTACCTGCCCAGCACCATGCAAAATTTGATTATCACCACGGGTGATAGTGGCACGATAACGGTTAATGTTTCTAAAAACGAGGGCGGGCAGTTTGGTTTTGTTGACCAGGTCCGCATGCGCGAGGCCTATAGTGTTGCGGTTGAAGATGCATATAACGATTGTGCTTTAACAAGTTACACCGTAACGGATAGTGAGGCAAACCTTGTTTATGGCGTGCAGGAGGGCGAAGAGCACATCATTACAGGTCAAGTTAAAAACGCCATTGGTAAAAGTGGCTTGACGAGTGTTGATATAACAGCGTTCGACGGAAATAAAAAGGCCTATACAACCATTTGCGAAACGAAACCGATAGACGGTTTTGGTACGACAGAATTTTCCTTAACCGTAAAAGCACCTTATGCCAAGGATGTTTATTTTGTTGTTGGCATCACCGGCGTTAAGGGAGAACGAACCGAATACATTCTTTCAGATGGTGAGCTGCAAAAGCAATATACCGGCGAAAATAGCTTGGTTGTGCAGGATTATTCCGTTTGGAATACCGAGGGCCGCATTCTTTCTTCCCCTCAAGGCGGAGCCGTGAATATTTTTGAAATATCCTTGATGAACCAAAGTGCGAGTGATCTTTCCATGGTAGGCATTCTGGCGATTTATAAAGATGGTATTTTTGTTGAAACAACTTATTTAGAGGGTGTTATTCAGGCGCAGAAAGATAACGCATTTTATGTTGGAACGGTTGTGCCTGTAGGTGAAAATATTACGGCAAAGCTCTTTACCTGGAACAATTTAACGGAATTAAAACCATTAACAGAGGCAGAACTGTTTACAATAGCTGTTGAGTAAAGCAGAGTTTACGTAATATAATTTAAAGACTTCTGACAGAAAAACAATAGAAAAATTTTTACAGTTATTAACGGCTGAACAAAATTTGTTCAGCGGTTTTTATTTTTGCTAACGAC
>JAZODT010000083.1:0-7508 GCA_045597205.1 Clostridia bacterium
TTTTATAATGTAATATAAAGCATCGACGGCTTTTCGAATTTCTCTTTTTGTTGTAAAGTACCCAAAACTAAAACGAATGCAACCTGTTTTTTCTGTTCCCAATGCTTTGTGTGCAGAAGGTGCACAATGTAAGCCGCTTCGTGTCGCTATATGATATTCTGTATTGAGTTTTTGTGAAACCTCCACACAATCCATTCCATTCACATTCATGGCCACAACAGCCAGTTTTTCCGCACAGCCGTAGATGGAAATTTCTTTCATATTTTTAATACTTTCTGTAAATTCTGTCAGCAACATGTGTTCATATTCATAAATGGTTTTAACACCTTCGTCGAGAATAAATTTGACAGCAGCACCTAATCCGGCAATGGCCGGCACATTGAGCGTACCACTTTCCAACCGGTCTGGCATATCTTCCGGTTGTAGCAAAAGTTCAGATTGGCTACCTGTGCCGCCCTCTGTTATGGTATTTAATAAAATCCCTTCACGAACGTATAAACCGCCGCTCCCTTGCGGTCCGTATAACCCTTTATGACCCGGAAAAGCCAGCAAATCAACCTGTGTGGCATTAATATCCAACACACCTGCGCTTTGTGCCCCATCCACCATGAAATAGGCACCATATTGATGTACAATGCTCCCTAACGTTTCAATATCATAAAAATTACCACAAACATTAGATGCGTGAGTACAAATAACCAATTTGGTGTTTGGTTGAAAATATTGCATAAAATGAAAGGCGTTTAGCTCTCCGTTTTCTGTTGCCGGCACAATGGAATAGGTGATGATTCCTCGACGTCTGAGGCTTTC
This sequence comes from Clostridia bacterium, assembly GCA_045597205.1. GTDB lineage: Bacteria > Bacillota > Clostridia > UBA1381 > UBA9506 > UMGS755. The sequence goes on from JAZODT010000083.1 coordinate 811, forward strand.
TAACGGCCTTAAAACAGAATTATGCTCCATTGCACTGACAACTACATGATCGCCTGGTTTAATAATACCTTTAATACCTGCATTGATGGCCCCTGTTGTGTTATTAAAAAAAGCAATTTGTTCCGGTGTATTAATATGAAATAATTCGCACAGTTTTTCTCTTGTATCATATACAATTTCTCCGGCCGTAACAGAAGGGGTGTGGCCGCCACGGCCGGGGTTGGCGCTACATTTCATCATCGTATCCATCACAGCTTTATAAACGATTTTTGGCTTAACAAATGATGTTGCAGCGTAATCAAGATAAATCATAAAAATCCTCCTGTTATTCTATTTATAGACAGTATATGATGAACAGTAAAAAAGGTTACTGTCATTATTTTTCGTTTGCATCATATACTGATATTGAGAAAAGTTTTGAAAGGATGTTTTATATGTTTGATAAAAAGATAATGAAACAGCTTGAAAATATGATTAATCAAATGAAACCTTCGCAAAAAGAAAAACTGAATAATATGTTAAGCAATGAAGAAAGTTTAAAGAAAGCACTTGATGGTGTTAACACACAAAAGGCACAAGAATTGGCGAAAACATTAAATTTAAATTTAGGAGCAAAAGATGTAAATCAATTGGTAGAAGATATAAAGAAAAATCCTGATATAATTAAAAATTTGGATAAAAAATGAAAGAGAGGCAAAAGCAATGAGCGAAGACAGCAATAAGTTACTTGAAAATTTGATGGGGATGCTGGGTGATAATCCATCAGAAACACTGGGGCAAATGCTGTCAGCATTAACGGAAAATAAAGAAAACAAAAGTGAAGAGACAGATTCAAAAGCTAAAGAGAAAGAAGAGAACAGTTTAAATTTTGACCCGGCTATGCTCTTTAAAATTCAAAACATTATGAGTCAGTTCAATCACGAAGAAACGGATGAACGAAGCGAACTGCTTAAAGCTATTAAACCTTTTTTAAGTGATGATAAAAAGTCACAAATTGACCAAGCGATTAAGTTTTTAAAGCTTACTAAAATCGCAAAAACTGCTCAGGACATGGATTTATTTAAAGAATTACTATAGGAAAGGCAAACAATTATGGAAATGAAATATTATAATGCCAGTAACAATTTTAAAGCACCGATCCCCAGAGAGCCTAAGCCCTATACACCGCCCGTTAAAAGCGGTGAGATTATTATTCCGCAAAAGCCGGAGAACAGTGAAAAGGAACTAATTTCGCTCCCATCCTGTCCGCAAATTAAGAAAAAATGGAGCATAGAAAACAAGGATGATATGTTTTTGTTGGGGTTAATTTTAGTTCTTTTAATGAATCAATGTGATGATTATGTTTTATTATTCATTTTAGGATATTTGTTGTTTGTAAACAAAGGAAAGGCTTAAGACCGGATTAGTTTAACAATCATTGGGTTTGTTTGACATTTATAAAAAAATTTGCTATACTCAAGAAAAGATTAGAACAGGGAAGTGGACAAGCTTGAAAAAAATTTTGCGGTTTATATTATTTTTAATAGCGATTATCATTTTAGTGAATGTTGCCTATTTATGGTTAGTTTCAAATACGAATCTGGGTCTGATTTTAGCGACGGTTCTAGGTGTTTTTTTGTTTTTTTATGCTTTATTTTTTGATGGGTTTAACAGTTTATTAGATAATCGGTTTGGCAAATATATTAAAACCATTTTGCTCATTGCTTTTATAGGCTTTGCGTTTATTGCCTCTTTAATTACCATATCCGGCAATATGGATACGGTGACTTTTCAAGAGCAGGCTGTGATTGTATTGGGTGCGGGTATTCATGGTGAAACGCCATCAAAACCACTCATAAAACGGCTTGAAGCCACGTTGCGTTATCACAAACTGAACCCAGATGCTTATATTATTGTCACAGGCGGTCAAGGCGCACAAGAAACAATTACAGAGGCAGAATCTATGAAACGCTATCTTGAGATGCATGGCGTTAATCCGGAAAAGATTATTAAAGAAGAGCAGGCGACATCAACGTATGAAAACTTTCTTTTTTCAAAGGCAATTTTAGACGAAACGTTAGGAAACAGCTATAAAACAGCCTATATAACCAACAGTTTTCACACCTATCGTGCCGGACGTGTGGCAAAATCTGCCGGTTTAATGGCTAGCAGAATGCATGCAGAAAACGAGTTGTTAACCTTACTCCCTGATTATTTTAGAGAAAGTTGTGCCGTTTTTCTTTATTGGATAACGGGTAAGTAAATAAGCAAAAAAAGAGGGTGTAGTTCAAAATGCTACAGCCCCTTTTTTTATTATCTGTATAAAGGATATTTAGCACAAAGTGCTGCAACCCGTTCGTTCACTTCGTTTTTCTTATTGTCAAAGTCTGTGATGGTCATGTAAATCAGTTTTGCAATTTCTGCCATATCTTCTTCATTCATGCCACGACTGGTAGAAGCCGGTGTACCAATGCGGATACCGCTTGTAACAAAGGGACTTTGTGTTTCAAAAGGAATGGTATTTTTGTTAACGGTAATGTGAACCTCATCCAGCATGTGTTCAGCATCCTTACCGGTTACATTAAGGTTTGTTAAATCAGCCAGCATCAAGTGATTATCGGTACCGCCGGATACTAAGTTAATACCTTCCTTCATTAAACCGTTTGCCAAGGCAGCAGCATTTTTAACAACCTGTTGCTGATATGTTTTAAAATCGTCCTGCAATGCTTCTTCAAGACAAACAGCTTTAGCCGCAATAACGTGCATTAAGGGACCGCCTTGAATACCGGGGAAAATGGCTTTATCAATCATTTTTGCATGCTCTTCTTTGCAAAGAATCAAACCACCGCGTGGACCGCGCAGAGTTTTGTGTGTGGTTGTTGTAACAAAGTCAGCATAAGGAACCGGATTGGGATGTAAACCGGCAGCCACCAAACCGGCAATGTGAGCCATATCCACCATAAAGTAAGCGCCAACTTCTTTTGCAATGTTTGCAAATTTAGCAAAATCAATCTTTCTGGGATATGCACTGGCTCCGGCCAAAATTAATTTGGGCTTATGCTCTAAAGCAAGTTTTCTCACTTCATCGTAATCAATGGTGTTGGTATCTTCTGTAACACCGTAAGGGACGATGTTAAAGTATTTACCGGAGATGTTAACCGGGCTGCCGTGAGACAAATGTCCGCCGTGGGACAGATTCATACCCAATACCGTATCACCAGGCTTTAATGCCGCAAAAAATACTGCCAGGTTGGCCTGTGCACCGGAATGGGGCTGTACGTTGGCGTGGTCGGCACCGAACAGCTTTTTTGCACGTTCAATGGCTAGGCTTTCAGCAACGTCAACATACTGGCAGCCACCATAATAGCGCTTGCCGGGATAACCTTCGGCATATTTATTGGTAAGAGGAGAACCCATCGCTGCCATCACTGCAGGAGAAACAAAGTTTTCTGAAGCAATTAGCTCAATATTCTGGTTTTGTCTGCCGATTTCTTGCATAATGACTTCAGCAATCTGTGGGTCGGTCTTTTTAACATCGTCAAATGAAAACATTTCTAACAGCTCCTTATATTAATGTAATTTTTACCATTTATCCTTTATTTTCTTCTTTTCTTTTTCTTGCTGTGCACAATTTTCTCGGCATCAGATTTAACTAAAGGTTTTTTGAGTTGTGTAGCTGTGATAATTGTTAAAACAATAAAATATACTGCCATCGCAATATAAACAGTAATCACAGCTTTTGCATTTGTGTAAGCAGGAATCCAGTTCAGCTTTACCAGATAGAGTAGAGCAGAACCAATCAATGTTCCAAGACAAATAGCACTATAGTTAGTAACAGCCGGTTTTTTAGTTTTGCCGTAAACAAAAAGGAAAACGCCCAAAACCAGACTGATAATACCTACAATTAAAATTACTGCAAATGCTGCATTGGAAGCTTTTATACCGCTGCGAAGCGCAGAGTTAAGGTATAAAAGAACAAGACTGGCGGTTAACAGAATACCGAAGTTTAAGACCAAACGGTTTGAAAGTTGTTCTCTTTTTTCTTTTGTCATAATGACCACACTCCTAAATTTTTAGATATTAATTACTACAAGTAGCATAATTAACGGTTCATTTCGTCCCATTCATATAGCAACAGAGAAAGTGCAATCATGCCGGCCGTTTCTGTTCGCAAAATTCGGGGACCTAATGTAACCGAATGGGCACCTAAGGATTTAAGTGTTTCAACTTCTTCTGGAGAAAAGCCACCTTCAGGGCCAATGAAAATACCAGCTGAAGCACGTTTTTTGCTTTTGAGTGCTGTGCGGACGGGGTTTGCCTGCTCATCTTCATAGGGGAGTAATAAAAATTCGGGTAAATTGCTTCCTTTTAATTCATCCATCGTAATTGGCGGAGCAATGTGAGGAATAACACCACGCCCACATTGTTTAGCAGCGGATTCAGCCGTTTTACGCCAGCGTTCTAGTTTTTTTTTAGCCTGCTCAGCGGTTAGCTTCACAACGCTGCGACTCATCTGCACCGGCACAATGGTATGCACGCCGACCTCAGTACACTTTTCAATAATCCATTCCATTTTTCCTTGTTTGGGAAGACCTTGAAATAATGTTATTTTCGTTTCGGGCTCTGTTGTGCAAGGATAGGAACGAACAATGTCAGCCCTGATGAAATCTTTTGTTATAGACGTTATCACGGTTTCATAATCGTTGCCGGTACCGTCACAAATAAAAAGAGTTTCGCCGCACTTTGTGCGCAAAACTTTTGCAATGTGATTCACATCCGGTCCGGTTACGGTTACCGTTTTATCTGTTATTTGGCTTTTATCGACAAAAAACTTTGACATAACATATTCTCCAACAATTCAATGTCATAAGTATATCATTTTATAGTATAATTGTCAAGATTTAATCACAAAATATAGTGGAAAAAGTAGAAAAAGCGAAGCCAAATAATCCATTTGACTTCGCTTTTTTTAATTTTTAGATTTAAATTGTTATTTTGCCATCATAGCGTCTATTACGGTGCCCATTGTTTTGAACATGGAATGGGTTCCTTTGTGGAGCTTCCGGCGTTGTTTATCACTGACTGGATCCATTACCATAGTCAAAGCTGAACCAACCAAAGCACCGGCAATTACGCCACCTAAAAAACTAATTTTCATTTGATTACCTCCACAACTTAATCATCCATTTATAGTATGTATCAGAAATCAAAAATTATGCAAACTGGTTACATAGATTCAGCTTTTTCGGTGCACGATTGCATGGCGGACATAACAGCACTGCGAAAACCACATTCTTCCAGGCGTTTAACGGCTTCAATAGTAGTGCCTTTAGGGGAGCAAACCATATCTTTTAATTCGCCGGGATGCTTACCGGTTTCGAGTATGAGTTTTGCGGCACCCATAACGGATTGCGCCGCTAAACGGTACGCCGCTTTGCGATTAATACCGTCACGCACGGCAGCATCTGCCATGGCTTCCAGCATCATAAAAACATAAGCAGGGCTACTGCCGGTTAATGCAATAACAGAATTTAAAAGCGACTCTGGCAATAGTTCAACCTCGCCAACAGCACGGAAAATTTCGATTACATTTGAAAATTCTTCTTTTGAAAGGGGAGCATATTCAGTCGCAATCACACTCATGCCGCAAAGGGCCATAGCAGGTGTATTGGGCATAACACGAACAACTTTAGCATCAAAATTCAAAGCATCTTTTATGGCGGCAATTTCAACGCCGGCCGCAATGGTTATGAAGACTTTGTTTTTAATTTCGGCAGCATATTTTTCTCTTAATTCGCCCAAAACGGTTGGCAGAATAAAGGGTTTAACAGCCAAAATAATATAATCTGCCTGCAAAGCGCCGGCATTTTGCTGGCTAACAGAAATGCCCATATCAGTAAATTTTTTTAATGCATCATTGCTCGGGTCAGAAACAAGAATTTCTTGTTCAGAGCAGAGAGAAGAGGCAATAACACCGCCGGCAATGGCAAAAGCCATATTTCCGCCACCGATAAATCCCAGTTTCATATTTTCCACGGCCTTTCTTTTTTTAACATCATTCTGTCTGAGCAGGTGTTTCTTCCTTTTTGTTTTCTTTAGCGGAATTGATGCCGTCAATATGAACATCAACTTTTAAAACAGTTAAATCAGTCATTGTTTCAATGTTGCGCTTAATTGTTTCCTGCAATTCTGCGGCAACTGGCTGAATTTTCACACCGTAATCAACCATAACATGTAATTCTAAAGAAACTTCTTTATCTGTCATCTCAATACGAACGGTTTTATTGTAGCTTTTCTTAACAAATTTTTCTACAATACCGTCAGCTAAAGAGGTAGCCAAAGCGACACCTTTCGTTTCGCTAACTGCCATTGCTGCAATTGCCTGCACAACCTCATCAGAAATTTTAACAGAACTGTTTTCTACATACGTTTTATTTTCATCCATAGTTATAAACCTCCTAAATATACAATTACAATATAAGTATATCACTATTAAAATAAAAAATCAAGATTTTTACATGTTGATTTAAAAACTCTTAAAATATAATGAAAATGCTGCAGCAAAATCATTTTGCTGCAGCAAGTTAGCATAAATAGTTTCGTTATCTGTCGTTTTTATTGTTATACTGGTTATTATTTCTGTTGTCTTGCTGGTTATTATTTCTGTTGTCTTGCTGGTTATTTTGATTATTCTGGTTGTTCTGATTTTTATTCTGCTG
>JAZODT010000084.1:0-4688 GCA_045597205.1 Clostridia bacterium
TTATAACCAATGCCCTGCATCGATTGCAGGTCTTTAGTCATACCCATTTCTTTTAGTGCCTTTGCTTCTTCAAAAAGCCCCTCTTTCACCATATTATCCACCCGCTTTTCAATCCGTTCATACAGCAATTCTCTGGGTGGACAAAGCATCACCATAAAAGGGTCATAGGGGGAGGGATTCGTTCTCGACCGTTCATTTTGCTCTGTCAGCGTAAGGCCTGTGGTCTCAAAAATTTCTAGTGCACGAATCACCCGTTTTTGGTTATTGGGGTGAATGTTATTTGCTGCTTTTGGGTCAATGGCAACAAGCCGTTCATATAAAGCTTCAATTCCCTGTGTTTCCGCCTCCTGCCACAGTCTGTCCCGCACCGCCTTATCCATTTCACCCTCAGCAAATTCAATATTATCCACCAAGGAAGAAATATAAAGTCCTGTACCACCGGCAATAATGGGCAGGTGACCACGGTCTAAAATGCCATCTATGCACACCTTTGCCTGCTTCACATACTCTGCCACAGAAAAGCGGTCAAAGGGCGAAACAAAATCCAGCATATGATGGGGAATGCCTTGCATTTCCTCTTTTGTTGGCTTTGCGCTGGCAATATTCAATTCTTTGTAAATCTGAATGGAATCGGCCGATACCACCTCGCCGCCAAAATGTTGTGCCAACTCCACAGCAAAGGCAGTTTTACCACTGGCGGTGGGACCTGCCACCACTAAAATCCGGTTCATTGTTTATACAATCCTTTTAAACTGTTTTTCAATAAATGTTTTTGTCATGGCCACTGTAATGGGTCTGCCGTGAGGGCAAGTGTTAATAGAATCCAGTGCAAACACGGCATCCAGTAGCTTTCGCATTTCACTTTCCTGCAATTTATTGCCGGCTTTAACGGCGCTTTTGCAGGCGATGGTATATAAGGCTCTTTGAGCTTTTGCACTGCCGGCATCCTTACGTTTTTCTCCCAAATTGCCCAGCACCTCTAAAAACAGCGTTTGCAAGCCATGCTCATCCAACGCTTCAGGCGCGCCGCGAAGAATCACGGTTTTATTACCAAAACTTTCCGCTTCAAAGCCCATGGCCGAAAGCATGTCCTCATATTCAAAAAACAAACTTTCTTCCGTTGCTGTTAAACGCACGGTCACAGGAATCAGCAGCATTTGAGACTGTACGCTGCGCCCATCATATTGCTTTAACAATTCCTCATACCGCAACCTTTCATGAGCGGCATGCTGGTCCACCAAATAAAGCTGGTCATCCTTTTCCACTAAAATATATGTATTAAACACCTGACCGCAAATGCGGTAGGTAATGTTCTTTGTCTCCGGCACAACCGTCACTTGCTCCGGTTCCTGAACAGGTTGTTCCATTGCTGCTGGCTCTGCTCGTTTGACTTCTTCCTGTTTTATCGGCTCCGGCTTTGAAACGATAACCGGCTCCGCAGAAACTTCCACCACCGTTTCTTTCGGCTTTTCTTCTGTCTTTATCACCGGTTTTTCCGTACCAAAGCTAATTTTTGCCTGACCGCTTTCTGTCTTTTGGGTTAACTCTTTCCAAATAAAGGGCTCTGTCGGTTCTGCTTTTTTAGCAATGGCAGGCTCCTGCATAACCACAGCCGAACGTTTTACAGAAGATTGCACCTGCTTCATCACCGGCATTTTCGGTTCTTCTTCTGCTGCAAGGGTCACCGCCGGAATTTCCTGCTTTTGATACAGGGCATTTTTTGCCGCCCAATAGACGCAATGGTACACCGCCTTTTCATCGGCAAATTTTGCCTCTAACTTGGTAGGGTGTACATTAATATCCACCAGAGATGGTGGTAAAGTGAGCAGCAAAACACAGGCAGGAAATTTGCCGCCCATCACCTCGTTTTTATATGCTTCCTCCACTGCACGGGCAAGGAGAGGGCTTTTAATATAACGGCCGTTTACAAAAAAGCTTTGCATACTCCGGTTGGGTCTTGCACCGGCACCGGTTGCGCAAAAGCCGGATATGGATACGCCGCCCTCTTCATAGTCTGCCGGGCGCATGGTGTTTTTCAAATCCTTGCCATAAACCGCAAAAATACTGTTTAACAAATTAGAATCGCCAGCAGTAAATAACAGTTCTTTGCCGTCTGCAATTAAACGGAAAGATACATCAGGTCGTACCAATGCCAACCGATTCACAATATCTTCTATGTACCCTGTCTCGGTATAATTTTTCTTTAAAAATTTCATACGGGCAGGGGTGGTCATAAACAAATCACGGACAATCACCGTAGTCCCTGCTGGGCACCCAGCCTCGCTACAATCCACAATTTCCCCATCTTCTGCCACTAAATGGGTGCCGGTTTCTTCCTCCTGAGTGCGGGTATAAATCTCCAATTTTGCCACTGCCGCAATGCTGGATAATGCCTCACCACGAAAGCCAAGGGTCATAATGGCATCCAAATCAGCGGCTTTTTCAATTTTACTGGTAGCATGCCGTAACAGTGCTACTGGCACATCCTCTTTGAGCATACCCTGACCGTTATCCGTCACACGAATGTAGGTAATGCCGCCATTTTTTATTTCGGCAACAATGTGTGTGGCCCCGGCATCCAGCGCATTTTCCAAAAGCTCCTTCACCACAGAGGCAGGACGCTCCACCACCTCGCCGGCCGCTATTTTATTGGAAACAGATTTATCTAAAACCTGAATTTTTCCCATGTTTTTCACCTCGTTATTTAACAAAGAGTTTAAGCACATCCATATAGGCAATAACAATAGAAAGCAAAATTAAAAGGGCAAACCCAACAAAATGGACCATACCCTCTTTTTCCGGCGGCAGGGGTTTTCGGCGAATCATTTCTATGAGCACAAAGAAAATTCGTCCACCATCTAAAGCGGGAATAGGGAGCAAATTAAACACCCCTAAGTTAATGGTTAACAAAATGGTGAGTTGTAATAAGTTCATAAAGCCTTCCCAACCGTTTTGTGCCGTATCCTGCACCGCTGAGCCAATTTCTGAAACAATGCCTACCGGACCGGACATGTTAGAAAACGCAACCTTTCCCCGCAATAAATCCACAAAGGTTTCTAAAATCACGCGGGCATAAAATACTGTACTGTAAAATCCTGTTTTAATCGTAAGACCAATTGTGTTATTGGCTTGTGCTAACCGAACGCCCATCATGGCACCTGCTTCTTTTATATCCGGCGTTAAAGAAAGGGTTATTTTTTCTCCACCCCTACGAATAACTACCTCTGTTTCCTCACCTGTCAACTGGCTCCTTGCCATATATAAATCGCTGGCAATGTGAATTCTTCTTCCGTCGATGCACAAAATTTCATCTCCAACCTGCATGCCGGCCACCTCTGCCGCACTGCCAGTCTCCACTGTCATAACCTCCGGCACCACAACAGTTTTAGCTGTGCCATAAAGCCAAAAAAGCAGCAAAAGCCCTAATAACACATTCATAAAGGCTCCTGCCGCCATCACAATCAATTTTACCCATGCCGGTTTGTTGGAAAGGGCTTTTTCGTCTGTTGAAGACTGGTCCTCCCCCTCCAACGCACAAAAACCGCCTATCGGTAACAGGCGGATGGAATACTTGGTTTCCCCTTTTTGCCGGCTCCATAATTTTGGTCCCATGCCAATGGCAAATTCATGGACACGAATGCCCAAAAGCTTTGCTGCAATAAAGTGACCCAACTCATGCACAAAAATTAAAACACAAAAAATTAATATCGCCGCAACGGCGGTCCACAATGCCGTCATATTGCCTCCCTTTGGCCATCTACTTCGTCAGCAAAAGAACCTGCTCTCTTGCCCAACGGTCAGCCTCTAAAATATCCTCCAATGTGGGATTGATAACCACTTTATGCTTTTGCATCACTTGTTCAATCACATCGCCAATAGCTAAAAATCCCAACTTCTTATGTAAAAACAGAGAAACCGCTGCCTCATTGGCACCGTTTAACACGCAAGGCATAGTGTGCCCAACTTTTGCTGCTTCATACGCAAGTGCCAGACAACGAAAGGTTTCTAAATCTGGTTTTTCAAAGGTCAAAGTACCCGCAGTCGCTAAATCCAGCGTGTTGTTCTCCATGGGTAATCTGTCCGGATAGGTTAATGCATACTGAATGGGCAACTTCATATCCGGCACGCCCATTTGTGCCAAAACCGCACCGTCTATCAGTTCAATCATAGAATGTATGATGCTCTGCCGATGCACCACCACATCAATTTTATCTGTGGTTACATTAAAAAGCTGCGCCGCCTCTAAAACTTCCAAGCCTTTATTCATCAGCGTAGCCGAATCAATGGTAATTTTTGCACCCATTTGCCACGTAGGATGTTTGAGTGCTTGCGCAGGCGTAACGGTGGCAATCTCCTCCCTACTTTTCCCGTAAAACGGTCCACCGCTTGCGGTGATAATCAGCCGTCTAAACGGCGCGTCCGTACGAAAATGCAAGGCTTGCCACAGCGCGGAATGTTCACTGTCAACGGGCATTAAACGCGTACCTGCCCCCTTGACTTTATCCATAAAGAACGCTCCACCGCATACAAGCGTTTCTTTGTTGGCAAGGGCAATCGCCTTGCCCTCGTCCACGGCGCGCAAGGAATATTTCAGCCCCGCAAACCCGCTTGCGGAAACCACCGCAATATCTCCGTGCGAAACGGCATCAAGCGACGCTTCTTCGCCATAAGCAAAGTGCACGTCGCTT
>JAZODT010000085.1:0-9214 GCA_045597205.1 Clostridia bacterium
TCCTCTGTTTAAGCTTGAGCTTTCACTCTAACTTTAATTTCCGCTGTAATTTCAGGATAAACTTTCACATTAACTTTCGTATCGCCCAGTACCTTAATGCCATCCGGCAGCTGGATTTTTTTCTTATCCACCACCAAATGGCACTGCATTTTCAGTTGTTCTGCCACATCTTTGGCTGTAATAGAGCCAAACAATTTCCCGTTTTCGCCAGCTTTTGCAGTAAAAGAAACAACTGCTTCGTTCAGTTTTTCTGCCAGTTCCATCGCCTGCTGTTTTTCCTGATTTTTGTGAAAAGCCTGGGCACTTTTTTTGTTTTCCATTTCGTTTACTGCCGTTTTATCTGCCACCACCGCTAAGCCCTTTGGCAACAAAAAATTTCTGGCATATCCATCCGATGCCTCAACCATATCACCTTTTTTACCGTGACCTTTGACATCGGCCGTTAAAATCACCTTCATGTTGATACACTCCTTTAGTTTAACTTAATTGACTGTTTTCCAGATAATACTCATCAATTGCTTGCTTTAACCGCTCTTTTCCTTCTTCCATGGTCACTTCAGAAAGTTGTGCACCGGCAATTGTCATATGCCCGCCGCCGCCTAATTTTTCCAAAATAACCTGTACGTTAATACCGCCCAAAGAACGACCGCTAATGCTGATCCCTTCTTCTGTTTTTGAAAGGACAAACGATGCCGTTATACCCTTAATATTTAAAAGTTCATCTGCCGCCTGGGCTATGGTAACATGTATGTTTTCCTCTATTTCATTGTAGGTGCTCACAGCAATATGGTCGCGAAAAATTTCTGCATCCTTCACAATCATGGCACGTTTGATATAAGAGGTTAAATCCTGCTGGAACATAGTTTTAATGGTTACCGTATCCACACCCTGTTTACGTAGGAACGAGGCTGCTTCAAAGGTTCTTACACCGGTTTTAAATGTAAAGTTTTTAGTGTCCATTAAAACCCCTGCATATAAACACTCGGCTTCCAACTTTGTCAAAGACATTTTATCTGCAGAATATTGCAAAATTTCCGCCATCATTTCGCAGGTTGAAGAAGCATATGGCTCATGATATATCAAGGCCGTATTTTCAATAAATTCTGCACCCCGTCGATGATGGTCAATCACCACAATCTGTCCTGCTTTTTTCAAAAGCATCGGCGCTTCCAGCAGGTTGGGTTTGTGGGCATCCACAACCACCAACAAGGTGGTGCCATTCATTCGTGCGGCCGCCTGTTGCGTATTTAAGAAAAGCTCTGCATATTCTTCCACATTTTCTAATCGTTCCAACATATTTTTTACCGTTTGGTCATAGCTTTCCAATACAATATTGACCGGCTTGTCCTGCATACGGCACATTCTGTAAACGCCAAAAGCTGCACCCAGTGCATCCATATCTGCATCTTTATGGCTCATGACAATAACGTTATTTGCATTTTCAATCAACCCGCTTAAAGCCACCGATACCACGCGGGCTTTTACACGGGTACTCTTTTCATATTCCTTGCTATTCCCGCCATAAAACTGCAGTTGTTCATTATCTTTTATAACTGCCTGGTCGCCACCGCGCCCCAGTGCCATGTTAATGGCCGTTTTGGCAAACTCATCATTTTCGACAATATCTTTGCCACAGGCACCAATGCCAATACTAATGCTGGCAGGAATGGCATTTCCCTCCGAAACGTTACGGATTTTAGATAAAATTTCAAACTTATCCTCAATAAATTGGTCAAGATAACGATATTCAAACATAACGCTGTATTTATCTTTTTCATACTTAACCAACACACCATCATGTTCTGTAACCCAGTCGTTTATATGCTTATATATTTGCGCTTCTAAAAGCGGACGAAAGCTGATGGCTGTAGATTCTAACAATTCTTCATAATTATCCACAAAAATCATACAGGAAAACGGTTTTTCATCATGATATTTCTGTTTATAGTCTGCATAATCTGTTATATCATCAAAATAAAGGACAATAATACTGTTTTTATCCTCTTCCTGTGGCTGACTACCAAAAACGCGAAAGGTCTTATCTTTATTGGTAATGGTTGTCTGCACCGGTACGGGAGGATTTTGGAAAATGGTTTCAGGTATTAATGACGGAATGACCTCTGTCACGTTTTTATCATATAAATGATTCTCTTCAAACTTAGTACAAAATGCCTCATTATACCATTTAATTTTGCCACCGTTTTCAATAATTAGAGTTGGCAAAGGAAACTGCATTAATGCATGGCTGGTTGCAGAACCTACCTGCAGTGTTAAATGCTCAAACATATCGGAAATTTTCTTTTCTGATTGTTTTTTATAGAGATAATTAACGAAACACAAAGTAACCCCCAGCAAAAACTCTGCTACAGCCAAATAAATGTTCACCCACAAGGTAATAATTGCCAAAAGGAATATTGCAAAAATATTAAAGCCACCGGTCATATAATAAAGACCGGACTTTTTGTTTGTATCCATTATCTTTCTCCCATCTGCCTCGCGGGCCATTTACTCTTCTTCCTTTTTCACCTGCAAATGACGGTAATCACGAAAGCTGTCCGTCAATCCGCAAATTAACAATACCAGTGCCGGAATTAAAAATGCACTTGTGGAAACTGCCAGCATGCCAACAATGATAAAGCAACGCAAAAATTTTGCTATACCTCGTTGCTTCATTTTATAATCAAAAACAGAGGCACCAATAATGACAAATAAAAAACTCAACAGCAGGAAAACGTTGGTTGCCATGTCAAGAAACAACCCTTCAGGCGCTATCATCATTAAAAGCAGCAAAATTAAGTATAAAAACGCCATAACCTTATCGCTCTGCAAGCATTCAAACGGCAACCAAAAAGACATATCTGTTCCATATTTTTGCTGCACTTTTTTATAAATAACAATCAAAACATAGCCCAAAACCGTACTGACCATCATAAAGATGGCCGGCGCCAACATAATGGACACATCCACCATCACGCGCATGGCTTCTTCCACCATTTCGGCCGTTTCTGTATCAGCATACTGCTGTCCCATTGCTTCGCCAAACATGTTGCCCGCTTCCATCATAATGGCGTTAAAAGATAATTCTCCTCCCGACATGCTCTCCATGAGTTCCATGCTCACAGCAATATCCGCCATAAAGAGAACACTGCACAAAAGAATCATGAGGTAAACGTTTAATTTAACACGGTTGCCTATCGATAAAGCCAACGACAATAAAACCAGAGGGATCCCACTAGTCAAAGCCGGAATTGGACTTAAAAACAACATTAGCACCACTAAAACTAAAATGGAATTAGCAATACCTAATCCATAATGTTCGCGGTAAAAAACAACACCCAAAAGGGCACTGATAAGCATGCCGATTAAAAGACTGATGCCACCGCCTACTAAAGCATAAGCGCAACAAAGCCCAACGCTCAAAAGCGTGTTTAATATATAAGGTTTAAAGCCATTTGTTTTCAATACCATTCACCTTCATTTTTCTTAAGCGCATCATAAAAAAACACCTTTTTTCAGATACGTATAATTCACCAATATACAATATTGTAACACAAAGATTCCATTTTTACAAGGAATTTTACCAAAATTACACATTTTGTTGAATTAAGTAGTTACCGATTTGATTTCTGAGAGAAAAACCAATTCTACTTTATTTTTTTCAAACTCTGGCAATAACTCCTTTATTGCCTCTGCCGTTACTTTTCCGCCTTCATAGCCCACATGGCCAATGGCGATGCACTCCCCCTGATTACAAGCAATATCCATCGCTTTTTTCAATCTCTTTTTTATATACTCGGGGTTTTTGCTTTCATGCTCTAAAAACACTTCATTTTCATAAAATGGGATGCCAATTTTTTCTGCTGTTTTTCGACAAACGCTTTTTGAACTTGTCTTTGAATCTAAAAAGTAAAGATTCCGCTTATGCAATTCCTCCATCACCGGACGGACAATTTGTTCTTTGGTACTGCATAAAGTTCCCATGTGAATATTGGCACCCACTGCCTCGGGCAAATCTTCTGTTGCGTCTTTAATCCATTGTTCAATCTCTTTGCTTGTAAAACCCACCTTGAGCGGTCTGGGCCCTAAATGGGAGGCTTTGTCGTGAAGCGTTGCTTGCATGGGTATATGAATAATAATTTCCTTTCCGTTTTCCAGGGCATCTTCTGCGTCATCCTCCGTATGTTCTAAAAAAGGCATAATTGCCACTGTCAGTTTACAATCAAGCTCCAGCATTTCTTTAACACCTTTACGTTGTAAGCCAAAATCATCTATAACAATGGCCAGTTTTCCTCCTTGTTTTGCATCTGTTCTATTCCCGACAGTCAGCCCAATCCACAATGACAAAAGACCAAAAATAGTTATTAAAGCTCCAAAAAGCAAAGCCTGTGTAAGATGTACGGAAAAAAACAATGCTTTTTTTCGTTTAAACAAAAACATCACCCCGTTTTCATATATACGAAAACAGGGTGATGTTTATGCTGTTTCATTTTATTCTAAATAATCCTTTAATTTCTTACTGCGGCTAGGATGACGAAGTTTGCGCAATGCCTTTGCTTCAATTTGGCGAATACGTTCACGGGTAACATTAAATTCCTTACCTACTTCCTCCAGTGTTCTGGCGCGGCCATCTTCTAAGCCAAAGCGCAGTTTGAGCACCATCGACTCACGGGGAGACAAGGTGGCAAGTACACTGCTGAGCTGTTCCTTTAACAACATAAATGATGCCGCTTCAGAAGGTGCCGGTGCATCATCATCAGGAATAAAGTCGCCTAAATGGCTATCTTCCTCCTCGCCAATGGGGGTTTCTAACGAAACAGGCTCCTGTGCAATTTTCATAATTTCACGCACTTTGTCAATAGACATGTTTAATTCTTTGGCGATTTCGTGAGGATGAGGGTCACGCCCCAACTCTTGCACCAGCTGACGGGACACACGTATCAGTTTATTAATGGTTTCAACCATGTGCACAGGAATACGAATGGTACGCGCCTGGTCTGCAATAGCACGGGTAATGGCCTGTCGAATCCACCATGTTGCATAAGTACTGAACTTGTAACCCTTTGTATAGTCAAATTTTTCAACAGCTTTAATTAAACCCAAGTTGCCCTCTTGAATCAAATCCAAAAAGAGCATGCCTCTGCCCACATAGCGTTTTGCAATAGATACAACCAAACGCAGGTTCGCTTCTGCCAAACGACGACGAGCAGTCGCATTGCCGGCTGCCATGGCTTTTGCCAATTTCATTTCTTCATCAGGTGCGAGTAGCGGCACTTTACCAATTTCCTTCAAATACATTTTAACATGATCGTCAACAGAAACACCTTCAGCGTTGGATATTTCAAGAACTTCAGCACTTAAGTCAACCTCTTCCAGCGCCGGCAAATCACCGATTTCTTCCTCAATTTTTTCCAATTCCTTATCCATATCGGCGACAACTTCAACACCTTCTTTTTCCAGTGTTTCATAAATTATCTCGATTTGTTCAGGGTCCATCTCAAAATCAGAAAGGGCGTCCATAATTTCTTTATAAGTTAGAAGGCCGTTGGCTTTTCCCTTAGCAACAATATCTAAAACTGCCTGTTGTTTTTTTGTTTCTAACTCCTGATTCATTTTACCCTCTCCTTTCGCTAAGTTTTCTGTAGATTTCATTTGCTTCTTTCACTTTACCTTCCCCGGCCAGTTTAACGGCTCGTTTTCTTAAATACTCTATTTCCAGCTTACGAGCTGCCTCACGGGCACCTTGCAAACTATCTCCCTCAAAGCTTATATATAAGATGGCCATTGCTGCTTTTTTTAATGCCTCATCTGCAAGTTCTGTTAAAAATTCAGCACCATGGGGTTCTTCACCCTCTGACCGATACGCAATGATTGCGTGAAATAACTTCTCGTGCAACTCGCTGGAAAACCATTCCCCCTGCACCTGTTCTTTTGCAAATTCCCAGGCACGGCGATGATAAAAAATCAGATTTAAAAGTGTGCGCTCCGTCTTATATGTAGCCGTGCTCTGACCATGGCTCAAATCAGCACGGTCCTGCACAGGCTGCGGGACTTCAGCATTCTGATACAGCACTTTTTTAACCTGTTTTTTATTTTTATAATAAATCAGTTTACTAACCTCTGCCCGAATTGCTTCTACCGTAATATCGGTCTCAACAGAAATTCGCTTAATATATGCTTCACGCGCAATTTCACTATCAATTTCTGACAATATCTCAGCAGCCCGATTTAAAAAACTGATTTTTTGACTTAAATCATAAATATCATATTCTTTACGCAACCTAAGCAATTTATATTCAATGGATTCATGCGCTTCTTTTAATAGTGTGCGAAAACTTTCCGGCCCATTTTTTAAAATATATTCATCCGGGTCTTTCGCGCCGGAAAAACTCACAACCTTAACAACATTGCCTGCCTCTGTTAAAAGACCAATCGCTTTTTGCGCGGCTTTTTGCCCTGCCTCATCACTGTCGTAGCAAACATAAACCTGACTGGCATACCGTTTAATTAACCGTGCCTGCTCATCGGTCAGGGCTGTTCCTAAACCGGCCACCACATTGGTAATGCCTCTTTGATAAAGAGAAATCACGTCCATATAGCCTTCCACTAAAATAATTCCATCTTTAAGTCCAGTTTGCTTGGCAAGATTTAAGGCAAACAAATTTCTGCCTTTATGAAAAACCAGCGTTTCTGGTGAATTCATATATTTTGCCGAATCCTCTCCCAATGCCCGGCCACCAAAGGCAATCACGTTGCCGCGCACATCAATAATGGGAAACATGAGGCGGTTTCTAAACTTATCATACACTCTGCCCTTTTCGTTTTTAACTGCCAAACCAGCCAGTATCAGTTCATCTTTCGTAAAACCTTTTTCTGTCATAACATCTAAAAGGTCAGACCAGGCATCCGCCGCATAACCAACACCAAATTTAACAGCTGTTTTTTTATCCAAACCCCGTTTATTCATATAATTAACAGCAATGCTTGCAGTGGGTTTCCCTAAATTTTCATAAAAATGGCGAGCTGCCAACCGATTAAGTTCTAAAATTCGCTTTCTTTGCTGGGCTTGCTCTTCGTGTTGACCACGATTTCCACTTCTTTGTTCTTCTTCTAAAGTGACACCTGCACGCTGCGCTAAAAATTTTAGTGCATCAACAAAATCAAGATTTTCAGCACGCATTACAAAATCAAAAACATTACCGCCGACACCGCAACCAAAACAATAAAACAGTTGTTTATCTTCATCCACATGAAAAGAAGGCGTCTTTTCTTTGTGAAACGGACACAACCCAACGTGGCTTGTCCCGTTCCGCTTTAAATGCACATAACTGGAAACAAGCGCAACAATATCACTTCGTCGGCTGACCTCGTTAATTGAGCTTTGTTTATAAAGTGCCAAAGTCTTTTCTCTCCCGCTCACAAATTTTTCTGAATGTAAAAGCGCTTCGTTGTAAGTCCTATAATGTATTCGACAAGTTTTTTTTAAATCCTTTAATTTTTTAAAAAATTATTTAAAAAAATAGGTTTAGGTAAGATTCCCTTTTAGAATATCCAAGTTTTTACATTTTATGTACTTTTTATCGTGTTTGCCAGCTTTGGGGTTCAAATAAGGTTTTAAAAACATAAATTGCATAGTTATCTGTCATGCCGGCAATATAGTCACAAACATCACGTTCGTCCGTAAAAGGGGTTTTACTGAGTCCTTCTGCCATTAGTCTCTCCGGTTGATACAAAAAAGTATTAAATAATGTTTCCACAATGCCTTTTGCTTTATCTTCTTCTGTTTTAGCGGCCGAATTAATATAAACATTATCAAACATATATTGTCTGAGTTCCATCATTGCTTCATAAATTTCGCTGCTCATGGTAATTTTAGGCTTATTCTGACTATTTTCAATCACATCTACAATTAATGTTTGCAATCTGGCACTGTGGCTGTCGCCCAAAATATTTCTGCATGGGGCGGGAATGTCATCCTGACAAATCACACCGCCACGAATAGCATCGTCAATATCATGGTTAATATAAGCAATGCGGTCAGCAAATTTAATAATCTGCCCCTCTAAGGTAGAGGCCTCATGCTTGCCGGCATGGTTCACAATGCCGTCACGCACCTCAAAGGTTAAATTAAGGCCCTTGCCGCCCTCTAACACATCCACAACACGAAGGCTTTGCTCATAATGCCGAAAGCCTTCACTGCAAATTCTGTCTAACACTTCTTCACCGGAGTGGCCAAAAGGCGTGTGTCCTAAGTCGTGCCCCAAAGCAATGGCCTCTGTTAAATCTTCATTCAACCGTAGGGCGCGAGCTATGGTACGGGCAATTTGCGAAACCTCTAAAGTGTGGGTCAGGCGTGTGCGGTAATGATCCCCTTCCGGCGCTAAAAACACCTGCGTTTTATGCATCAGGCGGCGAAAGGATTTAGCATGAATAATCCTGTCACGATCACGCTGAAACTCCGTTCTCAAGCGACATTCTTTAACCGGCATTTGTCTGCCCTTTGTATTTTTGGATAAAACCGCAAACGAGGATAGGGATTCTTCTTCCATTTTCTCTGTATAGGCTCTAATATCCATTGTCTTTGCCCCTTTACTCAAAAATACATTTTTTTATAATTTATTATTTTTCTGTTGTATATATACCCCTTTTTCATACTTTCAAACAAAAAATATTATTTTTTTGTCAAAAAAATGAATAAATGGAAGATTTTTTATGCAAAAGAAAGGATTTGCAATAAAGCAAATCCTTTCTTATAAAACAATGGTACGATTTAGATGACGTCTGATTTAATCTACGTTGGTTTAATGAAAACTTTTAATCCATGTCACCAGAGAATTGTGGTAAATGTTTTCAAAGACATCTTTTTTCATCTGCTCTGTAACTGGTCCGTTTCGTTTCATTCGGTCCAGTATTGCTTGTTGAAGTTCTTCTACTGTCATTTCTTCAAATGCTTTTTCAAGGTTCAAATTGGAATCCACTTTAATTTCGACAGGCTGTTTACATTTCTTCTCTTGTGCAATTGCTGCAGTTTTATCTGTTTCAGCAGGATTTATGATTGCCTCGGCTTTTTTATTAAAATCAAAGTTTAATGGCGGAAGCTGTTGATCCGATGAATCTGTGCTCAGCCATATTTCTCCGGAATTTGCCTTCACTTTCACAGCTATATTTCCATCTTTTGCATATATATGTAAGCCAGAAAGCCCACCTACATATTCTT
>JAZODT010000086.1:0-3056 GCA_045597205.1 Clostridia bacterium
CGTTATATTATAATATATAATAGGTATTTTGTGTTTATATTTAATATGATAGAATTTTTTGCCGGTCTTTTTTTGTCCGGCAATAGGATTGGAGTTTGTGCTTATGGAGATAAAGGCACCGAGAGGGACACATGATGTGCTGCCTCAGGAATCATACAAATGGCATAAAGTTGAAGATGCTGTGAAAGGCTTGTGCCGTGACTATGGCTATCAAGAAATTAGAACGCCTGTATTTGAACACACAGAGCTGTTTGAACGCGGTGTGGGCGAAACCACCGATGTGGTGCAAAAGGAAATGTACACCTTTTTGGATAAGGGCGACAGAAGTATTACCCTGCGTCCGGAGGGCACCTCTCCCGTTGTGCGTAGCTTGGTTGAACACTCTTTATATGCGCAAGCGTTGCCGGCTAAACTGTACTATGTGACCCCTTGTTTCCGTTATGAAAAACCGCAAGCAGGCCGTTTGCGTGCGTTCCACCAGTTTGGTGTGGAGGTTTTTGGTGCTGAAGATGCGGCTTTGGATGCAGAGGTTATTTCACTGGCACTTGAACTGTTCCGCCGTTTAGGTGTGACGGGGGTAGAGCTAGAGATTAACAGCATTGGCTGTCCTACCTGTCGTAAGGCCTATAACGAAAAATTAAAGGAATTTTTCAAACCGCACTTGGGCAAACTTTGTGAAACCTGCCGTCAGCGGTATGAAAAGAACCCATTGCGTATTTTAGATTGCAAACAACAAAACTGTAAAGATATTTATAATTCGGCCCCTATTTTACTAGATAACATTTGTTCAGATTGTGAAGCGCATTTTAACAGACTGCGTGCCTGTCTGGATGCCATGGGTATTGCCTACACAATCGATGGTACCATTGTGCGCGGCCTGGATTATTACACCAAAACAGTTTTTGAAATTGTTTCTAAAAATATTGGTGCACAGGGTACAGTTTGCGGAGGTGGCCGTTATAATGGTCTGGTGGCAGAACTTTCCGGACCGGACATGCCGGCGGTTGGTTTTGGCCTGGGTATTGAGCGATTGCTTTTGCTTTTGGATAATTTAAACATTGACTTAGGCGGACAACAAGTGCCGGAGGTTTATATTGGTCACATTGGTGAAAAGGCTGACATGTTTGTGCAAAGTCTTGTTTTAAAACTGCGCCGTGAAGGGGTAGCGGCAGAACGGGATTATATGAACCGCAGTGTCAAGGCACAGATGAAATATGCCAACAAAATCGGCGCCCGTTACACTGTGGTCTTGGGAGATAATGAAATTGAAACCGGTATTACTGGATTAAAAAACATGGAAACCGGCGAAATAACGGATGTAAGTTTAGATGAACTGGGAAACTTTTTTAGCAGCTTGGAGGAATGAAGCAGATGGAAACATTACAAGGACTGAAAAGAAGCCATAAATGCGGCGACTTGCGCGAAGAGCATGTGGGCAGTGAAGTCACCGTTATGGGTTGGGCACAGAGCTATCGTAACTTAGGCGGTGTTATTTTTATTGGCCTGCGTGATCGTTCAGGTATTGTGCAGGTTGTGTTTAATGCAGAACAGAACAAAGAACTGTTTGACAAGGCAGATACCATTCGTAGCGAATTTGTTTTAGCTGTTGTGGGCGAGGTTATTCCCCGCGCTCAAGCAGCCATAAATGATAAAATGCCTACCGGCAAAATAGAAATTCGTGCCAAAGAGCTTCGTATTCTGTCTGTGGCTGAAACTCCGCCGATTTATATTGAAGAAAACAGTGATGTTCGCGAAGAAATCCGTTTAAAATATCGTTATTTAGACCTGCGCCGTCCAGATATGCAGCGTCTTATGGAATTGCGTCACAAGGTGGCAAAGCTGGCTCGTGATTATTTTGACAGTCAGGGATTTTTAGAAATTGAAACACCCATGCTCACCAAATCCACACCAGAAGGTGCCCGTGACTATCTGGTGCCTAGCCGTGTGCATCCCGGTCATTTCTATGCATTGCCCCAATCACCCCAGCTTTACAAACAGCTTTTAATGCTCTCCGGCATGGACCGGTATATTCAAATTGTGAAATGCTTCCGTGATGAAGATTTGCGTGCAGACCGTCAGCCGGAATTCACACAAATTGACCTTGAAATGTCCTTTGTGAACATTGATGATGTTTTAGAAGTTAATGAAGGCTTTATGAAACTGGTGTTTAAAGAAATACTGGGCGTTGAACTTAAAACACCTTTCCGCCGCATGACCTATCAGGAAGCCATGGACCGCTTCGGTTCCGATAAACCCGATACCCGTTTTGGCTTTGAATTGGTTGATTTGTCCAGCGTTGTAGCAGGCTGTGGCTTTAAAGTGTTTGCTGATGCAGTGGCAAACGGCGGCAGCGTGCGTGCCATTAACTGCAAGGGCGGTAATGGCCAACTCTCCCGTCGTGATTTGGATGCGTTAACTGACTTGGTTAAACTCTATAAAGCAAAAGGCATGGCTTGGATTAATGTTTGTGAGGATGAATTAAAATCCTCCATCACCAAGTTCTTAACCCAGGAAGAAATTGATGGCATTTTAAAGAAAACAGAGGCAGAACCCGGCGATATTATTATGATTGTTGCCGACCGTAATGAAGTGGTATATGATGCGCTGGGTAACCTGCGTTTAGAGCTTGCCAAACGGTTCGACCTTTTAAAGAAAGATGAATATGACTTGTTGTGGGTAACCGACTTCCCGTTGTTTGAGTACAGTGAGGATGAAGACCGTTATGTAGCAAAACACCATCCCTTTACCATGCCGGTGGAAGAAGATATTCCGCTTTTAAAAGAAAATCCGCAGAAAGTTCACGCTAAGGCCTATGATATGGTGTTTAACGGCACCGAAGTTGGTGGCGGTAGCTTGCGTATTTTCAACACAGAGCTCCAGCAAACCATGTTTGAAGCCTTGGGCTTTACCAAAGAAAAGGCGTGGGAACAGTTTGGTTATTTAATGAATGCTTTTCGTTATGGCACACCGCCGCATGGTGGTATGGCATATGGCTTAGACCGTTTGGTTATGCTATTGGCCGGTCGTGACTCTATTCGTGATGTTATTGCTTTCCC
>JAZODT010000087.1:0-19202 GCA_045597205.1 Clostridia bacterium
CTCTTCGTCCCGAACGAAGCGCGCTACCAAACTGCGCTACATCCCGATATAAAATATTCGATTTTTCTATATCTCCCGTGTCTGTGGAATAACATGTGGTCAAAATTGCTTTGACCACATGTATTTAGTTTTCTTAGTCGCCATAAATGGCGGTGTTAAACGGTTTGTGGGAGTTCGGCGTTTTGCAAATGAACCCAGTATCGCAATGTCCCGAACGAAGCGCGCTACCAAACTGCGCTATATCCCGAAAAATATATTAAAAACACAAAAAGCCCTAAAAATGGGCTTTTATAAAAATGGTGGAGGGAGATGGATTCGAACCATCGAAGTCGAAGACAACAGATTTACAGTCTGCCCCCTTTGGCCACTCGGGAACCCCTCCATATAATGGCTAAAAGCCTTTTCCTGTGCCGACTTATGTATTATAGCACAAGCATATACGTTTGTCAATCTTTTTTTTATAAGTTTAAAAAAAGATTGGAGCTGGTGGCAGGACTTGAACCTGTAACCTGCTGATTACAAATCAGCTGCTCTACCGATTGAGCTACACCAGCATTAACTGACAACATTAGCTATTATAACACATCCATTTTTATATGTCAAGATTTTTAATTATATTTTTTTCAGTTTTTTCTGTTTTCTTTTTTATTTGTTTCATATATTGTAAAACAATACAAAAAATTCTATAAAGTAACAGGTTTCGACTTGACGTTTTTTAGGTTTTATGGTATGATTATGAAGACGACATAATATTATAAGGAGGACAAACAATGAAATCTACCGGCATAGTAAGAAAAGTAGATGAACTGGGTCGCGTTGTATTACCGATTGAGCTCAGACGAACATTAGACATAGCAGAAAAAGACGCATTAGAAATTTATGTAGATGGAAATACTATTATTTTAAGAAAATATGAGCCATCTTGTATTTTTTGCGGTAATTCAAAGGATGTTTTTGTTTATAAGGGAAGGAACATTTGTCCTGCTTGTATGGAAGAATTAAAAGAATAGTTTTTGTTAATAACAAAACGGCTCTGCTAAAAGCAGAGCCGTTTTTATTTTGTTATTCTTCTATAGCAAAGCAACAATGCCATGATTGTTTTTCGTCGGTCAAGCTCCTTTTCTTTATTTTTGAATCATACTAATATCCCTTGCAATAGGTTCGTTAAACACCATATGATGATAAACATCCTTCTTTTCACCTTCAACTAAAAATTGCACTTTATCAATATTAGAAAGTTCTGTTAAAGAATTGACAATTGAAAAAATTGTTAACCGCTCTGCAGCTGTTCCCACATTATTTTTAGTGATAAATTCACTTGAAAGATTAACAAAGCACACCGCATCTTTTGTTTCTACAGAAAGAATTTTTGTTTCAGCAGGAACCGTGCGGCCTCCATTCTGGGTTTGGGGACCTTTTATAATTTCTGAAAGAATTAATTTTTCCATAGAATCGCCACGAGGGATTCTAATTCTTCTGATTTCTTTAACTAAATATTCTGCATTCACATCAGAAAAATATAAGGTGATATTCGATTCATCCTGTGCCAGAACATCGGCATCAAACACCACATCTGTTTCTTTTAAAATTCCCTGCTCCTCACCCATAGCATTGAGCAAAGGCATACCCTCTACTGTCAGCATAACACGATCAATCCCTTTAATGGAGCATAACGATTTAACAATAGCCACTGTAGCCAGTGCATCTCTTATACTTTCTTCATGATAAAATTCTTTGGATAAATCAACCGAAGCAAGTCCTTGTTCTGTAGTCACAGAAAGTAATTGAGTTCCACTTCTAACAGAGGGTTTTAAATTATCCGCTTTAGGACCCTCTAAAAGTGTTTCCAGCACAAAGGCAGGTAACGCATCTTTGTTTTTATCCGCCACATCAAGTTTAACCGCAATTAAATCCGTTCCGTCACTGTTTGCATAATAAATAACGGCAGTCTTTTGCTCAAAAAACTGCAAAATATCACTTCCTGGCACAGCGCGGTTACAGCCAGAAAATAAAAATATCACTGCTAATAAAATCAATAAAAATTTTTTCTTCATAAAAACCTCCATCATGCAATAAGCTCTTCTGTTTTTATCATACTATAAAATCATTAAAAAAAGATGACAATTACGCCATTTTAAACAAAAAATTAAATTACAACCGTTTAAATGTAAAAAACACCTTGTATCAGCCAGGCTGATACGCAGTGTTTTAATATCTTTTATATTTAGCAAGCTGTCCTTCCAATTCACGAACTTTTGCAGCATACGCCGCCACATCCTTACTGGCTTTTTGGTAATCCTGCTGCAAACGGACATACTCATCTGCCAAATTAAGAGCAGCCAAAACAGCCGTCATGGTTGTATTAAGTTCAGGACTGGTACGAGTAACCTCTTTCATATTACGGTCCACCACATCAGCCACGCGCAGCATATATTCGCGGGATTCTTTAGACGTAATCGTATATTCGCGATGGTTAATTCTCACTGTAAGCTTATTCTTTTCAGACATATAAGCCTCCCTTTTGTCAATAGAGTGACAAAATATTTCTCAACCCATTTCAGATTGAATAATCTCATCCATAGCCGATTCAATTTCCTGTTGCGTTTTAGATTTTGCTACAACCAGTTCGCTCACTAAAATCTGTTTTGCATTGGAAAGCATTTTTCTCTCTCCGGTAGATAAGCCGCGGCTTTTATCACGATACATAAGATTTTTCACTACATATACAACATCATAAATATTACCGCTTTTAATGCGTTGCATATTTTCGCGATACCGCTTGTTCCAGTTTACATCCATCTCTGTGGGGCATTGTTGGAACTCTTGCAAAACCTTGTCTGCTTCATCACAGCTAATCACATCACGCAAGCCAATTTCAGCAGCTGTTTCCATAGGCACCATAACTTTCATATTGCCTACAGGAATCCGCATAATGTAATACAATTGTTTAATGCCCATAATTTCGCGTTCTTCAATGGATTCAATGACCCCGGCACCATGCAAGGGATAAACGACTTTAGAGCCTATACAATACTGCATGCTATGACCTCCATAGTCAAACACATCCTACAATTATATTTTAATACAATTTACAAAACTTGTCAAGCATTAACAAAAAAGGTTTTGCATTAAATGTGTTTTTTCTACCATTTTCAGGCATAAAATCCCTTGACATTTTTTATCCTTTCTGCTATACTATAAAAGAATTTTACTGTGATCAATAAAAGGGAGTAGCTTCCGGCTTTTGCCGGTATACGTAGCGTCATCTCGGTTAGCTTTGCTACCCGCTTTGTGTTGTAAAAGCAAGACTTTTATTGAAGTGTGCTTTTGTATGCTTTAATAAAAGTCTTTTTTATGCCAAACGGCAAAAACATATAAAGGAGAAAGAATATGGAACTCATTTTAGAAAATCTTTCACTACCCACCTGGCAACAAGCAATAATGTGGGCAATCGGCGGTATTTTAATTTACCTTGCCATTAAAAAGGATATGGAGCCTACCTTGTTATTACCCATAGGTTTCGGTGCCATTTTGGTTAACCTGCCCCATTCCGGTGCCATTGGCGAAGAAGGTGTTTTGACCACCTTATATAATGCCGGCATTGCTAATGAACTGTTCCCCCTTATTTTGTTTATCGGCATTGGTGCCATGATTGACTTTGGTCCTTTGCTTTCTAACCCTAAGCTGATGATTTTTGGCGCTGCGGCACAATTCGGTATTTTCTTTACTCTTTGTACGGCCTCATTATTTTTTGACCTGCCCGATGCTGCTTCTATTGCCATCATCGGTGCCGCAGACGGGCCTACCTCCATCGTGGTTGCACAAGCGTTAAAATCTAACTATGTGGGGGCCATCATGGTGGCTGCTTATTCTTATATGGCCCTTGTTCCCATTATTCAGCCACCTGTTATTAAAATGCTAACAACAAAAAAAGAACGTTTAATTAAAATGGAATATAAACCTGCAACTGTTTCTAAAGCCACCCGTATTTTATTCCCCATTGTCATTACCATTATTGCAGGGTTAGTCGCTCCGGATTCAGTCGCTTTAATCGGCTTTTTAATGTTTGGTAACTTAATTCGCGAATGCGGCGTGTTAAACACTTTATCTGAAACAGCACAAAAGGTTTTAGCCAATTTGGTAACCATTCTTTTAGGTATTACCATTGCATCACAAATGCAAGCAGAATCCTTTTTAAGACCGGAAACCTTGTTGATTTTAGGGTTGGGTCTATTTGCCTTTGTGTTTGATACTGCAGGGGGTGTGCTGTTTGCTAAATTCTTGAATTTATTTTTAAAGAAAAAAATGAATCCCATGATTGGTGCTGCCGGCATTTCTGCTTTTCCCATGTCCGGTCGTGTTGTTCACAAAATGGGGCTTGCAGAGGATGCCAGCAATTTCCTATTAATGCATTCTATGGGTGTTAACGTTTCCGGTCAGATTGCATCGGTTATTGCCGGCGGTCTGTTGCTGAATTTACTGTCATAAAACAGGAGGATTATTATGTTTAATGTTAATAGATTGTTAGAAGCATTACCCATTGCCGGCATAGGAATGCTGGGAGTTTTTATTGTGATTACCGCCATTTTTCTAACTGTTAAATTATTGGGCGTTTTATTTAAAGATAAAGAAGAAAACCAATAAGGCGATAACCAACAAGGCGTACACTTTGGTGCGCCTTGTTTTTGCGTTAAACCCTTTGTTCTTGTAAAAGAAAATAATTCAAAAAACGTTCAATTCGTAATAGATTTGTAATATGTTTATGATAGAATATGAATTATCAAACAATAAAAAGTTGTAGTCGATATATTATTTTAACGAATAAAACCGACGTTTGTTTTGTTTGAAACTGTCAAACCGACATTATTATATTGATTGAGGATGGCTTATGAAAGCAGTCGTATATTTAAATTATATTATATCTTTTTTATTTACTCTTTGCTATTTTTATCAGTTTGTTTATGTTTTTGTTGGACTGTTTAAAAAAAGCATTAAACACAAAGCTAAAAAAAACCACCGCTTTGCTGTGATTATTTCCGCCCGAAATGAAGGTAATGTTATTGGGAATTTGATTAACAGCATAAACGAGCAGACATACCCCGCCGAGTTGATTGATACTTTCGTTGTGGCCGATAACTGCACGGATGATACAGCCAGTGTAGCAGTCTCCGCCGGTGCTTTGGTTTATGAGCGGTTTAATACTGAACAAGTGGGCAAAGGCTATGCCTTAAACTGGTTGTTTGATAGAATTAACAAAGAGCATAGCGACAAAGTGTATGATGCAGTCATTGTTTTTGATGCTGATAATGTTTTAGACCCTCATTTTATTGAAGAAATGAACGCAACTTTCGATAATGGTTATCGGATTATTACCAGTTATCGCAATTCCAAAAATTTTGCTGAAAACTGGATTACCGCTGGCTATTCCCTTTGGTTTTTGCGTGAGGCCAGATTACTAAACAATGCCAGAATGCAATTAAACACCAGTTGTGCCATTTCAGGAACCGGATTTTTAGTCAGTACGGAAGTTCTTCGCGAAAACGGCGGATGGATTCATCATTTGTTAACAGAAGATATTGAATTCACTGCTGACAGCATTATTAAAGGCGAAAAAATCGGCTACTGTGGCGAAGCCGTTTTGTATGATGAACAACCAACCAGTTTTGAACAGTCTTATCTGCAACGTCTTCGTTGGGCAAAAGGCTTTTATCAGGTTCTTAAACATTATGGCAGCAAACTGCTGAAAGGTATTTTTAAAGGTAGTTTCTCTTGCTTTGACATGCTGATGATGTTAATGCCGGCTATGCTCCTCACCTTAATCAGTACCGTTGCAAACCTTATCGCCATTCCCATTGGATTGCTTAGCAGTTCGTCACAATTAACGATTTTGGTTCATTCCCTATGGCAAACCCTTGCAGGATTTTATTTAATGTTCTTTGCCCTAGGGACTATTACAACCATTACGGAATGGAACAATATTCATTGCGTAAGCGGAAAAAAAATTTTATATTTATTTACTTTTCCGCTATTTATGCTGACCTATGTTCCTATTTCGATTGTTGCGCTGTTTAAAAAGGTTAAATGGGAACCTATTACACACAACGTAGCCAAAACACTAGAAGAAATTTATCAAGACCAAGATGTATCCGTATAAATTTTCTGGGAGTAAAAACACTTTGTTTTTACTCCTTTTTATTCTTCGTTCCGTAATTTAGAAAAACATTCCGCTTTCCCCCTTTTTAAAAGGACACAGTAAAACAGATTGACACCATGTTTTGAGGATGTTATAATAAAAACAGAAAAAAAGGAGAGGTTTGCCATGCATAAATTAATCATTGTTGTTCCCTGTTATAACGAAGAAGAAGTTCTGCCCACAACCATGCCTGCCTTGTCAGCTGTTTTGCAGAATTTAATTCAAAAAGAAAAAATTTCTCCGGATAGTGCTGTGTTATATGTTAACGATGGCAGTCGGGATAACACATGGAATATGATAAAAGAAGCTCATGAAAAGGATATACATATTTTTGGTTTAAACCTTGCAGGAAATGTAGGTCATCAAAACGCTCTCCTCGCTGGTATTGAGTTTGCCAAAGAGCGTTGCGACATCACCGTTTCCATTGATGCTGACCTACAGGATGACATAAATGTAATTGAAGAAATGGTGGATAAATACCTTGCCGGTGCCAATATCGTTTTCGGTGTTCGTAATGACCGCACCACTGATAGTTTTTTCAAACGCTTCACCGCACAAAATTTTTATAAATTTATGAAAGTTTTAGGTACTAAAACTGTTTATAATCATGCCGATTATCGTCTGTTGGATACGTTGGCTATGGATGCACTTTCCCAGTTTAAAGAACGAAACATGTTTATCCGCGCCGTCATAGCAAAAATGGGTTTTAAAACCGATACAGTCTATTATGCAAGAGGAAAACGCACCGCTGGTGAAAGCAAATATCCCTTAAAAAAGATGATTGCTTTTGCCTGGGATGGTATAACTTCTTTTAGCAACAAACCCATTACCATGGTAACCGGTTTAGGTTTTGTTATTCTGCTTTGTGCATTCATTGCATTAATTTATAGTTTATGTGCACACTTTTTCGGTCAAACAGTGTCCGGTTGGACATCGCTAATCCTCTCTATTTGGTTCTTGGGTGGATTAAATCTCTTTGCCATTGGCCTTGTGGGTCAGTATGTAGGCAAAACCTATATTGAAACAAAGCAAAGACCCCGTTATATCATTAAAGAAAGCCTGACAGACGAAAAATAACAAACAAAAAGCAGTATATTTTTACAAATTTCTGTAAAATTTTATTGACCTTTTATACGCTTTATGATATGATGAATGTTAGTGATAGAGGCGCGGTTATTATAAGTAAGAATCGTGGGTAACTCCCGGTCGGATAGCCGGATTCTGAAAGGAATGACCGCCGAAGGACAGTGAAAATATCCGTTTTCTCTGTTCTGGTTGTATAAACAACATTTATGCGACTGTCACATTGGTGGAGCGCTATCATTAACTATTTCTTCGGTGTACTATAGTTATGGTAGATTTCTGCCATAACTATTTTTTATTTGGAGGGATTTTATTTATGAAAAAAAAGACGTTGGTCAATGCAATTGCCATTATTATTGCATTGATTGTTGTGGTTGTTTGCTCTGTAACCATTCAGTCCAACACAACCATTGATTGTGAAACCTGCGGTGGTAGCGGTGAAACTTTTGCCCTTGCCTGCCAGGTGTGCGATGGTGAAGGTGCCGTTGATGAGGCTACCTGCGAAATTTGCGAAGGTAACGGTGGTTTAGAGGCGATTCCTTGTGCCGATTGCGAAGGTGTTGGCACCATTGCTGCCGATAGCAGCTATTACTCCACATTTGTGGCATTACTGCCGCCCTTAGTTGCAATTGCACTGGCTTTAATCACCAAAGAAGTTTATTCTTCTCTCTTTATCGGTATTCTCTTAGGCGGTTTGTTTGCAACCAACTGGAAACCTGTTGCCGCTTTAGATGCTGTTTTAAACGATGGTATTATTGCTGCTATTTCCGGCACAGCAGGCATCTTTATGTTCCTGGTTATTTTGGGCATCATCGTTGCTTTGGTTAACAAAGCCGGTGGTTCTGCTGCCTTTGGCCGTTGGGCAGAAACCCACATTAAAACCCGTACCGGTGCTATGCTGGCAACTTTTGTGTTAGGCGTTTTAATTTTTATTGACGACTATTTTAACTGCTTAACCGTTGGTAGCGTTATGCGCCCTGTAACCGACCGTCATAACATTTCCCGCGCTAAGCTCTCTTATTTAATTGATGCAACTGCTGCACCCATTTGTATGATTGCACCGGTTTCCTCTTGGGCTGCTGCCGTTTCACAGTTTGCAGAAGGCACCTCTTATTCCGGCATTGAGTTGTTTGTTCGTGCTATTCCCTACAACTTTTATTCTTTGTTAACCTTAGTGTTTGTTGTAGCACTGGCTGTAATGAAATTCGATTACGGCCCGATGAAGCTCCACGAATTCAATGCCATGAACAACGACGACCTTTATACCTGTGGTGAAAAAGCAGAAGTAGCTGACGATGGTGCAAACAATGCTAAAGGTAAGGTTGTTGACCTGATTCTGCCGGTTATTTTACTTGTTATCGTTAGTGTTATTGGTTTAATTTATGTTGGCGGCTTCTTCTCTGGTGCTGACTTTATTACAGCTTTTGGTGATACTGATGCTACCGTTGGTCTGCCTTGGGGTGCTTTAATCGCACTGGTGGCTACCATCATTTATCTGATTGCAAGAAGAGTTATTACCTTTAAAGACGCTATGGATTGCGTGCCCAAGGGCTTTATTGCTATGGTGCCTGCCATTTTAATCCTGACCTTTGCAACTTCGTTAAAGAATATGACCGGTCTGTTAGGCGCCGATGTATTTGTAGGTAATTTGATGGATTCTGCCGCTGCAGGTCTTGCAAACTTCCTGCCGGCAATCATTTTCTTGGTTGCTTGTGTACTGGCATTTGCCACAGGCACATCATGGGGTACATTTGGTATTTTAATCCCCATTGTTGCAGCAATTTTTGAACCTGGTAGTGAATTATTAATCATTGGTATGTCTGCATGTTTGGCCGGTGCGGTTTGCGGTGACCATTGCTCCCCTATTTCCGATACCACCATCATGTCCTCTGCCGGCGGTCAGTGCAACCATTTAAATCACGTTTCCACACAGTTACCTTATGCCATTACGGTTGCGGCAATTTCCTTTGTAATGTATGTTTTAGCGGCATTCATTCAGAGTGCATACATCCTGTTACCAATTGGTGTTATCATAACAATTGCTACTTTATTCGTCATGAAATCATTAACAAGGAAAAATGTTTAAAACCTTTTAGTTTAAAAGGGCTGTGGCAAAATGAAATCATTTTACCACAGCCCCTTTTTTTTAATTTAAACTGCTTAAAAATTTTTGCCTAATTTTTGTCACTTCACTTTGTTCTGCCGTTTTGGGCTGATACCAACCGCGATTACTCATCGCATCAAAAATTTTTCCGCTCACATCCTGCTCTTCCGATAAAATACTGACAAAGGCTGTCCTCAGTTGGTCATCGGTGCATTCACCCGCACAGTTATTATAGCCTGCGGCAATTTTCTTTTGGGTTTGCAAACAATCCTCCATCATTTCTCTCTCTGATAAGGTAATTTTTTCGTTTTGCTTCATGTTATATGTCTCCTTTACTGCAAATATCCCATTAATGTATTTAAATGCTTTTGATGTTTATCTGCAATTTGATTGCAAAGGCTTTTTAGCTCCCCATCCTGACATTCCTGTGCATAGGCGCGGTATTTTTTAATTAAAACCTGCTCCTGATTAAGTTGGTCGTCTAAGGCCATAAGTTCTTTTACTGTTAAATTCATTGTCATCATCCTTTCTGCTGTTATTGTTCGTAAAAATGTTTTTTTTATACAAAAAGGCCGCAGCAAAGCACTCTGCTTTGCTGCGGCAAAATCTTTTTACTTATTCGGCATCAACAGTTTCTGCCATCACAATCTCTTCTTTTGCACCCTTTTTCTGTTCTCTCTTTTTGAAAAAATCGGCAACTTTATCAATGAGCGTGGGCACCTTTTCAATCAAATCATCCACCGGTGTTGTTGTCTTTTCAATTGACATTAAGCGGATTTGTCCCTGCCCTACTACCATAAATGCCACCGGTTCAATCACTGCACCGCCACCGGAGCCACCTCCAAAATTTGCATTCGCCTCCGGGGCTAACTGTGAGCGTTCACCAAATTCACTACCACCGGCACCAAAACCAAAGGATACCTTTGAAATAGGGATAATAACCGTACCATCCGGCGCATTCACCGGTGTGCCAACAATTGTGTTCACATCCACCATGTCTTTAATGCTGCTCATGGCGGTTTCCATTAAGCCTTTAATAGGATGTTCTGCCATTATAAAACACCGTCCTTTTTTAAATTTCTGTCATCTGTTTGTGGCAAATTAATTTTACTTTTTATTAGGTTGACCAACTTTATAATTTTTAATACGGTTTTTGCCGCATCAAATGCTTTAAAACGCAAGGTTGCCTTGGCGTGTAAACACATAAATGCTCGATTAAAATCAGGATATACCTCTAATGTTTTTTTCTCAATTCCCAACACTGAATCAAGCACTTTCAGCAACAAACTGCCTGCAGTCCACACCGCGCCGTTTAAAATGCCTGTCCGCGCCGGATTAACTGTACCATAGCGAATAACAAAATATAGTTCCCGACAGGCAAACTGCTCTTTAATTTCTAAAATCAAGGCTTTACATTCATCCTCAATTTCTAAGTAAGTATGGTACAACGATTTTGAAAATGCAATAAAATTTTTAGGCGTTAACTGTTTTTTTTGTTTCGAAGATTCTTGTTCTGTTTTCTTTTCCTTTTTTTCTAAAGGTACTTTAATCGAAAAAGAAATACCTAAAACACGCAAACGGATGCGTAACCTTTGCAGCTTGCTTTCATATAAATAATCCACACCAATATCTGTCGGTGCAAAAATTAGCAAAAAAAGCAACAATATAATTCCGCCAAAAATGGCAAAAAGCAGCATTACACCACCTCTTCCTCCGGAATGTCCATAGTTTCTCCCGCTTCCTCTTCTTTTATACTAAGGGGTTCAGGATCCGGCAATCCGGATAAAGAGGAAAGCCCAAAGGAGCGCAAAAACTCTTGGGTAGTTACATATAAAATCGGTCGTCCGGGAGCGTCTAACCGTCCATTTTCCTCAATCAAACCACGTTCAATCAATTTATTAACCGGTCCATCAGAATTAACACCACGGATAAACTCTATGCTGGAGCGTGTTACCGGCTGATGATAGGCAACAACAGCTAAGGTTTCTAAGGCTGCCGGCGAAAGATTTTGCTTTCGCTTAGGTTCTTTTAATTTTTGTATGTAGGGAAAAATTGATTCATTGGTACATAGTTGATAACTATCCTCAAGCTGAATCACGGTAAGACCGCGACCGTTCGTGCGATAATACTCATTTAACCTTTCGACTACATTATCTACCTCTTGCTCTGATAGTTCCATAATTTCTGCCAATTGTTCTGTCGGCACACTGTCGCCGGCAGCAAACAACAAGCCTTCCAATAAGCACAGCGGATTAAAATTCATTGGTAATCTCCCCGTCTTTTATCTGCGTTAAAAATATTTCTTTACCCTTAATTTCAGCTGTTACCAAGCTGAGACGAATCATTTCTAAAATAATTAAAAACGAAACCACAATTTTAGGTTTAGAATCAAGACCTGCAAACACTTGTTTAAACGGCACGCGTCCCTTCCCCAGCAATCTGCTTTTAATATGAGATGTGCAATAGGACGAAGAAACCTGTTCATGACCGCCAATTCCAACAAACGAAGTTTTCGGTGGTGGCTCTTTGCGCTGGGTTTTAATTAAAATTTCTGAAAACGCTGCCATTAGCTGCTCAACATCAAATGCCTGGTCACTATAATCAGGGGCAGCCTTTTGTATAACATCCGGTTCTTTAAAAAACAAAAACCGACCGTCACCCTCATGTTCTTTTAAAAATCCAGCTGCCATTTTCATCCGTTCATAGGCAAGCAAGCGGTCTGCCAGATTTTTACGCGGGTCTTCCTCTTCTTCCTCATGACGCGGCAGCAACATTTGAGATTTTATGTATAAAAGTTCTGATGCCATAATCAAAAATTCGCTGGAAAGCTCCATATCAAAGGCCTGCATTTTTTCTAAATAAGCCATATATTGTGCAGTTATTTTCTCTATAGGAATATCATAAATGCTAACTTTATTCTTTTTTAAAAGGTGGAGCAAAAGGTCTAATGGTCCTTCAAAAACCTCTAAATGAAATGATAATGCTTCCATCACACACCGCCTACCAAAAAGGCAAGAGCTTCAAACACCCAACCACCAACAGTACCAATAACAGGTGTTAAAACGTCCAGTGCCAATGCTATCATCAAAACAATCCAACCCAAATGCTCATAGCGCATAATGTCATAATATAATCGTGAGGGCAGTAAAGGTAAAAATATTTTTGAACCATCCAAGGGTGGAATGGGCAACAAATTGAATACACCCAAGCCAATGTTAAGCCAAATCAAGTTGCTTAAAAACTCAACCACATAACGCCCAACAAAATTGCCCATGTAAAAGAGTGACGTTAATGTGAGAAGTTTAAAAACAACAAATCCAATCAACGCCATAATAAAATTAGAAAGCGGACCAGATAGTGCGGTCAGAGCCATATCCCGTTTTGGTTTTTTAAAGTAATTAGGGTTTACCACAACGGGTTTTGCCCAACCAAAGCCAAAAACCAAAAGGCACAAAGAACCCACCGGGTCTAAATGTCGCAAGGGGTTTAAGGATAAGCGCCCCATAGCTTTTGCTGTTTTATCCCCTAAAAAATAGGCTCCCAAACCATGAGACATTTCATGCACAGAAATTGCCAACAAAACAGCAATTGCACGCAGTAACAAGCTGATTATATTTAAATTACTCAAACGAAACAATTTATCACGCCCTACTATAATCTAATATAATTATACATTTATATTATACTATATCTTGTGGTTGATGTAAAGTAAAAACACAAAAAATTCACAATATTTTCTAAAAATATTTTACAAATATATTATCCCTTTCGCAAAAAGAAAACCGGACATCCCCACCAGAGGAATGTCCGGCTGCTTTTACAGTTGCTGATTGATTATTTTCACATTTGTAAAAATGTAATCAGCGTAAAAGCTTAAAAATTTAAATGATGAGAGGTCATTATGAGTTGTTACGACTGAGATACAGCACGTTCTGCCATTTCAATCGCTTTTGTCACCATGTTGCCACAGTCTCGTGAGGATACGTCACCCCAACCGCCGTTTTTCTTAACCGTTTCATAAACGCCTAATTCTTTTGCGATTTCTTCTTTCAACTGATTAGACATGATTGATCGTTTGCTCATTTTATTACACTCCCCAGTTTACTGATAAAGCAGCACTTTGTCTGTTTTTTTCGTAAACTCTTTTGTAGCGTTTGGCTACACTCATAGTTTAACCTTGATAAAACAAAATACACTGGAAATTTTTTATTTTTTAAATTGTTAACATACCGTTTTCTGTTTGCATTAACATTAGAATTTTTTCTTCATCACCGGTTTCTGCATTGATATATATTAAAAAGGTATCATTATTATATCTTCCTTTACATTCATAGGTCAGCACCTCTCGCTTACTATCTAAAGGAATCATGGCTAGCTGAACGGATTCTACCACGAGATGAGTACTAATTTTATTCTTAATTTCATCTTCTGATATAAGATTTCTGGACAATACCCGTTCTTGATGATTCATTAAATAACCATTTGATTCAAATCCTAAAATTTCACCATTGTCCAGAGCCACCTTGACCTTAATTAAATCAGAATACAAAATAACGTCATCCTGCATTGCCGCAAAATTAAAGGTAACACTGTGACTATCCGTTTCATAATAGCTGGAACGCATATTAAAAAAGCCGTTCTGCTTTAAAAAAGCAAGGGCTTTTTCCTGTGCCTGTTGAATGCTTAAGTTTAATTCCGTAACTACGCGGTTATCTAACATATAAAGTATATAGCCGCCTTTTTTTGTAACGCTAACAGAAAGCTCCCGCCCGTTTTCATCTTGCCCCATAAAATCATAGGTTTTAATTGTGCCGTTACCTTCCCCTGTAAAAGATAGCAGATTGGCTCTTTCACCACCACAAAAACTTTTTGCTGCGGCCAAAGCCGATGATTGACTAATTGTTAATTTTGTTTCTAAAAGCAAAGGCTTTAGGTGCTCAATATGCTCTGAAAACGGACCATCATAAATCAAGGAGGGATAATCCTGAAACGATTTTTCCAGCGTTTCCATACTACTGTTAAAATTTTCAGCACCGCCATCTGCATGAACCGTTATTTGACTTGCTTCACGAAAACTTAATTTTTGTTCATAAAGCTGATTTTCTAAAGAGGAAAGATGTTGATTAACTTGACCGGCAAAATTAGACAGAGAGGATAAGTTCTCATATTCATCTTCGGTAATAACACCATCGTTAATGACTTTTTTAGCCAAATAAGCAGTAAAATCCCCTGTCTGCGATAAAAATCTGGAAGTGTTGGTTAAATCATGATTCCCCACCGGCAACATAGCAAGATTTGCTTTTGCCGATGCGGTTTGCATATAAATATCTGCCGCAAGAGAAGATAGTTGTCTTGGTTCTGTTACCAACATGGTTTTTTTTAGCAAAACATCAACATCTTTAACATATTCTGCCATTTCATGAAAGGAATGCACATATTGGTTTTCCACTGTAAGCGCCAGATTTTCTGCCCGTTTAAACTGATAAATGCCCACAATGGATAATATACTCAGCATAACAATAACAAAACTAACAAGAAACCGGCTACTACGTCTTTTCATTTTCACAGTCATCTCTCCTTTTATTTTGCAAATCTGTGATTACCGATAACTTTAACAACTTCTCGCGAAAAAATCCATTGATTGGTGGTTTTACGCGGATTATAATAATATACCGCACCGTTTGACGGGTCCCATCCGTTCATGGCATCCTGACACGCTCGATAAACTGAGCTGTCGCTGCTGATGGGTACATGAATTTGCCCATCCACCGTTGCTGTAAAGGCTCGTGGCTGATAAATAACACCTGAGATGGTATTTGGAAAAGAGGGGTGCTTTACTCGATTGAGTATCACAGCCGCCACTGCTACCTGTCCAATATAAGACTCCCCTCTGGCTTCGCCGTTTACGCATCTTGCTAAAAGCTGTACCTCCTTAGAATATAAGCCCGCTGCAAAAGCCTGTTCTTTTTTGTCCGCTGTGTTAATATAGGCACCCAAGACCACAAACAACAAAACAAAACACACGGTAAGGGACCAAAATGATTTTTTCTTTAATTTCATTGATAAAACCTCCCTTTTGCTGCAATAACCTTACAGCATTTTTTGTTATTATTTACCTCAAAAAACAATTTATACATAACATTTCTCTTCTTTCCTTTGTACAAAATGCACAAAGTTAATTAGAAACAATATGAAAAATTAAAGATTTTAAAGGATTTTGTAAAACTTTGTCGAATACATATATTGTAAGGTCTAACAGAATATAGAAAAGGAGTAAAAAAATGGATTCTCTTAAGGTTTCAACAAAATCTAATCCAAATTCTGTAGCAGGCGCTTTAGCTGGCGTTATTAGAGAAAAGGGCGCAGCAGAAATCCAAGCAATCGGTGCTGGCGCACTGAACCAATCCATTAAAGCTATTGCTATTGCTCGTGGCTTTTTGGCACCTTCAGGAACAGACTTAATTTGCACCCCAGCTTTTGTTGATGTTGAAATTAATGGCGAAGAAAGAACCGCCATTAAACTGTTAGTCGAACCCCGTTAGGAAAAAAGTGTTGTTTGAGAAAAAGCACCGGATTGAATCAATCCGGTGCTTTTTCTCTCCTTGCTTTATTGACAATATACCCCCGTTTATGATAGACTAAAGATGGTTGTTTTACTTAAAATAATATAGGGTGAATGAATATGAAATTTAATGTAAATGACAATTCTTCTAACAAAGAACAAATTAAGGAACTCTGGAAATATGCCTTTGCTGATACAGAGGATTTTTTATCTTTATACTTCGGCCGTTTTTGGCAGGGTAAAAATGCTATCGCGGCTCTTGATAACAAAAAAGTAGTGGGTGCTTTGGAGCTTGTTCCTTACAAGCTTTCCCTGCGCAGCACTTTAATTGATGCTTCTTATATCGTTGGCGTGAGCACTGCGCCTGAAGCAAGAGGCAAAGGTGTTGCAACCGCTTTAATGCGCGCTGCCATAGAAAAACAAAAAGAGCGCCGTGAAGCGTTAAGCCTGCTATCTCCCTTTTCCTTTGGGTTTTATAACAAAATGGGATATGCCCCTTGCTACCAGGAAGTGCGAAGCCACATTCCGGCACAGCGTTTCCCCATCACACGGTATAACGGCGAATTTTTTTGTGCTTCTTTGCAAAACTCTGAAGAATTATCTTCTGTGTACCTTGAATTTTGCCGCAAGAAAAACGGCTTTGTTTACCGCCAAAAGAATGAGTGGCATTTTATATTTGAAATGCTTAAGTTAGCCGATGGTTATCTCTACGCTTTCCGGAACACAGAGGGGAAGATGACCGCTTATCTAAGTTTTATAAAAACCGCTAAGGAGTTTCGTGTGTTAGAAGCTGCCCATATTGACTCCACCGGCCTACAGGCACTCCTCTCCTTTATTGGTTCACACTTTTCTACCTATGAATTTATTGATATGGTTTTGCCCTCCGGCAGCCCATTGCCTACGTTATTTAGTGAACCCCCCATT
Organism: Clostridia bacterium; assembly: GCA_045597205.1. Taxonomy (GTDB): domain Bacteria; phylum Bacillota; class Clostridia; order UBA1381; family UBA9506; genus UMGS755. The sequence goes on from JAZODT010000087.1 coordinate 16,867, forward strand.
TGCGAAGTGCACCCCACGGTTATGGCACGTATTTTAGATGTGCGTCGAGTTCTCTCTGCCGGTTTGGGTGGCTTGCGTTTAGGGGTAACCGATAATTTTTGTCCCGAAAACACCGGCGTTTATGAAGAAAATGGCGGCGGCATTGTCCGTTATGATAGTTTAGACTGTGAAATACAATTAAATATTAACGCCTTAACCCAACTGGTGATGGGATTCCGTTCTGCCTATGATTTGGCAGTTACCGGACACCTGACCGGCACACCGGATGCTATTTCGCATCTCGACCGTTTATATCCAAAACAACGTAATTTTATTAATCACATTTTAACAGACAATATCTGATAAGGAGTTTTCCATTATGAAAGCAATTGTTGTTGGTGGCGGATTGGCCGGTTGCGAAGCGGCATGGCAACTCGCTAAACGCAATATAACTGTAGATTTGTATGAAATGAAACCCAAAAAACATACCCCCGCCCACAGTTTAAATACGTTAGGGGAGCTGGTGTGTTCCAACTCTTTGCGTGCAGAAGGTTTGGAAAACGGTGCCGGTCTGTTAAAAGAAGAAATGCGGCTTTTAAATTCTGTCATCATGTGCGCTGCTGATGCAACAAGAGTGCCTGCAGGAGGCGCTTTAGCCGTTGATCGCACTGCTTTTTCAGAAAATATTACCCGACAAATAATAAATTGCCCCAACATCCGCATTATAGATAAAGAAATAACAGAAATTCCGGAGGCAGATTGTGTCGTTATCGCCTCCGGTCCTTTAACCTCTGCCCCTCTATCTCAAAAAATTGGTGCGTTCTGTGGCAAAGATCAAATGTATTTTTACGATGCTGCCGCACCCATTATCACATTAGAATCCGTTGATATGTCAAAATGCTTCCGCAAAGCCCGCTATAACAAGGGCACGGCAGATTACATAAACTGCCCCATGACCAAAGAGGAATATCTTGCCTTTTATGAGGCACTGATTCATGCCGAAACAGCCGAAATGAAAGACTTTGAAGATGACCGTGTTTTTGAGGGTTGTATGCCCGTTGAAGTGTTGGCAAAGCGCGGGGAGCAGGCACTAACCTTTGGTCCGTTAAAACCTGTTGGCTTAGAACATCCCGAAACCGGCAAGCGTTATCATGCTGTTGTGCAGCTTCGGCAGGATAACACCGCAGGAACCCTGTATAACATTGTAGGTTTTCAGACCCATTTAAAATTTGGAGAACAAAAACGCGTCTTTTCCATGATACCTGGTCTCCAAAATGTGGAGATTGTTCGTTACGGTGTGATGCACAGAAATACTTACTTAAATTCTCCCGGTCTTTTGGATGAATGTTTTGCCTTTAAAAATAAAAGGGGATTATATTTTGCCGGTCAAATGACCGGTGTGGAGGGCTATGTGGAATCTGCTGCTTCGGGCATTGTAGCCGGCATTAACGCTGCTCATTATTTATTGGGCAAAGAGCCAGTTTGTTTCCCCTCTTCCACTGCCACTGGTGCTTTAGGGCATTACATTGCAAATTATGCAGGGAAAAACTTTCAACCCATGAACATTAATTTTGGGATTATTGACTCATTAGAAGAACGGGAACGGAACAAGCGGGAACGGTATCGGAAAATATCAGAGCGGGCACTTGCCGTTATGAAAGGAATCGCAGAAGCACTATGATAGATTTAACCAGATTTAACCCTCAGCAAAAAGAAGCCATTATAAAAACCGATGGTCCCCTTTTAATTTTAGCCGGTGCAGGCAGCGGTAAAACAACGGTTGTGGTCAATAAAATTGCCCATATTTTAGAACAAAAAAAAGCTCAGCCCTGGCAGGTTTTGGCCATTACATTTACCAATAAGGCCGCCGGTGAAATGAAGGAGCGCATTACAAAAACCGTTGGAGAAGATGCTGATAGCATGTGGATTGGCACCTTTCACTCCATTTGTATGCGAATTCTCCGCCGTGACATTGATAAGTTAGGCGGAGGCTATAGCAGCGATTTTGTTATTTACGATTCTGCTGACCAAAAAACCCTGATGAAGCGGGTTTTAAAATCATTAAACATTGATGAAAAAATGTTACCCATCCGCAGTGTGTTATTTGAAATTTCTTCTGCCAAGGACGAACTGTACAGCCCCACAGAATATCTTTCTATGCACGAGGACAACTACCGCAAAAAACTAATTGGTGAAGCCTACCGTCAATATCAAAAGCAATTAATGGAAGCCAACGCTTTGGATTTTGACGATATTATTATGCGCACCGTTCAGCTTTTATCTCAAGAACCTGAAATTTTAAAGCGCTATCAACAAAAGTTTCATTATGTTTTCGTAGATGAGTATCAGGATACCAA
>JAZODT010000088.1:0-10743 GCA_045597205.1 Clostridia bacterium
GCATTGGCAAGCTGTCTAAATGAAATGGTACCATTGATAAAATCTTGCGCAAAGGAGAAGTAACTGTCATCAGCACGATAGCCGATAATAATATCATAGCTTTTATAATCAACTTTAAAATTATTTAAAATATATTCCTTAGCTTCCTGTGCTAACGCAGACGGAATATCAAACTCACGATTTTCAAGTAATATAGAAAGCCAATGAAGAATAGAATATTTTTCTTCATTCAGGTCAAGTATTTTTAAATTTTGGGTGTCAATTTCGTATTCGTTTGCATATCCGTCCCTAAGCTTATCAACGCCCCATTCTTTTGCCATTTCTATAGTATCGGTGCAATAAAACCCTAATCCATAATCATTATATGTTTTACCTTTTCCATATTCAGGCTTTTTAACAATATCTTTTGAACCATGATATATTTTCTTAGTCACAACTATCATCTCCATTCTTTGGTTTTATTATACCCCTTTAGGTGTAGTTTGTCAAGTTTTTCTTGAAATTTGCCCCAAAAAGATTCGAACCCTGTATCTTAAGTTTTCTAACATTTTTTCTAACCAAAACAGAACCAAAATCGTTAGAAATGGCAATACGTTAATTTAGAGCGCTATAAAGGCTTTGAAGGATTTTAACCCCTCAAAGCCTTGATTTTACGCTGTTTTTATTGCTTCCTAACTTCTCTTAACTTCCGCTTATTTGCTCTAACCTGCAGGACTCAATATTTTCTCTAAGCCAACTAGAAAGATGACTCGCAAGCCCCTTGAAAATGGTTCAAAAAGTTTTCCAACATTGACAATATCAATTAGATATAATATACATCCTCTAAAAAATCTTTTAAACAACAAAAAGCCTATAGATATTTGGTAAAATTTGTGATACAATAAAGAAAAATGAACAAGGAGAATGGCTATGATTACAAAACGCGAAATAGAATATGAGCATTTTGGTAAATGTTTAGAACTGACCAACGGTATGGTTACATTAGCTGTTACTTTGGATGTTGGCCCCCGCATCATTCACTTTTCCCGCGTTGGCGGCGAAAATGTGATGTTTACAGACAAAGAAAGAGTTTTTTTTAATAAAGACGAAAAAATTAAAGAAAAATTTGGGGATGACACCTGGTATATCTATGGCGGTCACCGTTTGTGGACCAGTCCAGAGGGCAACCCAAAAAGTTACTACCCTGATAACGAACCCGTTGCCTATAGGCTGACCGAAACCGGTATGATTGTGACACCGCCGGTACAAAAATGGAATCAATATCAGACTTCTATGGAAATTTCCATGTCCGATAATGCACCTACTGTTTCCGTTGTGCATCGTATCACCAATAAAGCCGCCTGGGATGTAACGCTGGCCCCTTGGGCCATGTCGGTTTTGGCGCCTGGCGGTATGGAAATTGTTCCCCAGCCCACAAAAGAAACCGGACTTTTGGCTAATCGTTGGCTGGCTCTTTGGCCTTATACAAAAATGAATGACCCCCGTGTGACCTGGGGGGAACGTTATATTTATTTAAAACAAGAACCGACTAACCAAAACAAATTTAAACTGGGCATTAGCAGCGAACACGGCTACAGTTTATATTTTAATCATGGGGATGTTTTTGTAAAACAGTTTGCACCTGTTGATGGCGGCTTATATCCCGATGGGGGCATGAACTTTGAAACCTTCACCAACAATCTGTTCTTGGAAATGGAAACGTTGGGCGAACTGCAAACACTATCCCCTGATGAAACTGTTGAGCACATCGAGCATTGGTCTTTATATCAAGAACCCATGCCGAATTTAACAGAAGAAGCTATTGATAAGGTGGTTAAAAAATATGTCCACTAAGCGCTTAATTGTTGCCACTGGCAACCAAGGTAAATTAAAGGAAATTAAAGCAATTTTAACGGATTATGAAGTGTTGGGTGCAAAAGAGGCAGGGCTTTTTAGCGACCCAGAAGAAAACGGCAACACCTTTTGTGAAAACGCCGCCATTAAAGCAAGAGCACTGCGTGAATTGACCGATTGCGCCGTGTTGGCCGATGACTCCGGTCTGTGTGTGGATGCTTTAGAGGGTGCTCCGGGGATTTACTCTGCCCGCTATGCCGGCGACCACCCCACCGACGATGAAAACACGCAAAAGCTTTTACAAAATATTAAAAACGTGCCTGAAGAAAAACGAACAGCCCGCTTTATGTGCGCTGTTTGTTTCATCACAGCAGAGGGCGAAGAACTTTATGGTGAGGGCCGTTGTGAGGGTAGAATTTTAATGGCGCCGGAGGGTAATGGCGGTTTTGGTTATGACCCTGTTTTTTATTCTTTGGATTATCATAAAAGTTTTGGCCTGTTAACACCGGAGGAAAAAAACGAAATTAGCCATCGAAAAAGAGCTTTGGAAGATTTGCAAAAAAAGTTATAAGAATAATTAGAGGCTGTAACAAAAGGATTCCTTTTGCTACAGCCTTTTTTCATGCCTGCCATTTCACCACTCTTTAAATGGACGCATACAATAAAAATAGAAACACTTATAATTTGTTAAAATAAGAAAGGGTTAAAATATGAAACAAAACAATTTATATACATTACCCATCGGTAACACGGCCCACATAAAAAGCCTGCATATGCAGGGGTCGATGCGTCGCCGGCTTTTAGATATGGGTTTAACCAAAGGCACACGGGTAACCTGCCTTTTTCAAAGTCCTGCCGACGACCCCCGCGCTTATTTGATTCGGGGGGCTGTCATTGCTCTCAGAACAGAAGATGCTAAAAAAATTGAAATTCAATAAGGAGGGATACCCATGGCCTTAACGGCTTCTTCACCCGTTTTAAAAAAAGATAAGAAAAGAAAAGCCAACCACCCTGTTATTGCTTTGGCCGGCAATCCAAACGTAGGAAAAAGCACTGTGTTTAACAATTTGACCGGTATGCATCAGCATACAGGGAACTGGCCGGGAAAAACGGTCAGCAATGCTGTAGGCACCTATACATATAGAAACAAACCCTATACTTTGGTGGATATCCCCGGCTCTTACTCTCTTTTTGCTCACTCGGGCGAAGAAGAAATCGCCCGCGATTATATTTGTTTTGGTGAAGCCGATGCCACGATTATTGTCTGCGACGCCACCTGTTTGTTACGAAATTTGAATTTGGTACTGCAAACATTAGAAATTACAAAAAATGTGGTGGTTTGCATTAATTTAATGGACGAAGCAAGGCGCAAGCATATGCGCATTAACTGTGCCGCTTTGTCCCGTTCATTAGGCGTTCCTGTTGTTGCCACCTGTGCCCGAAAGGGTAAGGGCCTGCAAGCCCTTTGCAAAGAGGTTGCCACCATGGTGGCCAGCAAAACAAAGACCCCGACCTTTACCATTGACTATGAGCCGGCCATAGAAGAGGCGCTGGATGTTTTGACCCCCACCGTGATGGATATAACTGAAAAATTAAATCCACGATGGATTTCGTTACGTCTTTTAGAGGATGACCCTTCTCTTTGCAAGGTCTTAGAAGAATATTTGTCACTTTCCCAGGAGCAAAAAGAAACCTTAACCCAGGCAAAAAACAAGGCTAAAAAAATCCTCTCCACGCTAAAATGGGAGGACAGTACGTTAAAAGACAGTGTTGTGAACAGTTTATATAAAACCGCCGAACATATTTGCCAAACGGCCATTTTTTATGATGACCAAAAATATATGGATCGCCAGATTGCCGCCGACCGCTTTTTAACAGGGAAGATAACTGCCATTCCTACCATGGCTCTTTTATTAATGTTTGTGCTTTGGCTCACCATTGTTGGGGCTAATTACCCTTCTGCCCTGCTTTCAAAATGGCTGTTTTCGTTGCAGGAACCGCTAATCAATCTATTCCATTTCTTTAAAATGCCGGTTTGGCTAGTCAATCCTTTGGTAAACGGTGTGTATCGTGTGCTGGCTTGGGTGACCGCTGTTATGCTGCCACCAATGGCTATTTTCTTTCCTCTTTTTACCTTGCTGGAGGATTTAGGCTATCTGCCTCGCATTGCTTTTAATTTAGATTACTGTTTTAAAAAATGCTGTGCCTGCGGCAAGCAGGCACTCACCATGTGCATGGGCTTTGGGTGCAACGCTGTGGGGGTGACCGGTTGTCGCATAATTGACTCGCCTAGAGAACGGCTCATTGCCATTTTAACGAACAACTTTGTGCCCTGTAACGGTCGCTTCCCTACCTTAATTGCCATTATTACTATGTTTTTCATTGCTGACAATGCAGGTTTTTTTTCCTCTTTTGTTTCAGCTGCCATACTCACCTTGGTGATTTTGCTGGGCATTTTGATGACCATGGCAACCTCCCGGTTTCTTTCTGCCACTTTTTTAAAAGGCATTCCCTCTTCGTTCACCTTAGAGTTGCCATCCTATCGTCTGCCCCAATTTGGCAAAGTGATTGTGCGCTCGATTTTCGACCGCACCTTGTTTGTGTTAGGGCGCGCAATTAGTGTGGCTGCCCCTGCCGGATTAATCATTTATATTATGGCTAACATAACTCTTGCCGGCAACACGCTGCTTGCACACACCGCCGGATTTTTAGACCCTTTTGCCCGGCTGCTTGGCATGGATGGTATTATTTTAATGGCCTTTATTTTAGGGTTTCCCGCCAATGAAATTGTTATGCCTATTGCCATTATGGCATATATGTCCGAAAGCACCTTGATAGAAGCAGAAAATCTTTTTGCCTTGCGCACACTGCTGATTGAAAATGGCTGGACCTGGCTAACCGCCGTTTGTACCATGTTGTTTTCGTTAATGCACTGGCCTTGTTCCACCACCTTAATCAGCATAAAAAAAGAAACCGGTAGCTTAAAATGGACACTACTCGGCTTCTTATTCCCCACTGTCTGTGGAATGCTTCTTTGCTTTTTGCTAACAACCGTTGTGCGGATATGCACATAAGCAATTATTTAGAAAAATCACCTAAAAGCCGCACCTCCGGCTCTAATTCCACATTAAATTTTTCAAATACCTGTTCTTTAACATAGTTCATCAAACGGCAAACATCTGCAGCGGTAGCACCGCCCACATTGACCAAAAATCCGGCATGTTTTTCTGAAACCTGTGCACCGCCAATGGTAACACCCTTTAAGCCGGCCTGTTCAATCAATCCCCCTGCAAAATGGCCCACTGGCCGTTTAAACGTGCTGCCGGCACTGGGTAAATGAAGGGGTTGCTTTTCCCTGCGGCGGTTATTTAATCCCAGCATGGTTGCTCGGATTTCTGCGGGTTCTCCTTTAGTGAGCTGTAGTTTAGAACGCAAAACAATACCATTTTGCTGTGAAAAAATACTTTTTCGGTACCCAAAACTGTGGCCTTCCCCTCGCACAGTGCAAAGCTCTCCCTCTGCTGTCAAATAGTCTGTTTCAATAACAACGTCTTTCATTTCACCGCCATAAGCACCGGCATTCATATAAACGGCGCCACCCAACGTACCTGGAATACCGCTGGCAAATTCAAGGCCCGAAAGTTCTGCCGCCAGTGCCTCTGCCGCTAATTTTGCCAGGGAAACCCCTGCTTCGGCCACCAACACATCATCCTGCCGGCTCACATTTGAAAAAGGTTTTGCCAAGCGGATAACCGCCCCACGAATTCCTTTGTCTGCCACCAACAAATTAGAACCGGCACCAATCACCGTTATGGGAATTTGTGCCGCTTTTAACTGACGATAGCAAAAAACCAGCGCCTCCATTGTTTCCGGCTCTATAAGCAAATCGGCCGGACCGCCGATTTGAAAAGAGGTATAAGGCGCCATTGGCGCCTGCTGCGTTATTTTAATATCATCTCTTGCTTGTAAAATGGATAGCAATTCTCTATACATAGCTACCTCCTGTTGGTTAAAAACCGGTATTTTCAAAAATTGCTCTGTCTAAGTTTTTTCTTTTGCAAATATGCGACAAAAAGCGCTCAGCAGTTAAATTCATAATCTGTTCTTCTTTCACACCGGCCTCCATCGCCATTGCCCATACCTTTTCGGTATCCCCCAACTCATACAAACTGTGGGCATCGGTAGAAATGGATACTAAAACGCCCAGTTCGGCGCACCGGCGAGCAATTTTTTTGCAATTTTCACCGCTTTTAGGTCTTGTGCTATAACTGTGGTTATTCAGTTCAATAACTTTATCAAGCCGTTTTGCCGTTTCAAGAACCGCATCAATATCATAAGAAAAATTAGGTGTGCCGCTATGCCCCAAGGCATCAATCAAAGGGTTCTCCAGAGCTTTAATATACATCTGTGTATGGTCTTTCTCTGTACCGGACTCTATGCAAGGGTTGTGCACACTGGCAATGACCCAGTCAAGCATTTGTAAATATTTGTCTTCTAAATCCACTGCTCCGCTAAAATTTAAAAGATTCACCTCTGCTCCCCGCACAACATAAACACCGTTGACTTTGCGAGGGATAGTTCTTAAATTATAAAAATGCCAATAATGCGCACCATCGCCATTTAAAGCAGGACCATGGTCCGTAACGGCTAAAAGTTCAATCTCTTTCCGTGCACATTCCGTAATCATCTCGTGCACGGTGCTATAAGCATGAGTACTGGCAATTGTATGGGTGTGAACCTCCGTTTTAATCTTACTCTTCAATTTGTTCCATAAGCCTCCTGTTAAGTTCTTCTGCTGCATTATAACCCATTTTCCGCTGTCTGTGGTTCATGGCAGCAACCTCAATGATAATGGCAAGGTTACGACCGGGTTTTACCGGAATGGTGAGGGAAGGAACGCTAATACCCATAATATCTGTGGTAAAAGTGTCCAAACCCAAGCGGTCATAATGTTTACCAGCCTGCCAGTTTTCCAAATTAATTACCAGGTTAATATTTTCTGTATCTTTAACCGCACCAATACCAAAAATTTGTTTAACGTCAATCACACCAATGCCACGCAATTCAATAAAATGGCGGATAATTTCCGGCGAACTGCCCACCAGGGTTTTGCGAGATACTTTTTTAATTTCCACTGCATCATCTGCCACCAAACGATGTCCACGCTTAACCAACTCAATAGCCGTTTCGCTTTTACCAACACCACTTTCACCAATCAGCAAAATACCTTCACCGAACACCTCCACCAACACACCGTGCATGGTGGTCATGGGGGCTAACCAAACAGAAAGAGATAAAATGATGTCACTCATAAAACGGGAGGTATCCTCTTTAGTCCTCAAAATGGTCACATCATATTTTTTTGCACAATCATAAAGTTCAGGAAAAATCTCCAATTCGCTAGTAACCACAAGCGCCGGTATTTTCTTTTTTAAAAGATTGGCAATCCGGCTTTTTCGGTCTTTTGATGAAAGCTTCTCTAAATATGTATATTCAACCTTGCCCAAAATTTGAATACGCTTAGGGTCAAAATAATCAAAAAAACCGGCAAGTTGCAGACTGGGACGGTTAATTTCTGCAATGGTGATGGGAATATCCATATAGTTTTCTGCGCCATAAATCAGCTCTAAGCTCTGTTCTTCTATCAGTGTACCCAGTTTTACAAAAATATTCACAAAACCGCTCCTTTTTAATGTTATTCAAAGCAAATGGTTTCTAAATTTCTTTCTTCAATCTTGTCAATGGCTTTCTTTGCATACACCGCCACAAGATATGCACCGTGCTCTATCGTATAAAAGCTTCCTTCCGCACGAAAGGTATCTGCCTGCTTAAGGTCTTTAAGACCGGTACCCATGTATTTTAAATAAGCTTCTTTTTTTGTCCACAAAGAAAGAACGCACTGTTTTTGTGCCCCCTCTTTCTGCCCTAGCACCTCTGCCTGCTCTTTTTGACTATAAAACCTTGTAAGCAATCGGTCCTTTTGGGATAACAATCTATCTTTTCGTTCCACATCAAGGCCAAAATCAAAAGAGGCAACCGCCACCAAAACCAAAGAAACCGTATGGCTGACACCAACAAAAAACCCCTCTGATAAAACATAGGGCTTGCCTTGTTCTGTGCGCATAATTGTAATGGGTTCTTTAAGTGAAAGTCCCCGTTCTTTCCCATAGGCAGAAAGACTTTTGGCAATCAAAGCATCTGTCCCCTCCGCCAATTGCATAGATTTCTCATAATAATAAATAATCATACTTTTATTATATAGCTGTTTAAAGTCATTGTCAAGCCGTTCACCACCATGCAATCTGCAAAAAAAAGCGTTTTAACGCTGGACTTTTCTGTTCCTTTGATGTACAATAAAAATATATTATTTTTTGGAGGTTTTAATTATGCGCGCAGTGATTACAGTCATTGGTCAGGATAAAATCGGTATTATTTATGAAGTGAGTCAGGTGCTGGCTGAAAACAGCATTAATATTTTAGATATTTCTCAAACCATTATGCAGGATATGTTCACCATGATTATGCTGGTGAACACCGAAAAATGTTCTGCCAGTTTTAAAGAAGTTTCCAGCACTTTAACCGATTTAGGTAAAAAACTAGGCCTTTCTATCCGTATTCAGCATGAGGATATTTTCAATTCCATGCATAGAATTTAATGGTCAGTAACACAAAAAGGAAAGGATGGCTTTGTTATGTTAAACTCACTGGAAATTATGGAAACCATTAAAATGATTGCCGAAGAGCATTTAGATATTCGTACCGTTACCATGGGCATCTCTCTTTTATCATGCACCGGTTCTGATGGAAAGACTGTTAGCCAAAAGGTATATGACACCATTACCCGCAAGGCAGAAAATTTGGTAAAAACAGCAGAGGAACTGGAAACGGAATTAGGTATTCCCATTATTAACAAACGCATTTCCGTCACACCAGCCGCTTTAGTGCTGGGTGGCAGCGCAGACCCTGCTGATTTTGTAATGCTTGCCAAAGCATTGGATAAAGCAGCCACCGCCACCGGCGTCAATTTTATTGGTGGCTATTCTGCTTTAGTCCACAAAGGGATGACCGCAGGGGACACAGCGCTCATCACCTCCATTCCCGAAGCTTTGGCTGTAACAGAGCGTGTTTGTTCCAGCGTGAATGTGGGCACCACCCGGGCAGGCATTAATATGGATGCCGTAGCACTCATGGGGAGAATTATTAAAGAAACCGCTGAAAAAACCAGGGATAAAGATGGTTTCGGCTGTGCTAAGTTGGTTGTTTTTTGTAACGCTGTGGAAGATAATCCTTTTATGGCGGGTGCCTTTTGCGGCGTAGGTGAACCGGATGCTGTTATTAACGTTGGCGTTTCCGGCCCCGGTGTTGTAAAATGCGCTTTAGAGCAGGTTAAGGGTGCTGATTTCGGTGTGGTTGCCGATACAGTAAAGAAAACTGCTTTTAAAATCACCCGTATGGGGCAGTTAGTGGCGCAGGAGGCTTCTCGCCGGTTAAATGTTCCTTTCGGCATTGTGGACTTATCTTTAGCGCCCACACCTGCTGTTGGTGACAGTGTGGCCTATATTTTAGAGGAGATGGGTCTGGAGCGTTGCGGTACCCATGGTACCACAGCCGCTTTAGCTCTTTTAAATGACGCTGTGAAAAAAGGCGGCGTTATGGCCAGTTCTTATGTGGGCGGTTTGTCCGGCGCATTCATCCCCGTCAGCGAGGATGCCGGCATGATTGCCGCTGCCAAAACCGGTGCTCTTTCACTCGATAAATTAGAAGCTATGACCTGCGTTTGTTCTGTAGGGCTTGACATGATTTGTGTGCCGGGCGACACCAGCGCACAAACCCTTTCTGCCATCATCGCCGATGAGGCCGCTATTGGTATGATTAATAACAAAACCACAGCCGTCAGGTTAATTCCTGCCCCCGGCAAAAAAGTGGGCGATATTGTGGAATTTGGTGGTCTGTTGGGCACCGGACCGGTCATGCCGGTGAATCCTTTTAACAGTGATGATTTTATCGCCCGTGGCGGACGAATCCCTGCACCAATTCATAGCTTAAGAAACTAATTAAAAACCGCTATAATAAAATTATATAAAAGAAAACGAGGGCATCATGATGTTATGGGAAAATCTGCGGGAAGAAGAATTTAAAAAAGTTATAGCTGATTCTAAGGGACTGTGTATCGTTCCCGTGGGGTGTTTAGAAAAACATGGCCAGCATCTGCCGGTGGGCACCGATGTGATTCATATAACCGAAATTGCACGCCGTGCGGCAGAAATCGAGCCTGTTTGTGTGTTCCCTACCATGTATTTTGGGGAAAAAACCGGAGCCGGTGAATTTGCCGGAACAGTTATTTTTAGTCCTGAACTAAGGCTTAATATTTTAAAAGAAACCTGCTCTGAAATTTATCGAAACGGATTTCATAAAATCTTACTATATAATGGTCACGGTGGTAACCAAGCCATGATTTCTTATTTTTTAAGAAGCCTTTTGTACGAAAAAACGCCTTATACCGTTTTCGATTATTCTTTAGGGGCCGATTTTGCCACACCTAAAAAAATCCTTAACGAAGGGTTTTCTTATCTCACCACAGAAGACCGAAAAATTCTTCAGGAATACATTGAACAGAAAAAGCGGATTGGTCATGCTGATTTTGTTGAAACCGGCTGGGTCTATGGGGTGCGACCGGAAACCGTTCGTTTGGACAAAATATATCAGGAAAGCTATGAATCCACTCACCGTTTTGATGATTTTACAAGTCGCCGTATTAACACGCCCTTTGCCTGGATGGCAAACTTCCCTAATTCTTACGAGGGCGATATGCATGAGGGGATGAACGAACGCATTGCCCGTGCCATGGTGGATTATTCTGTGAAAAGGCTAACGGATGTTTTAACCTTTTTAAAAAATGAAACGGTTTCT
>JAZODT010000089.1:0-32084 GCA_045597205.1 Clostridia bacterium
GCATTATGCGGCTTAAAATATTTTTAACCCAACAATACATCTGAAATGAGCATTAAGCAAAATCCCACCAAAAGGGCATAGGTTGCGCCACGCTGACTGCCATGTGCATGGGTTTCCGGAATCATTTCATCACTAATGACATAAAGCATGGTGCCGCCGGCAAAGCTCAGGGCAAAAGGCAAAATGGTAGAAGCCACGCTAACGGCAAAATAACCTATCATGGTGCCCACAACTTCTACAACTCCTGTAAGCATAGCAGCAACAAAGGTTTTTTGGGGTGTTACCCCTGCCGCCAGCATGGGGCCAATAATCACCATACCCTCCGGAATGTTTTGCAGAGCAATACCCCCTGCAATCAATAGAGCCTGGGAAGCATCACCTGCGCCGAAGCCCACACCGGCTGCAATCCCCTCCGGCAAGTTATGAATGGCAATCGCTGCTACAAACAAAAGAACCTTGCTTAAATCGGCATTTTTGTGTTGTTCCATATCCGTTCCCATCATTTTATGCAAATGGGGCACAACCTTATCAATCAAATTCAAACAAGCGGCACCGACAAAAATGCCCACAACTGTTATAACCACACCAAACCGACCACCATATTCTAAAGAAGGCATAATCAAACCAAGCACAGCTGCTGCCAACATAACACCTGCTGCAAAAGAAAGAACAATATCCGAAAACCTATGGGATATGTTTTTAAAAATAAATCCCACCAGCGCACCGATAACTGTTGCACCGCCAACCCCTAAAGCTGTCAATAACACCAATTCCATAATCACGCCCTCATCTTTCTAATCAAAATGCTTTTTTAACAGTATAACATAAATTTCCTTATTCTTCAACGAAAACCAAAAAAAGGGTGCGACAACTTTTGTCGCACCCTTAAAAATCTTAAATTCATTTTAATTTTCAAAAAACGCTTTATAGCCCTTATACGCCATGTAAACATCCAGTTTGGAAGCTGCCTCCATAGGTGCATGCATCGAAAGCAGTGCCACACCGCAATCCAGCACATCCACATCTAAATTGGCAACAAACTGTGCAATGGTACCACCGCCACCGCCGTCTACCTTGCCCAATTCTGCCGTTTGCCAAAGCACACCGGCATCATCAAAGCATCGGCGAACCTCGGCCACAAATTCAGCATCCGCATCCGATGTACCGGATTTACCTCTTGAACCGGTATACTTTGTTATGACCAATCCACGACCAATATATGCAGCATTAAGTTTATCATTAACTTCAGGATAATTGGGGTCCATACCGCCGTTAACATCAGCAGATAAGCACTTTGAATGATGGAATGTGCGCTTTAACATTAATTCATTATACTGCCCAGTTGTTTTTTCTATCAATAAAGCGACGGCATATTCAAAAAATGCCGAGCGCATACCGGTGCTACCCATACTGCCAATTTCTTCTTTATCCGTCAGCACACAAACAGCCGTTTTTTTAGGCGATTTAGCTGCAAAAAGCGCCGAAAGTGCTGTATAACCACACACTCTGTCATCATGGCCATAAGCCACAATCATGCCTCTGTCTAAACCCATATCTTTTGCCTGCAAAGCTGGCACTGCCTCCAGCTCTGCTGAGAGAAAATCTTCTTCGCAAATACCAAATTCAGATGCGAGCAATGCTAAAACGGCTTCTTTTTCAGTATCCTTTTCTGCACAGTCTGCAGGAATACTGCCCACAATAACATTTAACGCCTCACCGTTTATCACTTCTGTGGCTTTTTTCTGCATCTGGTCTGTTGCCAAATGAGGCAACAGGTCCGAAATATAAAACACCGGGTCTCCGGGTTTGTCGCCAATATCAATCTGCACCTTTGTGCCGTCTTTTTTCATAACCACACCGTGCAGGGCAAGGGGCAATGCCGTCCATTGATATTTTTTAATGCCGCCATAGTAATGTGTTTTCAGCATTGCTAAGCCGGAATCGTCATAAAGGGGATGTTGTTTAATATCAATACGAGGGCAGTCGTTGTGGGCAATGATAAAATGAATTCCCTGCTCTAAAGCCTCTTCACCTATCACAGCTAACAAAATACTTTTGTCACGGTTCACTAAATAAACCTTGTCACCGGTTTTTAAAGTCTCTTTTGTCTCTAAATCGCAAAAGCCATTCACTTCGGCCAGGCGTTTTGCCTCAGCACAAGCCAAGCGCTCGGTTTTACCGGCATCTAAAAATGCTTTATAGCCTTCTGCAAAATTGAAAATTTCTTCTTTTAATTCCTTATCAACCTGCTTCCAGCCGCTTTCTGTCATATACATAACATGACCTCCTAAAACAACAGTTCTAACAATTCTTCACAGGACATTCCCTGTATGTATGCCGAAACATCCACAGAAGAGAGTATTTCTTCCACCGCCTGCCATTCGTGGCGGACTCCCTTTAATTTTTCAGCAAGCTTTTCGGGGGATTCTTTTGAAAAAAAGTCACCATAAAACCGACAATCCTGAATCACAGACTCGCCGCTAATATCCATTTGCACTTCAACACTGCCAAATGAATACCGTTGTTTCCGATTATAAGCATATTGGGGTGAATAGCCAAAATTCCATGCCCAGGTGGCATATTTTTCGTCTCTTAGTTTTTCAATTTCGTTTTTATGTTGATTTAAATCATAGTATTGACAATCCGGTTTGTTTTTAACCATAAAGTCTGCAAACCGGCGGATAAATTCCTCAGGCGAAAGCGCCTCTTGCATATGGGTACTGATGTTGGTCACCCTACTCCGCACCGATTGAATCCCTTTACTTTTAATTTTATCCGGTGAAACCTTTAAGGCATCTGATAATTTTTCCTGACTGGCGCTGTATAAAAGCGTGCCATGATGCATCATCCTCTGTTTATACATATATTGGGCATTGCCAGATATTTTTTGTTCTCCTATCACCAAATCATTTCTGCCTTTTAACCTTGCTTCAACACCTAAGGTGTGTAAAAAATCAATCACCGGTTCTGTAAATTTCTGATAATTGCTAAAATCGTTATCCGAATTGACAATGAACGTAAAATTAATATTCCCCAAATCGTGAAATACGGCTCCGCCGCCGGACATGCGTCGCACCACAGAAATGCCCTGCGTGCGCACATAATCATAATTAATTTCGCCCAGAGTATTCTGGTTTCTGCCAATAACAATCGTGTTATCGTTGCGCCAAAGCATAAAAATTTCTTCATTTAAATGCTGCACCAGATATTCTTCTGCTGCCAGATTGAAATAAGGGTCTGTACTTTCGTTATATATAAACAACATTAATATCAGTCCTTTCCGTTATTGCCACGCATTTTATCAAAAAAACTTTTTTGTTTGCTATGATTATTGCCTTTTAAGCCACCTTCAAATTCGCGGAGTAAATCCTTTTGCTTAGCGGATAAATGAGTGGGAATTTCCACATTCACTTTCACATACTGGTCACCCCGACCGCTTTTACGCAACATGGGAATGCCCTTGCCCTTTAAGCGGAACACCGTTCCGGTTTGTGTGCCCTCGGGGATAGTATATTTTACCTTGCCGTCCAAAGTAGGCACCTCTAATTCTGCACCTAAAGCCGCCTGCACAAAGGTGATGGGCACCTCACACAAAACATCATAATTATTTCTTTGAAAAAGGTCATGCGGTTGCACTGCCACAGCCACAAACAAATTACCTGCCGGTGCACCTTGATCGCCCACATTGCCCTGACCACTCAGTGAAATACTCTGGCCATGGTCAATGCCAGCGGGAATTTTCACCTTAATGGTACGGGACTTTCTCACCTTACCTTTGCCGGCACATTTACCGCAGGGGTCTTTGACAATTTTACCTTTACCACCACAAGTGGTACAGGTTGTAACGGTTGACATATTCCCCAAAATCGTGCGTTGTGTGCTACGTACCTGACCGGAGCCGCCACAGGTAGAACAAGTGACTACGTCACTGCCGGCTTTAGCACCGCTACCGTCACATTCATCACAATATTCAACTCTATATAAATTAATTTCTTTTTCGCAACCAAAGGCCGCCTCTTCAAAGGTAATCGTTACCTGTGTTTCTAAATCTGAACCCCGTTTAGGCGCATTGCGTCTGGCACTGCGGCCACCACCAAAGCCACCGCCGAAAAAGCCTTCAAAAATATCGCCAAAATCAAAGCCACCGCCAAAACCGCCGAAACCACTGCCACCGGCGCCAAAATTGGGATCTACACCGGCGTGACCAAACTGGTCATAACGCTGTTTTTTCTCGTTGTCAGAAAGCACCTCATAAGCCTCGTTTACCTCTTTAAACTTAGCTTCTGCTTCTTTATTGTCGGGATTTAAGTCCGGATGATATTTCTTTGCCTGTTTGCGAAAGGCTTTTTTAATCTCATCGGCACCGGCGCTTCTGTCCACGCCTAACACTTCATAATAATCTCTTTTTTCTGCCATACAATCTTCACCCTCATAGCAAGTTAACCCACGACGGTCAAACCGCCGTGGGTTAGTCATTTAAACTTTAAAATTAATCAACAACTTCGTAATCTGTATCGACCACGTTATCATCATTTCCGCCTGGTGCAGCACCTGCACCGGCATCAGGTCCCGGCGTAGCGCCCTGGGGGTTCGCTGCCTGATAAACTTTGGCACTTACCTCATAAAACTTAGCAGAAAGTGCTTCAGAAGCTTTTTTAATTGCCTCTACATCTGTACCCTTTAAGGCTTCTTTCACTTTTTCAATTTCTGCCTCAATCGCTGCTTTATCAGCTGCTTCTACCTTATCGCCTAAATCCTTTAAGGATTTTTCGCTTTGATAAACCAAAGAATCTGCATTGTTGCGAGCATCAATTTCTTCTTTTTTCGCTTTATCTTCAGCTGCAAACTGTTCAGCTTCTTTCACAGCCTTATCAATTTCATCATCAGAAAGATTGGTGCTTGCTGTAATGGTAATTTCCTGCTCGTTTCCGGTTCCTAAGTCCTTAGCAGAAACATGCACAATGCCGTTTGCATCAATATCAAACGTAACTTCAATCTGAGGCACACCACGGGGTGCGGAAGGAATGTTATCCAAATGGAATTTACCCAATGTTTTGTTATAAGCCGCCATCTCGCGTTCACCCTGCAGAACGTGTACTTCAACGCTGGTCTGACCGTCTGCTGCAGTGGAGAAAATCTGAGATTTCTTTGTGGGAATAGTGGTGTTACGTTCAATTAATTTAGTGAACACACCGCCTAAGGTTTCAAGACCTAAGGAAAGAGGTGTTACGTCTAAGAGAACGATGCCGCTCACATCGCCGGATAAAACGGCACCCTGAATAGAAGCACCAACAGCTACGCATTCATCGGGGTTAATGCCCTTGTGAGGCTCTTTGCCTGTAATTTTCTTAACAGCTTCCTGCACGGCAGGAATTCTGGAAGAACCACCAACTAGCAATACCTTATCAATTTCACCAGCAGAAAGGCCTGCATCACGCAGCGCATTTCTGGTGGGTTCCATGGTTGCTTCCACCAAATCGCTGGTCAGTTCATCAAATTTTGCACGGGTTAAATTCATATCCAAATGTTTAGGACCGGTTGCATCGGCTGTAATAAAGGGCAGATTAATGTTGGTGGTTGTCACACCGGAAAGCTCAATTTTCGCTTTTTCTGCTGCTTCCTTTAATCTCTGCAGAGCCATTTTATCAGCCTTTAAGTCAATACCGTTTTCCTTTTTAAACTCATCCGCCAAATAATCAATCACTCTCTGGTCAAAGTCATCGCCGCCTAAACGGTTATTACCGCTGGTAGCGAGCACTTCAAAAATGCCATCGCCCAGTTCCAGAATCGATACGTCAAAAGTACCGCCGCCTAAGTCATAAACCATAATTTTCTGGTCATTTTCTTTATCCATACCATAGGCAAGTGCTGCTGCGGTAGGCTCATTAATAATTCTCTGCACTTCAAGACCTGCAATTTTGCCGGCATCTTTGGTTGCCTGTCTCTGAGAGTCGTTAAAGTAAGCAGGAACGGTGATAACTGCATGAGAAACAGGCTCACCTAAATATGCTTCAGCATCTGCCTTTAATTTCTGCAGAATCATTGCAGAAATTTCCTGAGGTGAATAAGACTTGCCGTCAATATCCACCTTTTTGTTAGAACCCATATCACGTTTAATAGAGCTAATGGTGTTATCCGGATTTGTAATTGCCTGACGTTTTGCCACCTGACCTACCAAACGTTCGCCTTCTTTAGAAAAAGCTACCACAGACGGGGTGGTTCTGCCACCTTCTGCGTTAGGAATAACGGTAGGTTCGCCACCTTCAATAACCGATACACAAGAGTTTGTTGTACCTAAGTCTATACCAATAATTTTTGCCATGATCATTACCTCCTGATAATGTAAAAAACTTTAATATTTTTATATATGAACGGCGTTTGCCGCTTAGTTTGCTACTTTCACCATCGAATAACGGATAACCTTATCTTTCATGGTGTATCCCTTTGCAAATTGTTCAACCACAATTTGTTCGCCCACAGTTTCATCTTCCACATGCATCACAGCATTGTGCAAATTAGGGTCAAAGAGCTTGCCCACAGCTTCAATTTCGCTAACACCTAATTTTGAAAGGGTTTCTAAAAGCTGTTTTAAAATCATCTGCACGCCCTCTTTCATGGGCGAATCCTCTGCCGCTTCCACAGCACGTTCTAAATTATCCAAAACCGGCAACAGGCTTTCAACTGCATCCGCCTGAGCGGTTACATAAATGCCGTCTTTTTCTTTCTGTGTCCGGCGTTTATAATTATCATATTCAGCCAGCGTCCGTAAATGCTTGTCATAAAGCTCATCATAGCTTTTCTGCAAGGGATTTTCTTCTGTTTCTGCCACCTCTTCTTGAGTAGTTTCTTCCACCTGTTCCTCTTGCTCTAACACTTCGTTTTCAACTATGACTTTTTCTTTATCATTACTCACGTTGTGATTCATTCCTTTCTCTGTCATTCCTCATCCACATAAAGCTCATATAAAAGCCGGTTTAGCATGGCCGAAATTTTTTTAATTTTGGCAATAGTACGGGGATAATCCATTCGGGTAGGACCAATAATACCCAATTTACCCATCACCCGATTGCCCACATAATAATTGGCTGTAATCACGCTGGATTTTTTCATAATATCCAATGCATTTTCTTGGCCAATACGAACCGTAATCCCGCCACTTTGCTGCCCTTCATTTTCCTGCGTCTGCAAAATTTCTGCCACTTTGTTTTTATCATCTAAAAATTCTAAAAATTCTTTAGCGCGCTTTACGTCACTGAATTCGGGATAGTTTAAAATATTGGTTGCTCCACTGGTAAACACTTCTGTTTCTGCACGAACATCATCAATAACATCGGCAATAAAATCCAAAACAGGGAATAAAAGTTCAAAATGTGCCTGCATAGCACGACGGATTTCACTGATTTTTGCCGCACTAATTTCGTCAAGCGTCAAGCCTGCCAGCTTTTCACGTAATAACGCTGAAAAACTGTGAACAAACTCATTATCCACACCGGCAGGGAGCAATACCCGCTTATGCTTCATAACCCCTTCATTCGTCACCAAAATAATGAGGACCGAGCTGCTATCCACCGGCACCAATTCCACCGTTTTAATGGCACCGCGCTTCATTTCGGGTGTTGTGAGCACCGCTGTGTAATTGGTCAGCTCCGAAAGAATGACCGAAGCACGCTTGATAATTTTATCAATCTGCCCCAATTGCCATTCCAACGTGCCGCCTAAAGCCGTTAAATCCTGCACCGTCAGCTCATAATCGTTCATAAGCGAATCCACATACAGACGATAGCCCTTATCAGAGGGAATTCTGCCTGCTGAAGTATGCGGCTGTTCTAAGTAACCCATTTCCTCCAAATCTGCCATTTCGTTACGAATCGTGGCGCTGGATAACCCAATATCCAAATTTCTTGCCACATGCCGTGAGCCAATGGGTTCAGCACTTTTGATGTATTCATTTATGATCGAATGAAGGATTTTTTTCTTTCTTTCGTTCATATCCATAACATCCACCCCGTTGTTAGCACTCTTTCTTGTCGAGTGCTAATAATAAGATAACACGTTTTATGATAATTGTCAAGTAGTAATTTATGAATTTTTTATGACCAAAACCTTTACAAATCGGTTGTCGCTTCTGCCACTAACAAATTTATCAACAGGTTGTTATCCATAGAATTAGATTTAATATATCCATCGGTTTCTGCCAAATGGTTTACAAGACTTCTTAATTGTTCCACAGAATATTTTGCACTGTCTTTTATAAATTTAGTCGCTGCAAAGGGACTAATTTTCAATTTAGACATAATTTGGATTTTGTCTGCCCCGTTTATCACCAGTAGTTTAGTTAAAAGCAACTTTTCTGCATTATAAATAATGGCGGCTAAAATCTGATTAGAGTCCGTCTTTAAAACAAATAAATCTTCCAACATGGCAAGGGCGCTATCTGCATCCTTTCTCAGCATAGCTGCCACCATATCAAAAACTTTACCCTCAATCGCCGGCGAAACCAGCGCATCAATATGTGCCCGTGTCACCTTTTTTTCTTCTCCTGCATAGGCCGAAAGCTTTTCCGCCTCCCGACGGACAGCCATCATACCCTCTTGGGTTATTTCATTTAAATAACGGGCATCCTGCACATCAATTTCTTTTCCCAAAACGGCAAACAAACGTTGTGTCCATCGCACCATTTCCTCTTCACCCATGTAGGCAAATTCAATGCAGGCCCCCTCTTTATCCACCTGCTTTAAAAGGCTGCTTCGCTTATCAACATCACTTTCATCAAAAATAATGGTTACATAATCCGGAATATCCTGCAGTCTTTTTGTCCAATACTCTCTGTATTCTGTCTTGGCACCTGTTCTTGCATCCGGCTTAAAAATTAACGAATCTGTAAAGACCAAAAGTTTCCGTTCTGCCATCACAGGCAGAGCCTCAATGGCTTCTTCCACCTGTTCTAACCGATAATTCTTGCCGTTAAAACAAAACAGATTCAGCTCTTCCATCGCATCCGGCCCAAGAAGCTCTGTCAGTTGTTTTTTATAATGCGCGCGCAAAAAAACCTCCTCACCCCACAGCAAGAAAATGCGTGGTGCCGGCTTTTGGCCTTTTATAATCTGTTTTAATTCTTCAATCTTCATCATACGCTTTTCCGCCCTTTCTAATAGACCTTATGCCTTCTTTATCTAATGTGAAGGTAACATCCTTATCCTGATCTGCACGATATACAACTGTTCCCTGTGCCGCCAACCGTTCCAAGGTTTCCTCTCCAGGATGACCAAAACTGTTTCTTCCGCAGGGAATATAGGCATATTCGGGATTTGCCCATTGCAAAAATTCTTCACCGCTGGAATTATCACTGCCGTGATGGGCAACTTTTAGAATTTTCGTGTTTTCGAGCGGCCAATACATTTCTGTTAAATATGCCTCTGCCTCTTCCTCTGCATCACCCATAAACAATACTGTATGATTAAGGAAAGAAAATTGTGCCACTAAAGAACGATCATTTTCTTCCTCCATTATCTCAAAACAGTTTTCATCAGGCACCAACACCCAAAAAGCGCAATCCGGTGCAAGTTCAATTTTGTCACCGGCATCCACTGTTTGAACCAAGGCTACTTTTTGTTGCGCCTTCTCCAAAAGCATGGCACCTTGTTCTTTTTCATCAAAATAAGGAGGAATCACCAAAGTTTCAACTTTCATATAATCCAAAATTGAAAAAAGACCATTAATATGATCTTCATGGGGATGACTGGCAATCACATAATCCAGCTTTCTAATGCCGTGTTTGCGCAAATAGGGCAACACAATTTGCTTGCCCACATCAAAATTGCCCTGATAAGCTGGTGTGCCACCGCCATCAATTAAAACATTTACATGACCGGGTAACTGCAACAATGCACAATCCCCTTGGCCTACATTAATAAAGGTAACTTTAACCTCTGGTCCGGCCAGGCGGTTTACTAGCAAAGAAGCAAAGAGCAAAAACGTTAGTGATAGCGCCAAAACAATGCAGTGTTTAAACCGCTTATACAATAATGAATACACCAAAAATAAGAACAATCCATAAACATATAACCCAAACAAAGAAAAAGAAGCTACCGTCTTGAGTTCTGCTGTATTCTCTCCAAAGAAATAAATAATCCCCAAAAACAATTTAACAAAAAGATACCCAAAACCAGCCGGCAACACCGCCAAAAACGGATGAATCAGTCCTAAAATACTAACTAATAAACCCACTACCAATATGACTGGTGCCAATATCGTCACCAAACAACTGGTCATAAACCCCCATAAAGATACATAACCAAAAATCCAAGCAGAAATCGGAAGCATCATAAGATATGAACTAACAGTTATTGCTATCACCGATACCAAACCTCTAAGAACAGAAGCCAACCAACCCTTGCGTCCTTTTAAACGAAACAGGCGCAAAAGATGATGAATGATGCCATCGGCAAAAAGTAAGATGCCTAAGGTAGCAGCAAAGGATAATATAAAGCCGGCATCAAAGGCTATCATGGGATTGTAAAACACTAAGATTCCAGCTGCAACCGCTAACGAAGTGAGAGGATCTGCCTCACGATAAAACAAATAGGCAAAAAGCACAAACAACCCCATAATCGATGCTCGAACCACCGAAGGAGTGGCACCGGTGAATAACATAAAAAATAAAATAACCCCGCCGGTCAGCCAGATAAATTTATATTGATTTCTTTTTAAAAGTTTAAATAATAAGTAAAGAAAGCTTACCAAGGAAGTAACATGCATGCCGGATACTGCCGTCACATGAGACAGACCGCTAATTTGCAAACTATCCTTCATTTCTTGAGACATCATACTTTTATTTCCTAAGGAAACAGCCTGCAAAACAGAAGCCGCCTCCCGCGGAAAATATTTTGTCAACACTTGAGCGCATCGGTCGTTGAATTGATAAATTTTCTCTTTAATCCCTAAAGGAAAGGTGCCCACAATCTCCACTGTACCGGATTCAACAGTTCCTTTAAAATAAATTTTTTTAGTTTTTAAGTATAAGGCATAATCAAATCCGCCTTGATTCATATTCTCCTGCGGTATATAAAACAACACAACTGCAGTAAAGGTTTCACCAAAAGCAGGAACTGCTTCTCCTGCCGGAACGGTTAGTTGTACTTTTTCTTCCAGTTCCGCCGTTTCATGTAAAAAGGAAACCTGATGCACCATCGCAGTTATGGTATGCGTCTCGTCCTCCTCGTCATAAACTGGCTTTTCCACCACATCTGCCGTAATGGTAATATATTCATTAAGATAAGAATATAAGGGGCGATTTGCCAAATCATTAGCATTTTGTAAGTAAAAAGCACCCACCAAAAAACATAGTAACATGAAAAACGGCAATCTGCCTCTTTTTGTAAAAAATAAAGACACAAAAAGAACAAACAGGATAAAGAATAACCAAACAACCAGAAGCACATCGGGCCTAAAATAAGCCACATAAACGCCCGCCAGCAACGCAGCAATACAGAAAAATAAACTGCGTTTCAAAGCTGACACCCCTTTCTTATATTACAGATCAAACAAACTGACTTGATTTGTTTCGGGAATGGCATTTAAAACATTAAATTCCTTCAATTTTTCTACAATAGATGTTCCGATTTGGGCACGGCGTTTAAAATCTTCAATAGAGATAAATTCTCCCTCGTCACGTGCTTTGCAAATAGACTCTGCCACCGCATCAGAAACACCTGCAATGGTATTAAGAGGCGGGCGAATAGCGCCGTTTTCCTCCAAAAATTTCGTTTGATGAGAGGCATATAAATCCACCGGTAAAAACGTAATACCCCGGGCATACATCTCATTACAAACTTCTAAAATCGTGAGCACATTCTTTTCCTTGGCCGTTGCCTCAGGATTGTGTTCAATCTCATGCATGGCCGCCATCACCCGTTCTTTTCCGCCCAGCATTCGCTCTGCATCAAAATCCGTTGCACGAACGGTATAATAGGCAATATAAAAAGAAATGGGATAATGCACTTTAAAATATGCAATACGAAACGCCATAGTAACATAGGCAGCCGCGTGTGCCTTCGGGAACATATATTTAATGGTTTTACAAGAGGTAATGTACCACTCAGGCACCTTTTTCTCCCGCATTAATTCCTCATCCTCCGGCGCCAATCCCTTACCCTTACGCACTTTTTCCATAATTTTAAAAGAAGTCAGGGGCGGCAAATCATGCTGCAAAAGGTAGAGCATAATATCATCACGGGTACAAATAACTTCAGGCAAGGTTGCTGTGCCGGCACGCACCAAATCCTGAGCATTGTTTGTCCATACATCTGTTCCATGGGATAAGCCGGAAATTCGTATCAATTCACTAAAAGTGGTGGGTTTAGTATCGAGTAGCATCTGCCGTACAAATTTTGTGCCAAATTCCGGCACCGCAAAGGTGCCCACCTCACTGCCAATATCTTCAGGTGTAACCCCTAAGGCTTCGGTACTTGTAAATAAACTCATGGTGGGTTTATCATCCATGGGAATGGTGCGGGCATTTAGCCCCGTCAAATCCTCCAGCATACGAATCATGCTGGGGTCATCGTGGCCCAGAATATCCAATTTTAAAAGTCGTCCGCTAATGGAATGATAGTCAAAGTGGGTCGTAATAACACCGCTTTCCGCCTTATCTGCCGGATGCTGAATAGGGGTAAATTCATACACTTCATTGGCCCGTGGCACAATCATAACACCACCGGGGTGCTGACCCGTCGTTCGTTTCACGCCCTCTAGTCCCAGCGATAATCTCTTCATTTGCGCTTTCGTTAAACTAATGTCGTTTTCTTCAGCATATTTTTTCACATAACCCATGGCGGTGTTTTCAGCTAGCGTACCAATGGTGCCGGCACGGAATACATTGCCCTCACCAAAAAGAGTTTCTGTATATTTATGGGCCACACTCTGATATTCGCCGGAGAAGTTTAAGTCAATATCCGGCTCCTTGTCACCATCAAAACCCAAAAAGGTTTCAAAGGGAATGTCATAACCGTCTTTTTTATATTTCTCGCCACATTGGGGGCACATTTTATCCGGCATATCCGCACCCATGCTAAAACTACCGTCTAAAACAAATTCCACATTTTTGCACTTAGGGCACAAATAATGGGGCGGCAAAGAATTAATTTCTGTAATGCCCGATAAAAAAGCAATAAAAGAAGAACCCACCGAACCACGGGAGCCAACTAAATAGCCGTCTGAAAGGGATTTGGTTACCAGTTTCTGTGCAATCATATACATAACCGAAAAGCCGTATTTTATAATCGGCACCAATTCTTTTTCCATTCTCTGTTTAACCAGCTCCGGCAGTTCTTCACCATAAAGTTCATAGGCTTTTTTATAAGAAAGTTCCTGCAGCTCCTCTGTGGCACCGGGCATTTCCGGCGGATAAGTTTCTTTAGGAATGGGGCGGATTTCCTCTATTTCATCCGCTATTAAGTTTGTATTGTCAACAACAATTTCCTTTGCTTTTTCTGGTGGCAAATAATCAAATTCTGCCAGCATTTCATCGGTGGTGCGCAGATACAAAGGCGCCTGATGGTTTGCATCATCATACCCTTTTGCTGTTTGTAATACTTCACGGTAAATGGCGTCAGAAGCATCCAAAAAGTGTACGTCACACGCTGCCACCACCCGTTTATTCAGCTTGTCCCCCAAGGCAACAATATCTTTATTCATGGCAATCAAATCTTCCTTGCCGGATACTAAATGCTCACGAAGCATAAACGCATTGTTGCCCAGTGGTTGAATTTCCAAATAATCATAATAAGAAGCAATCGCTTCCAACTCGCTGTCCGTTGCACCCCGAAGCATTTTTTGATATAGTTCACCCGCTTCACAGGCACTGCCCACCATTAAACCCTCACGATATTCGTCAAGCATCCCTTTCGTAATACGGGGGCGTTTATAGTAATGGTCAATATGAGAGAATGACACCAGTTTATATAAATTTTTAAGCCCCACCATATTTTTAACCAAAATAATGGCGTGGTAGGTATCGTTATACCGTTTCATTTCATCGGTTAAAAGACGTTCGTTAATCTCAGAAACATCCTTTATGTCCATACCCGACAAAAGCTCTAAAAAGTGCAGGAAAATACGAGCTGTTATTTCTGCATCATTTATGGCACGGTGATGCCCCTCAAACACAAAACCCAAATGTTTAGCCACACGGTTTAGCTTATGTGTTTTTAAGGCTGTTAATAAACGACGACTGAGCATCAACGTATCTATATAACAAAAATCAAAAGCCAGCGAAAGTTCTTCAGCTTTTTTCTTAACATAACCCACATCAAAATTTGCATTGTGAGCCACCAACACAGAGCCTTTACAAAATTCCAAAAATGCAGGCAGGATAGTTTCAATGGGTTCTGCCTCCCGTACCATATCGTTGGAAATATTGGTCAGCTCTGTTATGTGGTAAGGAATAACCGAAGAGGGTTTTACGAATTCAGAAAACTGCCCCACCACGCGCCCGTTGGATATTTTCACACCGGCAATTTCAATAATTTCTCCAAACCGTGCCGAAAGGCTGGTTGTTTCAATGTCAAACACCACAAAATCACCGTTCAAGGGCATCCTTTTTGGATTATAAACAAATGAAACACGATCAGCTTCTAAATAAGCCTCCATGCCATAAATAATTTTAATGCCGTTATCTTTGCCGGCATCAAACGCTTCGGGATAGGCCTGCACAACACCGTGGTCGGTAATGGCAATGGCTTTATGACCCCATGCAGCCGCCCGGGCGATCATGGCGCTGGGTTTGGTTAATGCATCTTCTGCCGACATGGTGGTGTGAGCATGGAGTTCCACACGCTTTTCTTCGGCTTCATCCTGCCGCACCACCACAGTGGCTTTCATAATATCCTGAAAAATAATAACAACTTCTTTGGTAAAGGTATCATACTGTGCCCTGCCGGATAAGCGAACACCTTTTAATTTTTTTAAACCACCCTTTAATGGCTCAAACTCTTTTTCTGTTAAAAAGGCTTTACAAATTATACAGCTTTCCTGATCCGCCACATAAAGTTCAAGCAATGTTTTTTTGTTGCGCAGTTCACGGGTTTCGTGGGCAATCACCTGTCCCTCAATCATCACCTTGCCGCTATTTTCATCAATCTCTTTAATGGGCGTGATGTCTCCCCCAAAGGCTTTGCCAAAAATAACATCCTCATCGGTTTCAGGCTTTTCAATTTTCTGCTTTTTTACAGACTTTTCCGCTTTCGCCTTGGCCTCTGCCTCCAAAACCACCGCCGCGGTTTCCTGAATCAGTTCTGCTCGTTGGGTTTCTAATTTTTGCAACAATTCATCGGCAGAAACACTTTCATTACAAAAAGAAACGGTCATCTCCATTTGATAAACATCTTTTAACTTCTGTTCAAAAAAACGATGAATCCCTTTTTCCAACAGCGTTTGTTCGCCACCAAATTTCAGGCAAATAACAAAGTGACCATCCTCTAACACCCCATGGCTGTTTAGTAATATCCCGCGGACAGAGGGCATAGTTTCACACAAGTCCTGCAGTATGTTTTCATAAATAACATCCACAGTTTCTTCTGTTAAAACCGATTTGGTATAGCAAAGAGCAATTTCCACATCCGTCAATTGAAAACGTTCTTGTACCGCTTTTTTAAACTGTGCTTTCAAACCATTAGAAAGCACAGTTTCTGCCAGCAGTTCTATAAAAACTTTTCGTTCTTCTTTAAATATCTGAAAACGACCAAGGCTCACATTTCCTAGTTGTGATGCCAAGTCCCCGTCCACTAACGTATGCAATAAATCCGCCATAAAAACCTTCCTAACAATTATTTACGAAAGAGCACCCATGTTCTCCAGTTCTTTAAAAAGCGCCTCTACAATTTCACGCTCCGGCACCCGACAAATAATTTGTCCCTCTTTAAAAAGTAATCCCTCACCATTAGCACCGGTAATGCCAATGTCCGCATCTCTTGCCTCACCGGGGCCGTTTACCACGCAACCCATCACCGCTATTTTCACCGGCTTTTTCACTTTATCAAGGCGTTCTGCAACCTGATTGGCAATGCTGATTAAATCCACGCTGCAACGGGCACAGGTTGGGCACGAAACTAATCTGGCGCAATTTTTCTCCAGCTCTAACGCCGCTAAAATTTCTTTGGCCGCGCGAATTTCCTCCACAGGGTCTGCGGTTAAAGATACGCGAATGGTATCACCAATCCCCTCCGAAAGTAACGCTCCAATCCCCACTGCCGATTTAACCGTTCCGCTATAGGCGGTGCCGGCCTCCGTTACCCCTAAATGCAAAGGATAATCAACCTGTTTAGACATTAAGCGATAGCTTTCCAGCATCATGGGAACAGAAGAGGCTTTTAAAGAAACGGCAATATCATAAAACCCGCAGGATTCTAAAATGGCAATCTGCCCCATGGCTTCTTCCACCAATGCTGCGGGGCAAGCAGAACCATATTTCTGCAAAATCCGCTGTGAAACTGAGCCGGCGTTCACACCCACACGAATGGGAATGCCTTTTTCTCCCGCCTTTTCAACCACCATTTTAACCCGCTCTTCTTTACCAATATTACCAGGGTTTAAACGTATTTTATCAATACCTGCATCAATGGCACCCAATGCCAAACGATAATCAAACTGAATATCTGCCACCAAAGGGACATCTATGCTTTTTTTAAGCTGACGGACAACACGCAAGCTTTCATCGTCAAGCACTGCCAAACGAATCAAATCACATCCGGCATCGCAAAGTGCCTGGCACTGTGCTAGTGCTACCTCAAAATCACCATTTTTTGAACAAAGCATAGACTGCACAGAAATAGGATGATTACCACCAATGCCCACTCTGCCTGCCACAATTTCTCTTGTCTTTTTCCGTTTCATAAACAGCACCTGCTTTTTTTATAATAAGGGATTTTAAATTTTTAAATATTGCATAAATCATTATAGAATCAATGCACAATTTAGATGCCGAGAAATCATTTTACCAGGAGCAAAAATCTTTGCTCGCAAGGAGATTTTTGCGACGCCGTCAATTGTTGCATTGCTCAAAAGAGCACAAAAGAGCGTCAGCTCTTGAGAATTTTATGAAATAAAATTCTGTATGCAACAATTATACCATACTGAAAGAAAATGAGCAAATAAAAAATATACTTTTTCGCTAAGAATATAAAATACATCTGTTCGCTTGTTTTTTTAAATTTTTCAAAAAAGGTATTGACATCGTACATTTGTTCTGTTAAGATTAAGATACGAACAAAAGTTCTTTTAAGGAGTGGATATATATGTTATTCAGAAAAACCAGAAGAATTTCATATGCCAAAAAAGCAAAACAACAGCGCATCCGTTTATACACAATTATCACCGTGATTGCCATTTTATTCGCTTGTTCTTTAGGCACACTGGCAGATGATGGTTCTCATCAGGTTACCATCATTGCCGATAGTGGTGATACGCTGTGGTCCATTTGCGAACAATATAAGCCTGAAGATATGGATTTGCGTTTGTTTATTGAAAAAGTTAAATATACAAACCGTATTAAATCCTCTGCTCTTTCCATCGGTCAGGAGCTTGTCATTCCTTTAGACTAAAGTATATTTAAAAGTTTGCCTGCATATAATAGCGATAATAAAACATTATAACGCCTGTCTGGCAGAAAGAGGTATCCACCGTGGGCAATACTTTTAAGGTTATTAATTTAAAAGGCATCCTTCGCTTGTTAGTTGCCATCGCCATTCCCTTGGCCGTCGGCGGCCTGGCAGCACGACTAACCGGCAACAGCCGAGAATTTTATGCCGCCCTGCAAAAACCGCCCTTAGCTCCCCCGGGATTTTTATTCCCCATTATTTGGACGGTTTTGTACATTTTAATCGGCATAGCCAGTTACTTAGTTTACAAAAGCGGAACGGAAAAAGATTATGTCCGTGAAGCGTTGTATTATTATGCAGCATCTTTATTGCTCAGTTTCATTTGGCCTTTGGTCTTTTTCCGTGCACAAATGCTTCTAGGTTCTTTTTGGGTTTTATTACTCCTTTGGCTCATCACCGGTATTTGTGTCGCTAAATTTTACCGGATTAACCATACTGCAGGGCTTTTAATCCTCCCTTACTGGCTTTGGATTACCTTTGCCGGCTATTTAAATCTTGCTGTTTGGTTATTAAATCGTTAATTGCACAAACAAAAAGCAAAAAAGCCTGATAAAACAAAGTGTTTTATCAGGCTTTTCATGTACTCATTATTTTAAATTTTTTAAATAAGACAAAGGATCAACCGGCGTACCATCTTTTCTCACCTCAAAGTGTAAGTGGGGTCCTGTGCTTCGTCCGGTATTCCCTACGGTTGCAATTTTGTCCCCTTTGGCAACGACTGTTCCTGCCGGAACTAGCAACTCGTTGCAATGGCTATAACAAGTCACAACGCCGTTGCCATGGTCTATCTGAATCATATAGCCATAGCCACCATTGTTGTATTCAGAATAAACCACCGTGCCGTTATCGGCTGCATAAATGGGTGTTCCTACTGCGGCACCCATATCAATTCCATCATGCTGCCTGCCCCAACGGCTACCAAAACGGGAGGTGAGCGTTCCGTTTGCCGGCACTGCTAACTGACCAGTTCCAATTGGGCTTGGTCGCACCTTTGTACCTTTTTTAACAACCTTATCAACGGCTTGTGAAAGCATACTATTCGAAAACACTTCTCTCGTAGTTTCTACACCATTAACTGTGGTGATATACGCCTCAATCATCCGGCTGCCCGGTGCACCCTCCTGCTCAACATAAACTGTGCCTTCATAGCGTGTAGGGTCCTCATTTTCAATGACTTGATAGGGTATTTCCTCTTTCACCGTCTTAAATTCTTTCATTTTAACAGATAATAATGGTTTTCCTGTATAAATCTTTAATTGTCTGCCTTGGACAAGATTCCAATCTGCAATCAGGTTATCTTCTAACAAATCTGTTAACGCCACGCCGTAAGTTGCCGCAATCTCCTCTGCTGTTTCATTACCCTGCTGCTGATGGAAAATGATTCTGCCTTCCTTTAAAGTTTCCGTTGCACTTTCTGCTGTTTTAAGTGCCTGACGCGGAACATACCGCCGGGAAATTTTTACCTCTTCGCAAAATTCTGCTTCTATAGCTTCATGGCCCTCTGTATAGCTTTTCATATACCCGTCTAAAACCTCTCGGGCAGTTTGTTCATTGGCCAAAGCAAAAAGCACTTCCCCGTCTGCATACACTGCATAGGCCGGCAACATACCATAATCTGTGGCTTTCAATCGCTCTTTTACATCTGTTTCGTCACTAAAACGACCTTTTGGTATTAACTGTACTGAAAAATCCAACCTTTGGGGTGCAAAAGATTCTGTGCTGACATAAGCAATTTCCTGATTGATTTCTGTCAGCAAACGATGATAGGTCTCTTTATTTTTCAAAACACCCAGGGTTTGCCCTTCAGAAGTTATTACATATCCAACACTGCAGGTACAAGCTAAAACCAAACAGGCAACAGCAGCTGCCCCCATTGAAACCGAACACGAAAAGGCTAAACGACTGGCGTTTTCCCGCAACATTGCCAAAAGAGCAGAAACACCGCCGATACACATGATTTTAAGCTTTATCATTCCGTTTTTTAAGCCGGCTATCAAACTGCCGGAAAAATCTGTGCTCGTTGCCGGTCTGAAGCGAAGGGTATCTGTTAACCGTTTCCGTTGCGCCAAAAGCGAATCTGCAACCTCTACCTTAACCCGTTTTTTAGCGATTGCCTTCGGTTGGGGTATCTGCGCGTAATATTTTGTTGGCACCTGTTTAATCCGTTTAACCGTTACGCGCATTTGGTTGTTATTCACTTTATCACCTCTTTTATTATAAAATATAATATAATTATATGTAATCTTCCATTAAATTATTACAAATTTATTAAATCCTTCACCATTTTACAATACTTTTTTAACAATTGCAAGCTTTTCTTTGTAAAAATTTTATGAACAACTCTATTCTATGTCTGTTTTACCAATAAAAAAACAGGACTCCGTTGTGTAAAACACACGATAATCCTGTTAAACGCCTATGTATTACATAGACAAAATGCAGCCAACCAAATTCAATAAACCACATTACAAATCAATTAAACCAATGCTCACCATCAGCGCTTCGTTAACTCTTTCCATTAATTCCTCATCTAGTTTACCAATCCGCTCTCTTAACCTTCTTTTGTCCACCGTGCGGATTTGCTCCAACAAAATAACCGAATCCTTAGAAAGACCATAATCATCTGCTAAAATTTCTATATGCGTGGGCAATTTTGCTTTATTGATTTGCGAGGTAATCGCCGCAATAATCACGGTGGGGCTAAACTTATTACCAATATCGTTCTGCACCACCAAAACCGGACGAATGCCTCCCTGTTCCGAACCAACCACGGGACTTAAGTCCGCGTAAAATATATCTCCTCTTTTAACTACCACACGATTCACACTCCG
Organism: Clostridia bacterium; assembly: GCA_045597205.1. Taxonomy (GTDB): domain Bacteria; phylum Bacillota; class Clostridia; order UBA1381; family UBA9506; genus UMGS755. The sequence goes on from JAZODT010000089.1 coordinate 20,486, forward strand.
CCAATTTTTCCTCATATCTGGAATATTGTTCCTCTTCCAGATCAAAATACACACCGGCGATGTCTAAATTAATGTCCGCCATTTCCTGATAACCGCGCTTGAGCTGTTCACGGAGAGAGAGCTTTCTTTTTTCTGCCAGATAACAGCGCATCGCCTCCCGGACAAATTCGCTTCGGTTTGATTTTTCATTACTGCAAACCTGGTCGATTTCTTCCAATAGCGGCTCCGGAATGGTTATCAGCACTTTTTTTAGCTGTGACAAAATTTTTGCCCCCATTCGTCATAAAATACTGTGTAATATAATAAAGTATCACACATTTAATTATATATAGTTTTATATCCTGCGTCAATGCTAAAAATTTTCCAGTTGTTTTAAGCCAAACCCATTAAGTACACCTACAACATTACCATCCTTTAAATACAGACGCGGAATTCGTTTGCCGACAGCACACAGTATTTCGTACGATATTGTTCCAATATGCTTTGCTAAATCATCTGCTGTAACTTGCGCTTCACCCTCTTTACCAATCAGTGTAATTTCGTCGCCGACATGAATAGTATGTACCGAAGTAACATCAAACATACATTGATCCATACAAATTCTTCCTACCCCCGGTACTTTTTGTCCATTTGCCAGCATTTCCACTTTATTGGATAAGAGTCGGTTATAGCCATCGGCATAACCAATAGGAATGGTAGCAACCTTAATTTTACTTTTTGCCGTATAGGTCCAGCCATAGCTGATACCTGTTTCTGCCTCCACCTCATGAAGGTGCACCACACGGCTTTTTAACGAAAGAACTGGGCGAAGCTCTGCCCGTTCTGTATGAATAAACTGCGAGGGATAGTAGCCATAAAGAATAATACCCGGTCGCACCATATCTAACTGATATTCAGGAAAATCAAAAATGCCGGCACTGTTTAAAACATGGCGCAACGATATATGAATTCCGGCAGACTCCAGTTTTTCTGTTACACTGATAAATCGTTCATACTGCAGGTGCACAGAAGAGGAATCCTGTTCATCAGCACAGGCAAGATGTGTAAAAATACCTTCTGCTTCAAGATATTCCAGCCGGCAAACAGCCAGCACTTCCTCCCATTGCGCAGGAACAAATCCAAGACGTTCCATACCTGTATTTAATTTAATATGCACCTTGGCTGTTTTATGGAAAGATTTTGCTATTTCTGACAAAGTCTTAGCATATTCTAAAGTATAAACTGTAACGGCTATATTTTTCATAATAATTTCTTTTGCCCGACTGGCAGATGTATAGCCTAACACCAAAATCGGTGCGTTGATTCCTGCCCGCCTGAGTTCTAATGCTTCATCCAGGGTTGCCACCGCCAAATAATCTGCACCAGCCTGCAAGAGGGTTTTTGCACACACTTCTGCATCATGACCATAAGCATTTGCTTTCACTACAGCCATCACACGGGTCGTAGATTTTAAAAGACTTTTAATCTGCTTAAAATTAAAACTAAGGGCATCCAAATCAATCTCCGCCCATGTACGGTCTTTTACTTCTTTTGTCCGCATTTTAATCATTCCTTTTCTCTTATGTCAAATAATGCATCATCCAAATCCGGATTATAACAAAACTCTAAAAATTCTGCCTGTACACGAATATTCCCGCCTATATCATAGACGGTAATCATTAAAGGCTCTAATCGGATGGCATCTAATAGCATGGTTATTTTATACCGTTTAGAGCTTTCTGGTTGCGCCGTTGTTTCCAAAAGCACCGTTCCCTTTTCGCCTGCACTGACGGATAAGGCCGTTTCCTCCGATTGATAATACCTGGAAAAAAAATCATGGACAAAAACATCCTGCAAAGCTGCTTGTGTCGGCAACGTAAGCGGTGTTTCCTCACCCTGCTGCAGCTGTACTTTTCCTTCAAAAAACACCGTAACCAGCCCGCTAATGGCAGATGGCTGAAGGATTTCTGTTCGAGCGAGGGATGGTAGTTTCACACTTTGCAACATTTCATAAACCTGCTCGGTTTTATTGCTTTTAACCGTTATTCTAACCGTAGCGGTATAGGCCGTCAATTGATTAAATTTACGGTGGATTTTTTGATAAATTCCTGCCTCTTCATCTTCCAGCCGGGTTTGTACAGTACATCCGGCCATTATCATTAGTGTAAGAACAGCCGTAAGAATTTTACAACATTTCCTACACAAAAAATTGTCACCCCTTATGTTTCTTTGCGTTTTTCCATCGCCAGCATAACCGATGGAATCTGTGCCAAAACATCACCGGCCATCATGCTATATGCACCCAACTTTTCCCGAGCCAAAAGTCCGGCCCGGCTATGAATATAAACCCCTAATTCTGCCGCATCGCCCGGCTCTAACCCTTGTGCTAAAAGTGACGCAATAATACCGGAAAGAATATCTCCGCTACCGGCTGTTGCCAGCCCCGAATTGCTCTGGGCGCAAACAGCCATTCGCCCGTCAGGATGGGCAATGAGCGTATCGGCACCTTTTAAAACCAAAACCACTTTATATTCACGGGCAAAATCTGCCGCTGCCGCTAAACGATTTTCCTTAATATCCTCCATAGAACGACCGCTAATGCGAGAAAATTCTAACGGATGGGGGGTTAAAACCGCCGGAATCGTTTTATTTTTTATTATATTTATATTCCCTTTTAAAAGATTTATGCCGTCTGCATCTAAAACCAACGGTTGCTCGCAGGCTGAAATGACCGAGAGCAACGTTTTTTTCGCGCCGTCACTGTTGCCCAATCCGCAACCGGCCAACAGAACATCCTGTGTTTTTAGCTTCTCAAGCACCATGCCAGCAGCGGTTTTAGAAAGCTGTTCCCCCTCGCATGGCAGGGCCAACGTCATCGCCTCACGACATTGAACGGAAGCCACATCAGAAATGCTGCGGGGCACTGCCATTGTCACCATGCCGGCACCGGTTTTTAAAACTGCCGAAGCCGCCATACTGCAAGCACCGCTCATGCCGGGACTTCCGGCAAAAACTAATACTTTCCCAAAACTGCCCTTATGGGCGTTTTCCTTTCTTTGTGGTAAAACGGAATACAGTTTTTTATCTAACACCCGATAATTGGCCGGAAAACTCTGCAATAAAGACCACGGAATAGAAATATCAGTAATAAAAAGCCTGCCCACATACTCTTTGGCAGGATATAAAAATTGTCCCAGCTTTGCCATGCCAAAGGTAATGGTTATATCCGCACGAACGCAGGTCTGTGCCACTCTACCTTCGGTGCTGTCCGCCCCACTGGGCATATCCACCGATGCAATAAAAGCATGGCTTCCATTTATATCTCCAATCATTTCCTTATAAACCCCTTCCGGTTCACCATGAAAGCCTGTACCAAACAAGGCATCTACAATAACAGAAAAATGCCGACTTTGCACATCACATAACGGCAACACCGACACACCCATACGCGTGATCATATCAAAATTACGCTTAGCATCCTGCTTTAACTTTGCCGGCTCAAATCCTGCTACCACTGTAACAGAGGCGCCCCTGTTATACAAATGACGAGCAATAGCAAAACCATCACCGCCGTTGTTTCCTGTGCCGCAATAAACCGCTATGTCTTTATTTTGCACACTGCCCCATTCCCGTTCCAACACGTCACAAAAGCTACGAGCTGCATTTTCCATTAAAAGCAAGGATGGAATGCCGTATTCTTCTATTGTCAGTCGTTCTAGTTCCATCATTTGGGTAGCAGTTAAAAGCTTCATAAGGCTCTCTCCTTTAGTTGGATTTTACATGTTCCAGCTTTGTTGCCACACGAACACCATCGGCTTGCTCTCTGTAATATACAATCAACATGCTCCCTTTGGAAATCGGCATGTCTAACTCTTTAAACCGCTCCATTTCCCATTTGGTATGCTCATTTAACACAAGCTCCCATTCCACGCCTTCTACCTTCAAAAAAATAGTATCATCTTTAATACGGGCAACTCTTCCTTCAACGGCCGGCGGCTGCATAGAAACAATACCGCCTTCTGTTCTGGTAACCGTTGGGGCCAGGGTTGCCGTGGGCTCAAACAACTCGCCACAAGCAGAAAAGGACAACGCACAAACCAGTAACATTAAAACAAGAAAAAATCGCTTATTCATGACTAATTCTCCTTAAAAATTGTTCAAAATAACCTATCATATAACTAAAGGCCAAATCATATACCACAAAAATTATTTCCAAGGCAATAATCACTGCGCCTAAATATTGAAAAGCCAATAGCACCACTGCCGAAGAAAAAAACGGCATAAAAAACAGTTTAAACAGAACATAAATAATAATTAAAATAATATTAAAATATAAAATTTTTAATATCCATTCTGCCCATAGCTTATCTAGCCTCTCAATATATAACTTTACAATAGGATAATAACCGATAAATAAAATATAAATCAACGTGAGCATTCTGTTGGGAATAAAAAGTAAGGATAAAATCGAAGTCCCTACATATAATGCTACTCCATATCGCACGCCATATAAACTGATGCAAACACCACCAAAAAGTGATGCCAAGGCAAGTGCTGCCACCCGTCCTGTTGAAAGAGCACCTGCCCCATACAAGCAAATGACCGACAACGCCATAGCAATCGCCGAAAAAGTAATCCGTTTAACCATCACGATTTCACCTCATCAGCAACAAGAAATCAAATCGCCGCCCATGCACTCACAGCAACAATCTGCACAAATTAAGCTCTGACAGCAATCACAAGGACTTACCATGCCGCCGCTCATACTGCTGCCAACATCCCTATACTGCCTGGTTTGTGACATATACTGATTAAGTGTGGTTCTATATTCTAAATTGTTCGGCTCCATATTCACAGCCTGACGGATAAAATTAAGGCCCTGGGTATGCCAACCTCGACGAATAAAAATCGTTCCTTTTAAAAAGAACCACTCCGCCGTCCGATTGGAAAGCCTATCAAGGCTTGCGTCTGCCTCATCAATGCGATTCATGTGAATCAAATTCCGAATCTGTGCAAAATCACCGGCTCCTCCACCGTATTGTTGTTGATTACCACTATAACTTTTTTGACTGCCACCAGACAGCGTTTCATAAGCCTCATTGATTTCTTTAAATTTTTCTGCCGCTAAATCCGCCAAGGGATTATTTGCATAATTATCCGGATGATATTGTTTGGCAAGCTTTCGATATGCCTTTTTAATTTCTTCCTGTGTGGCACCCTTCGGCACCCCTAACACTTCATATGGGTCTTTCATGACGTTTCTCCTTTACACCGCCGGAAGCGGCATGTTCTTTATCTGCAAACACGTCCTCTAACGCTTTGCGCAATCCTAAATAAATGATATTTTCAATCAAATCCTGATTTTTTTCAAACACTAAAAGTTTTACGCTGTTGGCAAGTTGACTCAAAGTATATTCTAAAGAGGTCTTTATTGTTTCTACCTCTATTTCTTTTGCTAAAAGAAAGGGGTTATAGGTTTTCTTTTTTGCATCCTCTGCCCGGTCTGCCCAAGCATCCAGCAAATAAATAAACCGCCCTAATAACCCACCGCAATGAGCTAAAATTCGCTGCGTTTCTTCCAAAACAATAAAATTGGCACTAAAAATACCTGTCATCAGCTTTCCAAAAGCATTTGCCGGCGCATCTAACGCCGCACAGCCCGACTGTTCTAAAGCAGAAAGCTCGCCAAGAGCTTGCTCAATTGTTTGGTACAACGCGGGATACTGTTTTTTTGCCTTGTTCTTTTTGCCTGCCATAAAAGGCATTAAAATCATTGCTTTAAACGAACGGTTATCCTGCCAATCATCCTTTAGTTTAAACCAAACCAATAAAACATTAACCGCCGCCGCATAAGTCAAAATAGCATTTCGCTTGGCTGCCGGACGGCGCACCGCCGGATTGGCAAGACACCGAATGGGCAAAACCTCTATTTGTTCTTCACAAACAGCAGCGAATAAAACCGCTAAAAATGTAATATCATAACTTAAAAAATAGCGGGCAGGAAACCCATATTCTTTTTTTAATGTTTGACAAAGACCGCAATAATAGGATTTAAAAAGGTTATAATCCTTTACCTTCAGCTCATCCTTATAAATTTTCACATATCCGAACAAGCTGCTCACCTCTCTGTCATCTTTTTATTCTTTCCATAAATGTATTGTACCACAAAACGCAAAAAAAGTATAGAAATATAAATAAATTATTTGTTAATTTTTGTTTGCATAAAAACACCCTGCGGCAGGGAATAAAATCTTTCTTCCTGCCGTAGGGGTTATCCTTTACAAACGCACATGTACCGTTTTTTCATTTAAATCAATATAAAAATCACCTGTCTTTTTCTCCGTCTTAACAGAAAAGAAAAAGCGTCTGCTTGTTTCGTCATGAGAAAAAGCAAAAGGATGCAATATGGCATCGTTAAATCCCGTTTGTGTTCTGACCTGTTCTAACACATCTGCAGAAACATCGCCGGTTTGGCAGTGGAACAGATACAGGCGGTCTGTAATTTCGCCTAAGCTTTTAGATTCGCACATATAGATAACAAAATAATCCTCCGTTATATACCAGGTTTTCACAAAGTCCAAGGGATATTTTTTCAGTTTTTCAACAGCCTTTTCTACCAAAAAGGAATCTGTAACCGGCTGTGTGATGGCATATATTTCTCCTGTTGGCTCACCAACGGAAAAGCTGATGGATTCAATTTCAGATTCTTTATATCGGGGCAAATCAGAAACTGTAAAATAATAATCCCTATGACCGTTTCCGGCTCCGCTTTCTACAACCACATCTTTAGCCACCTGACCGTTTATAGAAATCATTACGGTTTCATTCACCAGAGCCGATTGTGCTAACGGGTCACGGGGTTCTTCTACCCCTGGTCCAAAGCTTATTAGCGGACGCAAGCATGCTTGTAGCTTTTCAGAATAGAAAAGCGCTTGATTTTGATAAAAGACCATATGGAATGTATATCCTTTGGTGGTTGCTTCCATCGTCAAATCAAAATAATCCGCATCACCCTTGCCGATGCGCTCATTATTTTGATAAGTCACCTCTGCGTTACCAACACCTTGCGCCTGTTTTTCCTTGCCAAAACTCAATGGAATATCATAAACATATCCGTTGCGGTCAGGGCTGGTAATAGAAAGGGTCCACTTTTCAGGCGACCAATCCACAATGTAGCCATAATGCCGCATTTCTTCAGCGTGCATATACGTTCTGCCACCTATGTTATAGGCAATAATCGGTGTGCCGTCTAAATACGTCACAATATCCGTTTCATAGTAATTGCCTCGCACTGTGCCCACGACGCCGGAAGTCCTTTTCACTACAGGGGGCTTGCCGTTTTCAGCATGCGGAATGGAATTAACGTGCAACTCTCTTTCTATAGGCAACCACTGCACACGAAAACTGTAGTACTGCATATCCTCAGCACTAATCAAGGTTTCCCCGCCAATGTTAATGGCATCAATTTCTACACCGTTTAAGTATGTAACAATGTCCGTGTAATAATACTGTCCGGCCACAGCACCAAATGCAATAGGTGATACAGACAGTAACAGACACACTGCCAATAAAAATGAAATCCCTTTTTTCACCGTAAAACCCTCCTTTAACATAACAGACGACAATAATCTAAAAAGGTTTCCTATTTTTGTAAATAGGCTTGTATTTCTGCAAACTGCTTTTTGCAATCTTCCACACCTAAATCATAGGCTCTTTGCAACGCATCTGCCTTTCTCTCAATGGTTTTTAACTGCAACGCCCGTGATGGACGGATAACATAAATCTCTCCCTCTTTTTCAAGTTTTTGAATTGTTTTCAACCTCTCATTATATAATAACGGACGATGAATCATTGTTTCTGCAAAATTAGGGTATTTTCTGTAATAACTGCGAATAAATTGCTGCATGCGGGCAGAAAAAGGTGCCTTTTGATAATGTTCCGGCCGCGTTAAAACAACAATTAGTTTATCATAGCCCAACTCTTTTGCTTTTAAAAGGGGAATGCTGTCAGAGATGCCCCCATCCAAATAAGGCTTATCATCAATCACCACTGGTTTTGAGACCAACGGAATAGCCGAAGAGGCTCTTAAAATTTCCATTTGCTTCATAACATCATGAATTTCAAAATACACCGGTTGACCACTTTCTAAATCGGTTACGGTAACATAAAAGCCTGTATTATTCTTCATAAATGTTTCATTATCAAAAATATCATATTTTGTCGTCACATCATAAAAGGCAAACTGACGGTTAATCAAATTGCCGGTAAATATGAGTGACCACAAGCTCATATACCGTCTGTCTTTGCAAAACCGCAGGTTATAGCGCAAGGCTCTGCCCCTTTGTTTTGAATAAAAATTTGGGCTAAAAACAGCACCTGCCGAAACGCCCACAATGCCATCTATCTCTATTTTATTATCCATAAAAACATCTAACACGCCAGCGGTGAATAATCCGCGCATTGAGCCTCCCTCCAGCACCAGACCAACGGTTTTTGTTTTGCTTTCTTCTTCCAAATTACCATCCTCCCTTTCTACGCTTTTAATGTTATTGTAATACATTCAAAAGCGAAAATCAATTGCTCTCAAAAAAATGAAATCAAATTGTTAAATTACGATTTCCCTATTGCTTCTTCTCTCCCACACCTCACGGCGCAAAACTTGCAAGTCACTTTTGAGTTCACCGGTAACTACGCCTTGGTGGACTTTCACCACAGAGCATTAATATGCCCGTCATACCAAAAAGAAAACACTAAAAAACCACCCAATAAGGTGGTTTTTTAGTGCGAAAGACCGCGCAAACGGTGCATAAAGGTAGGTAAAAAATGCAAAGAGTACAACTTTTCTGCCTGCCATTCGATAAATTGGATTTTTTATAATATTACCAAATGAACGGTATCAAGCGATATTTCACCTTTTTCTTATACTCCAAATAACCGTCAAGTTCTTTTTCGAGAAATGCTTCTTCGCCTTTAATTCTTTGTGCAATTATGAAAGGATATATAAGAAAAATCAAAAATGAATATATTGAGCCTAACACCAAAGGCATAGACAAAAACAAAAGCACCGTTACACTATACATAGGGTGTCTAACAATACTATATAGCCCTGTATCAACCAATTTTTGATTCTCCTGCACTTCGATAGTGCGACTTAGATACGGGTTCTCTTTGAGCACCTCCACATAAAGAATGTATGCTATAAGAAACACCATCACTGCAGAGATAACGACGCTCTTTGGCAAGGTGTACCAATTAAAGCGAATTCCTAATCCTGCAACGATAAACCCTGCAAAAAACATACATCCGCTGAGTTTCACCACACGATCTTGTTCTTTTTGTTCTTCTTTTGCATTAAGTCGCTTTTTTAACAGCTCGGGATTTTTGAACATCATCACAAGTCCTGCAAAGAATATTGGCACAAACAAAACTCCCACAAATAGCCACCCGTTTACATATGAAAAAGTACCTGCAGACAAAAATATCAATAACCCAACTAAAACAACACCTGCTAAAAATCTAATTATTGCTTGAAGAAATAGTCTCATTGTCATAACAGCACATCCATAAATTCTCTTTTATCAAACAAATTATATCACAAAAGTTAGTATATTTCAATGATGCATCGCAAATGCGATATAATGTTATACTTCACATAATGATGTTGCTCATTTCATTCACAATGATGCGATGTTTTCCATAAAACATAAGCGAAGTGACTTCATAAGGCAAAGCCATCATCATTGGCGTAGCCAACATCATTGGCGTAGCCAACATCATTTGCCGAAAGGCAAACATCATTGAAAAAAGACTTGTCAATCGACAAGTCTTTTTTCTGGCTTCTCCAGCTGAGCTCGAACTCCCTAAAGGGACTAGGAAGCGATGCGCAAGCGCACCTAGTTTGAGCAATCCTGCTGAGGGAAAATTTAAAAAATGACCATCCTGACGGATGGTCATTTTTTTGGAAGAGCCGAATGGTTTAGATGCAATGATTCATACTTTCATTAGACTCAAAAGTTTATTTTCAACGAACCTTTTCACAACCACATTTATGGCAAAATTCACTGTCATTCAATAATTGTGTTCCACATTTTCTGCAGAAAGCAATTTCTTGATTTAATTCTAATGATTTGTCTTCCTCTGTTGTCATATTATTTGTGGTTTCGTTAATTTTGTTGTCGGTAGTATTATTTTCCTTTATACATTGCTTTTCATTTTCATCGAAACTCATCAAATTAGATGAACCGTTCTCTTTTTTTATAACCTTATGAGAAACAATTTTAACGTTATCTTCATCTTTTTTTATTTCGCTTTTCTTGTAAGGTTCATAATTTTTATTTTTTGCATTCTCCTCACAAAGATACTCTATATAGGCTAACTTATTTTGATGTTGTATTTCTATAAGTCGACCTTTTTCTAATAAACAATCATTTACAAATTCATAAATTCTCGATAAATCATATGTTCTACCATTTTGTTTGACTATATCATCAAGATTTCCTTTTTCAATAAGTTCCAAGGTTCTCTCGTCCAAGTATTCTAAAAGATAATCTTCTATAGAAAGGTTATTCTTAAAAATGTGTTCAAATGCTTTTTTTGCTTTTTTTAAGCTGAAAGAAGTAATTTCATGCTTTATATCATCAAAAAAACTACTTCCATTATTTTGATTATAAAATTTTTCTCTTGTAAGAAATTCATTTTTATATGTATCTGTGAGACTACCAATCTCTTCATTAAAACTTTTCAAATTCTCAAAACCCTTAATTAAACCTTTGTAAAGCAATGTTCTAAAACCAAATTTAACAAACACAAATGTCCATAATAAATATGGTCCTACGGACATAGATGCACCGTTCATAAAGCCAAACATAAAACAAATAAAAAAATTTACCATGTAGCAAAGAAACTTGTATCTTTTTGCTGTTATAGTTTTCTTTCTGCTGTTTGCTATAATTAATGGAAATGCCCCATATATCACAAGAGTAACAATTAGCGAAAAAAGAATATATACTATCCCTTCAATTGGTTGTTGTTCAAAATAAGAATATAAAGAATATGTCATAAAGAAGCACTCCTTTTAACAAAATAATCGTTTAAATTCGACCTAAAACTATTTTTAATATTATACCATTTCTTATCAAGTTTGTCAATTTCAAACATAAAGGTAAGGAGTACGCTTTGTGTTAATAGCCTTATATAATATTTAACTAAATTAAAGTTTGTCTGCAGTTTAAGTCTGGTTCAAAACCGCTTGGCATCTACCCTTTTGTTTCAAAACTGATTTTTGCACTCCAACCACAACCCATTGAAAAGAGCGAACAATTTATATGTCATCTAAATTGTTCTCTCTTTCTGGTGAGCCATCGGAGATACGGTGCGCTCCCTACCGTTTCGACCGCCCCCGGCGGTGCTCGAAACAGTACGGGTGCTCCCGGCTCCGCAGACCGCAAACAAGGTTTGCGGCTGCTCCGACGAACGCTTTGCCTGCGGCAAAGCGTTCTCATCTGTGGGATGGATTATAAAAATAAAAAGCGCCTAAGTTTGAACTTGGCGCTTTTCATTCTTGGATATTTGTAATTTATTTTCCGCTGAGGTTATTTTCGTAACTTTCAATCATCTTTTT
>JAZODT010000090.1:0-6985 GCA_045597205.1 Clostridia bacterium
TTAACTAACTAATTACCATTTCAGACAAACCACTGTGGTTTGAGTCACCTCGAACCAGTCTAAGCTGTAAATTTATAGGTACAAATCCACAGTGCTTGTCATTATTATATAGCAGGTAGCTACTCCTGCAAATATAACAAATTTTTAAGAAGGGAGAAATAATAAAAATCAGCCCCTTTCTGTCTGGTTTTTATTATACGTGTTATTATGGAAGAAAACAAAAATTTTACACACGAGAACAAACCAGAACAAACAAATGAAACAAAATGGCATAGCGATGATTTTGAACAATCTGTCAAAAATGCTGTTCCCAAACATCATGCATTATCGATATACAAACCGCGTATCAAACGTTCCCGGCAGTTTTTCAGACATCCAACCGTCGTCTCTATTCTCAGTTCTTTAATTACCTGCTTTTTGTGCTTAGGCATTTTTGTCTTTGCCTTTCATGCCCAGTCTAACCAACCTGTACAATTGCCTACCTCTTCTGCAGGCACAATGGCCAATTCTACTCAAAAAAATGACATGAAAAATGCTGTTGCCAGCACAAGCGGTGCATTAACAATCCCCGAAGTGTATGATAAGGCTTCTCCCGCCGTTGTCAGCATTTTAAGCACGCTGCAAAGCGGCAGTTATATCCAGACCCAATCTACCATGAGCAGCGGCTCTGGCGTGATTATTCACGAAGATGGCTACATTGTCACCAACAATCATGTCATTGAAGGTGCTTCCAGCATCAAGGTGCAAACCATTGCCGGTCAGAATTTTGATGCCACTGTTGTAGGTTCCGATATCCGCACAGATTTAGCTGTTTTAAAGGTAGAAAGCGACCAACCACTACCCTATGCTGAACTGGGGGATTCCTCTAAAATAAACGTAGGGGACATGGCTCTTGCCATCGGCAACCCCTTGCGTGAAGAACTCGCTGGCACCCTGACGGTGGGCTATATCAGTGCCATCAATCGTTCTATGATTATCGACGGTAAACAAATGGTCATGCTGCAAACCGATGCTGCCATCAACCCCGGTAACTCCGGTGGTGCACTTTTAAACCTTAAGGGGCAATTAATTGGCATCAATACCGCCAAATCCACCGGCTACGATGTAGAAGGGTTAGGCTTTGCCATTCCCATTAACGAAGCAAAGCCCATTATAGAGTCCATTATTCAACACGGTTATGTGACCGGCAGACCCCTGGTGGGGATTGTAGGGCAAGAAGTGACCGCCGCCATTGCCAAGGCAAATGATCTGCCCATTGGTGTTTATGTACGCAGTGTAACTGCTTTTGGGGCAGCAGAACGAGCCGGCTTACAGGCAGGGGATGTAATTGTGGAGTTTGATGGTCAGAAAGTGGAAACCATTGACGATATTAATGAAATTCGAGATGCTCATAAAGTCGGTGACATTATTAAAATTAAACTGGTAAGAAACAAAAAAAACATTAACACCGAACTGACATTACTAGAAGAGACAAAAGAGGCACAAACCCAACAAGCCACATCCACACAGCAACCACAGCAGCAATTCCCCTCCGATTTCTTTAATTGGTTTAACTGGTAATTTTCTATTATGTAAAAAATATCCACGTGCTTGCACGTGGATATTTTTTACATCAATGGCTAACGCTGTATTAAGGTTACAGAAATCTATACATCGTGAAAAAAAGCTGAATTAAACCGTTAATACTAACAGGTGGTTCTGTCAATATATTCTGCATCTAATTTAGAATATATAATGTGTTGGCTTTTGTATAGACCAAAGTAACCAGACATCATATAACTCACCCCACAAACTATGGCAAAGTACATAATACCTTCTGCCCCAAAAACTTCAATTGATAATAATAATGATGCCAAAGGACAGTTAACGGCGCCACAAAATAGCGCCACAAAACCAATAGCCGCTCCAAAACCGGCATCTAACCCAAGCATTGAGCTAACCACGCAACCAAAGGTTGAACCTACAAAAAATGCAGGCACAATTTCCCCGCCTTTAAAGCCGGCCGCAATGGTTATGGCTGTAAAAATAATTTTTAAAATAAATGCCTCAGGGCGAGCCTCTCCTGACATAGCACGGTTTATAATTTCCATACCGGCACCATTATAATCTCTTGTTTTGAATAGCATCGTTAAAAGCACAATGCACACCGCACCGCATACAGCCCGCACATAACGGTTGGGAAACCATTTTTCCATATAGGTTTCCGTTCGCTTAATGAACGTACAAAAAATAATACTAACCACTGCACAAAAAACAGCTAAAACCATTACCTGCCCCATATGCAAAACTGTAAAATCCTGAACGAAAACCTTAAACTGTACCGGCACAATGCCAAATAACTTGGAAATTTGAAAAGCCGCAGTAGAAGCAATTAAACAAGGAAGCAACCCTGTATAATGCAAAACTCCCACGTTCACAACCTCTAAAGCAAAAACCGCCGCCGTCATAGGCGTGCCGAACAAGGCTGCAAACACACTACTCATCCCGGCCATGACAATAATATGAATATCATTTTTCTTAAGATGCACCGCTTTGCCTACATTATAGCCAATACTGCCACCCAACTGAAGCGCTGCCCCTTCGCGACCTGCCGAGCCTCCTAGCATATGGGTGATAACTGTACTGATAAAAATCAGTGGCACCATAACAAGAGGCACCTTTTCTTCCGAACGCACAGCTTCCAGCACACGATTGGTATCAATATGCCCTTTAGAACGAAACAAATGGTAAAATCCGGTAATTATCAAACCACCTAAAGGCAACAAAAACAAAATCCAACCATGTTTAGTGCGCAATTCAGTTACATAGTCAACGCTAAGATGAAAAGCACTTCCAATAATGCCCCCCAAACAACCAACTAGACTTGCTAAAACCAGCCATTTGCAAAATGTTTTTATGTAAACAAACAACCGCTTTATATTTTCTTTAAACATTAAAATTCCCCCAAAAAGTCCGAATATCATTGATATTCGGACTTTTAAATGTCAATATTATTCTTCAACTGACTTATTTACTTCTTTTAACTTGTGATGCCGACGCATTTTCACATGTTCCGGCATAGGCTGAATATCACCTGCAGCCATAAGAGTCTGTCTGGTCAAAAGCGGACCCACCAGCTCATAAATCAAAACAGCAAACAAGGTAATGTTGCGAATCAACAAACCCTCACCGGGCAACTGCGTTGCGGCTATGGTACACATACCCAAAGCAACCCCTGCCTGCGGCAACAAAGTAATACCTAAATATTTGCAAATTGAAGGGGCACAGTCAGTTGCTTTTGCACTGATAAAAGTACCCATATATTTACCTAATGAACGGAAGATGATATACACAACACCAATCACTACAATAGCCCAATCCGCAAATACATTAAGTTCTAATTCAGCACCGCTGATAACAAAGAACAGCGCAAAAAGTGGCGATGTCCATCTGTCAGTTTTATCCATCAAGTCATGAGATAAAGGACAAATATTGCAGAAGACCATGCCCAGCATCATACATACAAGCAAGGAAGAAAAGCCTACATGCACCGGACCAACGGTAAAGCTAATCATAGATAATGCCACAGTGATAAACACAAAAGCAATAGACATATTCAAGCGATTGGTGTTGGAATTAAACAGCTTTTCAAGTTGTGTCAATATCCAACCCATCACAGCGCCTAAAAGCAAAGAGCCAACAATTTCAATCAAAGGATTCACAATAATAGAAACCATATCCACAGTGGCTGAAGCACCAATCGTTTTGGCAATACCGAAAGAAACCGCAAACACAACAAGCCCCGCCGCATCATCTAATGCAACAATGGGTAACAGCAAATCCGTTAAAGGACCCTTTGCCTTATACTGACGAACAACCATCAATGTCGCTGCCGGAGCTGTTGCTGTTGCAATGGCTCCCAGCGTAATTGCCTGAGACATAGTGAGTTTTTCCGGCATTAGTTTATGCACAAAGAACAATGCAACATCCACAAACAGCGTTGCCACCAAAGCCTGAAAAATACCAATAATAAAAGCCTGCTTACCGATTTTCTTTAAATCTTCTACACGGAATTCATTGCCAATGGAAAAAGCAATAAAACCCAACGCCACGTCAGAAATCAATCCTAAATGATGAACTGACTCTGCATCATTAAAGCCCAATCCATCAATACCCAAACGACCCAAACAATAAGGCCCAATCAGTACGCCGGCAATTAAATAGGCTGTTACCGAAGGCAACTTCAGTGGCTTAAACAATCTGGTCATTAAAAGGCCACCCAACAAAGCAATCGAAACTGATAATAATGTACTCATAATTTCCCCCAAAAAAGCATTTTCACTAACTTGATTACCGGCAAAAGTTTATGCCGACAACCATGATATTATTATATCACTATATTTTTAAAATGACAACTTTCTTTTTTACTAAAAAATCTAAACCTTTTACTAAATTATTTAAAATAATTTGCCAATCCCACCACTAAAATCAAAGTTACAATAACAGGCAATACAAAAGTAAAATACCAACGCATCCATATTTTTATTTTTAAACCCTTGCCCTGGTTCGCTTCTTCCATAAAATTCTTCCAACCAAAACCTTCCTTTGTCACTACAAAGAAAATATACGTTAATGTACCCAAGGGCAAAATTAAATTAGAAACAACAAAATCCTCTAAATCCATTATATTCGTACCGGCACCTAAAGGTTGAATATTGCTTAAAACATTAAAGCCTAAAGCGCAAGGCAAAGATAACACAAACATTAAAATACAGTTGATAATGCAAGCCTTTTTGCGACTGATGTTAAACACATCCATGCAACAGGAAATAATATTTTCAAACACGGCAAACACTGTCGATAAAGCTGCAAAGTTCATAAATACAAAAAATAACGTTCCCCACATTCTGCCAAGAGGAAGATGATTGAAAATGTTCGGTAATGTTACAAACAAAAGTTTAGGTCCGCTGCCGGCATCCACACCATAGGCAAAGCACGCCGGAAAAATAATGACACCAGCTGTTACGGCTACAAAGGTATCTAAAAGTGCCACCGTTGCCGACTCTCCTAACAGAGACCGTTCTTTGCCGATATAGCTACCGAAAATCGCCATAGAACCAATACCCACACTCAAGGTGAAAAACGCCTGGCTCATAGCCGCCATAATAATATTCATAACACCGTGCTCTTTTAGCTTACTCACATCCGGCTTTAAATAAAACGAAAGACCTTCCGCACCGCCAGGCAAAAAAGCACTGTTTAATGCCAGAATAACCATAATAATTAACAGTGCCGACATCATAATTTTAGAAATTTTCTCCAATCCGTTTCTAACGCCCATGCCACACACTAAAAAACCAAGGACTACTATAATCCCCATATACAAAACCATGGTTATAGGATTAGCACAAACCTGGTCAAATACTTGTCCCACCTGTTCTGAGGAAAGGCCCACAAACTGACCGCCTGCCATCATGATGAGATAATGCAACATCCAACCGGATACAATGGTATAAAACATCATTAAAAGATAATTCCCCGCCATGGCAACATAACCGTGTATGTGCCACTTTTGCCCGGGTTTTTCCAAGGTCTGATATAACTTTGCAGGACTTTTTTGCGCTGCTCTGCCCAAGGTAAATTCAATGGATAAAGCAGGAATACCTAAAACCAGCAAACAAATTAAATAAATCAGAACAAAAATGCCCCCGCCATACTGCCCTACCATATAAGGAAATTTCCACACATTGCCGATGCCAATAGCACACCCTACACTAATTAAAATAAAGCCTAGCCGGCTTTTCAGCGATTCTCTTTCCATTTGTTTTTAAGCTCCTTTAATTCTAATCTTACCTTGTTTGCATACCTGAACGGTTTCTCACCGTGAAGCAAGCTCATAATAAATGTAATTTCAACAAAAGTCATGAATATTAAAATTGTATCACAAGGCTTCATAATAGTCAATTATACAATCGTAAATTCAATATATTTTCTCTGTTTTATTCTATCTTTGCCATCCTTTTCGAATATGTTTACACAAAAAGAAGGCTGTAGCATTTTGCCACAACCTCTTTAAGTATGTGTATTAAAATTATTTTCATTCCCTGTTTTGTAAGGCTTTCTAAGTTCTTTCTTATCAAAGTCACAGATGTTTTTATACATTAGCCTCTTCAAAAGTTAAATATCTTTCATATGCCTCACGGTAATCTACGCCACTGGGAATATATTCCTTATCCGTCTGAACCAGCTTATTACAGGCAACTTCCACACTATCAAAAACGCCTGCGCCAACACCGGCGATAATAGCAGAACCCAAGCAGGCCGATTCAGCATTTTTTAAGGTAACAATTTTCTTACCGGTTACATCCGCCTTAATCTGACACCATAGAGGGCTGGATGCTCCACCACCCATAGAACGAATTTGTTCACAGGAGAAAACACTTAAATAATCCAAGCTTTCCTGCAACATAAAAGCAACCGACTCTAAAATTCCGCGCACAAAATGACCTCTTGTGTGCTCCATGGTAAGACCCATAAAAGCACCACGGGCATCCGGATTATATTTAGGGATAATACTGCCACAAAGATAAGGCATAAAGGTGAGACCATTACAGCCGGGTTCAACCTTTTCAGCAATCATATCCAGTTCTTTAAATCCAAAATTCTCACAAAAATTTTCCTTAAACCACTTTAAAGCAATGCCTGCCGTAGGTGTCCAGGACAAAAGACAGTAGTTGCCGTCATAATTCACATGACAGGGCACACGGTTATCTTCCTGATAGGGCGGAAATTCATCTGTGGGCACAACAATGGCCATGGTGGTACCCGTCATTTCGCTAACAACGCTTTTGTTAATCACACCGGCACCCACCGAGCCTGCCACCTGATCCATCACGCCGGTGACAACCATTGTGTCGTCACAAGTAGCTATTACCTGTGCACTATCCATTAAACGAGGCAGTTGGTTTTCAGAAACACCGATAAAATCAAGCATTTCTTTCCACCA
>JAZODT010000091.1:0-22576 GCA_045597205.1 Clostridia bacterium
AGAAAAAAATTAACTTTTTTTAGTTTTTATATTGAAAAAATCAGGGGATATGATATAATTGGCATATACAGAATTTTATAAAGTTAATATACTACAAAAGGAGCACTGTCATGAGAGAGTTAGCATTTGAAGAGCTTTCAACACGTCAAAAATTGGGAATGACATTCACAGCCTGTCTCAACGGAAATGAACGTTCTGTGGAGGAGGATGAATTTGTTTTTGATTTAATAAAAAATCATGCTTTGGGTGCCGTGTGGATACAGTTTGATGATGCCAACGCATTAGAGCAAATTAAAAAGGTGAAAGCCGCAGCTGACTACCCTATTTTAATTATTACAGACGCTGAAAGCGGTATTGGTGAGTTTTTAATTGGTAAGCATAATGCCATTGGCACCACAGGAAGCGAAAAACATGCCTATGCATTTGGTAAAACCATTGGTGTAGCAGCCCGCAAAATGGGTTATAATGTGCTGTGTAACCCTGTTGTGGATATGGAAGACGGCAACATGCGCAACCTGGGTTCGGATAAAGAAAAGGTATCTGCTTTGGCACTTTCTGAAGCAAAAGGTATGCGTGATGGCGGTGTTTTGACAGTAGCCAAGCATTACCCTGGCGGTAATAACAGTAACAAAATTGATTCTCACATGGGTGAAAGCCTTTCTGATGATACAAAAGAGTCTCTTCTTGCTAAGGATTTAATGCCTTATCTTACCATGGACAAAGAAGGTGTTTTAGATGGCGCCATGGTTGGTCATAAAAAATATCTTAACATTGATGTTGAGCATCCGGCAAGTCTTTCTAAGCCTGTTATTGATATCATTCGCGAACAAGGGTATGAGGGCTTTATCATTACTGATGCTCTCTGCATGATGGGTATTCGTGCAAAATATGGTGATGTTGAGTCAAAAGCGCTTGCTATTAATGCGGGCGTTGACCTTTTGCTGCCTTACACATTTGATAATCGTAAGCAGTTTGAAACCTACTGTGAAGCGTATGAAAAAGGACTCGTTCACGACGAATGTCTGGACGCTTCTGTTAAAAGAGTGCTGGCGGCACAGCACAGAGCAGCTCTTCTCCCTACAGACAGCGAAGTGACAGAAGAAGAAATGAACACCTTTAAGAGTATTAATAAAGATGGTATCTACATAAAGAAAGACGATGCTGTAGAAAGCACCATTGCCCGCGATGGTAAGCATTTCTTTATCATTGTGGCCAAGCAGGAAACCGCTGTTTCTGAAGGGAAAGTTGCTGTTGATACATTTAGCAACAATGGCTGGCATCAACCCGAAAGAATTGTAAAAAAAATTAATGAACTGTTCCCAAATGCACAATATCAGATTATTCATGAGTTTCCATCACAATTTGAGCTGATGACAGTGTTAGAAAATTCATTGGGCTGCGACAAATTAGTTATGATGACTTTTTCTGAATTTGTTGCTTATACAGGCACAGAACATTTAACACGCAGACTGGTGAATCTGGTGGATGCTATGCAGATAACGGATAGAATTTCTACACTGATTCATTTTGGCAACCCTTATGTGTTAGAGGAGCTGCCCCACATTTCAAGCATTATTTTTGGCGGTCAGTCATCAGAAAGCGTTGATACAAGTCTTGAAGTGTTGGCAGGAATATATCCTGCAAATGGTGAACCTACTTATGACTTTACATTGCAGTAGAAGAGGAGCCATATATAGGAGGTATATACATTGGATAATAGATTTTATACCAGAATTGAAAAATATATTGAAGACTATTACAACACTAACAAAAATTCGGGTCATTTAAGATTAACCGTAAAAGGTGAAATCGTTTATGAAAAGCTATTGGGTTATGCAAACCTGGAAAAGAAAGAGGAAGTTACAAAAAAATCTTTATTTACCTTATATTCTCTTTCAAAACCTTTTTGTGCAATCGGTTTAATGAAACTAAAAGACAAAAACTTAATTGATATTGATCAGCATCCAGGCCTTTATTTGCCAGAAGCAAAAAATTTGCATAAGGATGTTACCATCAGGCAATTATTGAATCACACCAGTGGTTTGTCTGACTTTGATCAGCATTTGGGTTTTCGCCAGAAATATCATGGTGAAACATCAAAACAACTAAGAGAACAATTGCTGTTGCTGACAGAAAAGGATATTTTGTTTGCCCCTGGAACCGAGGCTGTATATACCAATATTAATTTTATTACTTGTGCTTTGATTATTGAAGCAGTTTCCGGCATGGCTTATGCAGACTATATGAAAACCGAAGTGTTTGAGCCCTTGGGCATGAGCCATACACAGGTGGATAACAAAAACCTTATTTTGCCAGACAGAGTGCAAGGCTATGGCAAAGAAGAGGATAAGATTTTTCCTGTAGAAAGAGTTACAGAATGGATTTTAGGTGCTGCCGATCTTATATCTAACGTTGATGACATTTATTGTTTGAATAAAGCCATAAAACAAAAATTGATTTTAAAACCGGAAACCTGGGAAGAGGTTTTGAAACCCTCTCCCCTGAATTCAATGGGCTTTGGTTGCACTGTTAGCGATTGGCACGGTAAAACTCGTATTACCCATGGTGGTGGCTGGGAAGGCTTTAGAACCCTGCATATTCAGGTGCCAGAGGATGATTTTGATATTATCTTATTATCAAATTCTGCTTGGGGCAACGCGCGGGGTGATTTTGCTGAAGAACTTTATGACGCTTATTTCAACGATAATACAGAACAAGGTGACGTTGTTAAAATGGATGTGGGGTACATTTAATTTGAAAAGTCGCTTCAACCCTTTGGTTTTTCAGTTTCGGGTGTACGTAATTTTAAATTTTAATTAGCAAAAAAGGAGATTACAGTGGATATTTTTTTAGAGTATTTAATGAAAAAAAAGCAAACCGGACTGGATGTTCTTAAACAACTGGGTGTTTTAGTGGCGGCGGTGATTGCCAGCTTTTTGGTGATGTTTATTTTTCAAATGTTAGGTGATTTTTTAGCATCTTATACTCTTTTGGGGGTTGCAGGCGTGACCTATGGTATGGTCGTAGTTTTGCGGAATTTTAATTTGGAATATGAATATATTTTTACTAATGGGGATTTGGATATTGATATTATTAAGGCGCGAAAAGTCAGAAAACGTTTGGTGAGCCTGCAATGCAAAAGAATTGAGATTATGGCATCGGATAAAAACACGACCTATCGATCTGATTTTGAAAGTGAATCCATTTCTAAAAGGTTTAATGCAGTATATAATCCTGCCTTAGGCGGTATTTATCATGTTGTGTTTACTTATGACGGCGAAAGAATTATGTTAACCTTTCAACCGCCCGCAAAATTACTCACAGCGATGAAAGAATTAAACCCTCGCTGTGTCTTCGTAGATGATGAGGACATAATAGAGAAAGAGAGCACAGAATAGTTATTCTGTCTGCAGAAAGGATTTTTATGAAGGCGGAAATTATTGCCGTTGGCACAGAAATTTTAGTAGGCGATATTGTGAACACCAACGCTCAGTTTTTGTCCAGAGAATTGTTTAATTTGGGCATAGATATGTATTATCAGACTGTGGCGGGGGATAATCCTTTGCGCCTTGAAGAGGCAATCCGTCTGGCTTTTGAGCGGGCAGATTTAGTTATTTTTTCCGGAGGATTAGGCCCCACAGAAGATGATTTGACAAAAGAAACAGTGGCGGAATATTTTCATGTTCCGCTGCTTTTTCATGAAGAAATAAAAGAAGAAATTAAAGAATATTTAAAAGGCTATGCCCAAGGGGGCTATCCGGAAAGCAACTGGAAGCAGGCGTATATTCCGGAAGGGGCCATGATTCTCCACAACAAAAGAGGAACAGCACCGGGGGTTATTTTAGAAAAAAACGAAAAAATTGCCATACTGCTCCCGGGACCACCCCGGGAACTTATCCCTATGTTTTCTGAGCAGGTTGCGCCTTATTTACGTGCTAAATCCAGCTTTGTTATGGTGTCTAAAGTGGTACGCCTGTTCGGCATCGGCGAAGCCAAAGTGGGAGAAAAGATAGCGGACTTAATGGCCGGCAGTAACCCCACCGTGGCACCTTATGCAAAAGACAATGAGGTGACCTTGCGCATTGCAGCAAAAGCCAATAGCGAAGCGGATGCAAAAACAATGATTGAAACATCACTTCTGGAAATAAAGAAGCGGGTGGGTGAATATATTTATGGTTATGATGAAGAAGATATGGCGCGAACAACGGCAACACTCTTATTAGAAAAAAAATTAACGGTGGCTTGTGCCGAATCTTGCACAGCCGGACTTCTTACAGCAACCTTAGGCAACATTCCCGGTATTTCTTCTGTTTTGAGTGAGAGTGTTGTGACCTATTCCAATGAGGCAAAAGAAAAATATTTAGGTGTTTCACCCCAAACGTTAGCAGCTTTTGGCGCGGTTAGCCAAGAAACAGCCAGGGAAATGGCAGAGGGTATCTGCAAAAGAGCAGGCGCCGACATTGGTGTTTCAATTACGGGAATTGCAGGGCCAGATGGCGGCACACCAGAAAAACCAGTAGGGCTTGTGTATGTTGGTGTGTGTTATGGAGGCACGGTTACGGTTAAAGAACTCAGGCTTCACGGTGATAGGTTAAAGGTGCGGCAAAGCACGGTGATGCATGCCTTGAATGAGGTTCGAGAACGTGTTTTAGAAAATAATAAATTGACAATATAACAGAAAAAAGAAAAGGAGAATAAAAGTATGTTAGATAAAAAAGGGGAAAAAAAAGGCATAGCACCCGTTGTACGACACACAGACCATGACGAAAGAAATGAAGCACTGGCAATGGCCATGAAACAGATTGAGAAAACCTATGGCAAAGGTGCCATTATGCGTTTGGGCAGTGAGGCCCGTTTGAATGTAGAAGCCATTTCCACCGGCGCTCTCAGTTTAGATATTGCGTTGGGGATTGGCGGTTTGCCAAAAGGCAGAATTGTTGAAATTTATGGACCCGAATCTTCCGGTAAAACCACAGTGGCGCTCCATTGTGTGGCAGAAGCGCAAAAACAGGGTGGCAATGTGGCTTTTATTGATGCAGAGCATGCCTTAGACCCCATTTATGCTGAAAAATTAGGTGTTAATGTGGCCGATTTAATGGTTGCACAGCCGGATACCGGTGAGCAAGGCCTTGAAATTGCCGAAATGCTGGCACGAAGCGGTGCTATTGATGTTTTGGTTGTGGACTCAGTTGCAGCACTGGTACCAAAGGCTGAAATTGAGGGCGAAATGGGCGATTCCCATGTGGGTCTTCACGCCAGACTGATGAGCCAGGCTCTTCGCAAGTTGGCAGGTGTTATCAGCAAGTCGAACACGGTTGCTATTTTTATTAATCAGCTTCGTGAAAAAGTGGGCGTGATGTATGGTAATCCCGAAGTAACCACCGGCGGTCGCGCTTTAAAATTCTATGCTTCTGTCCGCATGGAAATCCGCAAGCAGGAATTTATTAAAAACGGAACAGAGAACGTTGGTGTGCGCACTAAGGCAAAAATTGTGAAAAACAAAGTGGCTCCGCCTTTTAAAGAAGCGGAGTTTGATATTATGTATGGTGAAGGTATTTCTAAAACAGGTTGTATATTGGATGTGGCCGCTGATATAGATATTGTTCAAAAAAGCGGTGCGTGGTATAACTATGGCGAAATGAGACTGGGTCAAGGTCGCGAAAATGCGAAAAAATATCTGCAGGATAATCCGGAAGTGCTGACAGAAATAGAAGAAAAAGTGCGGGCAGAGGCTTTTGTGCAACCGGTGCTGCAAAATCAGGAGCAGGAGAATGAAACTATTTATTGATCATGCCTATCTCATCACCATGGATGGTGATGTTCTTTTCAACAATGGTTGTGTATTGGTGAATGAAGATATCATTGAATATGTGGGTGAGCGGATAGAAGCACCTCGTGATGTTGATAAAATTATAGATGCAAAAGGTGGCATTGTTATGCCGGGCCTTATTAACGCCCATACACATTCGCCCATGGCGCTGCTGCGAGGCTGTGCTAACGACTTATCACTTTCTGAATGGCTTAATGATCATATTTTTCCTTTAGAGGATAAATTAGACGATGAAGCTGTGTATTATGGTACATTGCTTGCTTGTGCAGAAATGATTAAAAGTGGCACCACTACTTTTGCGGATATGTATTTTATGAGTGAAAATTCCGCAAAAGCAATTTTAGAATCCGGTATGAATGCTAATTTATCCCGTTGTGTAACGGGTATGAATAATGACTATAAAAAGCGATTGGCAGAAGGCCGGCAACTTTATAAAGATTTTCATGGTGCCGGTAATGGAAGGTTGTGGGTGGAGCATAGCGTGCATGCTGTATATACCTGTAGTCGCGAGGCTATACGCAAAACGGTGGAAGCAGCCCAAACCGATGGTTGTGGTTTGCATATCCATTTGAGCGAAACGATGCAGGAAAACCATGAATGTTACCGACAATACGGAAAATCGCCTACAGAGGTTATGGATGATGCCGGCGTTTTTTCTGTTCATGCCAATGCGGCCCATTGCGTTTATTTAAGCGAAAATGATATGGATATTTTAAAATCTCATGATGTGAGCATTGCGCATAATCCCACCAGCAATTTAAAACTGGCCAGCGGTGTTGCCAATATTAAAGAAATTTTATGTAAAGAGATCAATGTGGCACTGGGAACGGATGGAGCAGCCAGCAACAATTCCTTAGATATGTTTAGCGAAATGAAATTGGCGGCCTTAATCCATAAAGGCATGCGCTTAGACCCAACCTTAATTGCGGCGCGTGACGCACTTTCTATGGCCACAGTGGGTGGCGCCAAGGCATTGGGCAGAGAAAAGGAACGAGGCATGTTGAAAGTGGGCTTTAAAGCAGATATGATTATTTTAGATGCTGAGGCTCCAACTATGTGTCCGGTTTATGACCCTGTTTCTTTAGTGGTTTATGGCGGCTTAGGCGGTCAGGTGGTGACCTCTTTAATTAACGGCAAAGTTGTGATGGAAAACCGGCAACTTATGACGCTTGATATGGAAAAAATTAAAGAAGGTATTATTCGCAGCGCTACACGAATGGGGATATAACAGATAAGGGGGATCTGTATAGATTGAAATATGCAGTAATCGATATCGGTTCAAATACGGTACGTTTATGTGTCTATGAGGTACAGGGCAGAAGACTATCGACCTTTTTAAATCGAAGTGTTATGGCACAATTGGGCTCTAAAACAGAGGACGGTGCACTTACAGAGGAAGGTATTGAAGTGGCCTGTCAGGCTCTTTTAGAGTTGAATCAATATATAGAAAAAAATAAAGTGGAAAAGGTGTTTGTTTTTGCAACTGCAGCTTTGCGTAATATTTCTAATACTGAAGCAGTCGTTGACGCTATAAAAAAACGGACTGGGTTTCACATTCATGTGCTCAGCGGAGAGGAAGAGGCGCATTTAACCTTTTCCGGCGCTGCTAGAGTACAACATTTAACGGATGGTTTAATTGCGGATATTGGCGGCGGCAGCACAGAATTGGTTTTAATTAAAAATCGTCGGGTGCAGCAGGCGGTTAGCCTGCCCATTGGCTCCTTAACGGCTTTTGTCCGTTTCGTGGGAAAATGTCCGGCACAAAGACAGCAAATTGCAAATTTGCGTACTTATGTACATAACATGATTGATGAGCATTTTGAACAAGGCATGCAGGCAACGGTGCTTTATGGCATTGGCGGAGCGACCAGAACAGCGATGGAGCTGGAGAAAATTTTGTATCCGGCGTCTGGCGGCGCCATACAAACATTAGAAACCCTGTTATATCGTTTATTAGATGATGAACCGCTAGCCAAGGAAAGCATTTTAAGAGCCAGTCCGCAACGGTTGGATACAGCATTGCCCGGCGTGGCAATTTTGTGTGAAGTGGCGGCCTTTTTCGGTTGCAAAACTCTGGATGTATGTCGTGCCGGGGTTAGGGAGGGATACTTGTGGCAGCAGGTAGAAGCCCTTTGAGAAAGAAGGATAGACAATGGAAAAAAAGGTTGCATTCTGTACATTGGGATGCAAAGTGAATCAATATGAGTCCGAAGCGGTGCTTGAACAGTTTCTCCGTGCCGGATATGGTCAGGTAGATTTTTCAGAATATGCAGATGTATATGTGGTGAACACTTGCACAGTCACCCATTTAAGTGACAGAAAGTCCCGCCAGATGATACGCCGTGCAAAACAAGAAAATCCTTCTGCGGTACTGGTGGTAATGGGATGTTATAGCCAAACAAATCCTGAAGCTGTTTTAGATATTCCCGGTGTGGATATTGTGATTGGTACTGAACAGAGAACACAAACAGTTTTCTTGGTGGAACGATTTTTAAAAGAACAAAGCCCTATCAATCTGGTGGCTGAATTGACCGGCCATTGCGGTTTTGAACCTCTTGCCATTGATGGGAGCGGTCAGCCTCACACCCGTGCGTTTTTAAAGGTGCAGGATGGTTGCAATCAGTTTTGTTCTTATTGCATTATTCCTTATGCTCGTGGACGGATTCGTTCTCGCAGCATTACCGATACGTTGACAGAAGCTAAAAGATTGGTACAAGCAGGCTTTTGTGAATTGGTGCTAACCGGTATTCACTTAGCCTCCTGGGGCAAGGATAGCGGAGAAGGAAATTTACTTCAGCTACTGGAGTCTTTGCAGCAGGTGGAGGGTCTTTGTCGCATTCGTTTAGGTTCTCTAGAACCCACCCTTTGTGATGAGGTATTTGTGCAGGGCGTGGCAGCGCTTGACAAGGTTTGTCATCATTTTCATCTGTCCTTGCAGAGTGGTAGCGATGCCACGTTAAAACGGATGAATCGAAAATATACAACTAAGGTGTATGCTGCGGCGGTGGATCGAATTCGTTGTGTAATGCCTGAAGCGGCCATTACGACAGATGTGATTGTGGGCTTTCCCGGAGAAACAGAGGAAGAATTTGCAGAAACAGTAGCGTTTTTAGAAAAAATTCGTTTAGCCGATGCCCATATTTTTAAATATTCCCCTCGTCAGGGCACACCGGCGGCCAAAATGCCTTGTCAGATTGCTCCGGAAATAAAGGAAGCGCGCAGCAAAACACTTTTAAAATTGACGGAGACAAACAAACAACAATTTGAAGGCGCGTACATAGGCAAACAAGAATGGGTGTTGTTTGAGCAGGAAACAGAACCAGGTGTTTATGAAGGGAAAACGCAGAATTATGTGACCGTTTTGGTAAAATGCAACCAAAACCTAACGGGGAAGCTGTTACCTGTTTTAATACAATCTTACCACCAAGGTGTGTTGCGGGGAACGATTGTGTAAGTTTCAGCAAGGAATCCTTTCCCAAATTAAAGGTATAACTCTCACGATTACATTTAATTTTGCATAGAAAAGCACTGCCTAGAATAGACTAAAACCAAAAGGTTTTAGGAGCGGTTTCATGTTGATTTTTATTAAAAAAGGGAATTTGTTTTTGCTTGCAGGTATTTTGTTTTTAAGTGTGTTGGGTGTTGGCCTAGCATTGCGCCGTTCAGAAAAAATTCATGAAGTGATGGCGGTTCCGGGCTTTGGAAAACGCATTATTTTGGATGCTGGTCATGGCGAACCGGATGGTGGTGCAGAAGGTCCTGACGGCGTTTTGGAAAAAGATTTGAATTTAAGCATTGTTCGCTTTTTGCAAGAATATTTAGAACAGAGTGGTGTGGAAGTCTGGTTGACGCGCAGTGATGATGCAGGTATTTATGATGTGGGGAGCCAAACGATTCGGCAAAAAAAACGAAGTGATTTACATAACCGCCAAACCATTATGAATGATTCGGATGCGGATGTGTTTGTCAGTATTCATATGAATAAATTTGAAGAGGCAAAATATAGTGGCCCACAGGTTTTTTATAGTGGTCAGCAGGAAGAGTCCAAACCATTGGCACAGTGCTTGCAACAATCCTTAATTTCGGTGCTAAAGCCTGTGTCTGAGCGAACCATTAAAAAGGCAGGAAAAGATATTTATCTCTTGTCCCATGCTAGTGTTCCGGCGGTTTTAATTGAGTGCGGGTTTTTATCTAATGCCCAAGAGGCAGCGCTTTTACAAACAGAAGCGTATCAAAAAAAAGTGGCCTGGGCCATTTATTGTGGACTGGTCCAATATTTTGCAGAGTTTTAAAGAATACAAAGGAGAGGCACCATGAAAAAAATTAAAATACCTTATTTAAATGTTTTGCCGGTATTACTGATTGCTTTTTTATTATTTAAGCTGGTGGATAACACAGAACTTTCTATTGGCGGTGTTTTGCACATTGCCTATGGTTGCATTGCTTATTTTGTATCCGGTTTGGTGATAGCCTATCTTTTAAATCCGGCCATGGTGTTTTTTGAAAACTTAATTAAATCCCAAAAAGATAGAGACAAAACAAAAAAATTAAAACGTGCCGGTGTCATTGCGTTTATATATCTTTTGTTAATTGGCATTGTAACAATTTTTATTGTTGCTATCATTCCTACCATCCGCAACGGGGTGCAGGAAATTACGGAAAATATGCCCCTTTACACCAATCGGGTTAAACAGTGGATTGAACGATTTTCTTATGTACAAAGCCCTGAATTTTCCAACGTTTTAGAAGGATGGGTAGAGGATGGTACACAGTTTATTTATAACTGGCTTAACGGCTTGGATTTTTCTTCTATCAGTAATGCGGTAACCTCTGGTGTTAACAGCGTTGCTACAGCTGTGTTGCGGTTTGGATTTGGAGTTATTATTTCTGTTTATTATTTATATAGTAAAGAGAGACTGATGATTGGCATAAAGAAATTTATTTATGCTGTATTCAGTCGCGAAAGAGCCGAACGCATTTTTTTAGTTGGTCGGCAAATTAATACTATCTTTTTAAATTATATCGTCAGTAAGCTCTTACAATCAATGATTATGTTCATTGTGGGTATGGCGGTTTTAGTGCCATTTGGCATTCCCCTTGCGCCTCTGGTAGCCTTGATTATTGCCGTTACGAACATGATTCCATATTTTGGTCCAACGTTGGGGGCAATTCCTTGTGTGCTTTTGGTTATGTTTTATAGTCCCGTTAAGGCGTTATGGGTGATTGTTTATGTTGTGGCAGTGCAAGTGCTGGATAATACAGTAGTCGGCCCCAAGGTTATGTCAGAGCAAGTTGGCATTAGTCCGCTTTTAGTTATTGCCGGGGTAACGTTGGGCGGCACGTTTGGCGGTATTTTAGGCATGATTTTGGGTGTGCCTATAGTGGCGATTGTAAAATTGGTATTTTATGACCCCTTTATTGAAAAAAGATTGAATGAAAAAGGGATAGAGAATTAGCGTACAATCGAATGGTTGTATATTATATTTTACTTAAAAAAAACTTGCAAAGTTAAAAAATATATGCTATAATCATTGTGTTATGCTATATGGTTTGAAAGAGGTGAAACAAATGAAAGCAGGAATTCATCCGGATTATAAAGACACCACCATTAAATGTGCGTGTGGTAATGTAATTGAAACCGGTTCCACAAAAGAGAATATCTCAGTTGAAATTTGTTCCAAGTGTCATCCGTTCTTTACCGGTAAGCAGAAGTTGGTTGATACCGGCGGACGTGTTGAGAAGTTCAGAAAGCGTTTCGGCTTGAAAGAACAATAAGTTTTTAGACTTAAAATCGGTTTGAACCCTTGGAAAAAATGATGGAGGTAATGGCCAATGTTAGCAGTACAGATTCTGCATATCATCGTTACAATTATCCTGATTTTCGTTGTCCTGTTCCAGTCCGGTAAGCAGGCAGGTTTGTCAGGCTCTATCGCCGGCGGTTCTGAAACCTTTTTCGGCAAGAACAAGGGCAGAACAATCGATGCGATTTTAGAAAAATGGACATCTGTGGTTGCCATTTTGTTTTTGGTGACTTCTGTTGCGTTGTTCTTTTTAGGTAAAGGCGCGTAAACTGACGATGCAGGGTTTAAGTTAATAACCCCGCAGAGGGGTTGTAACGTTTGTTGAAACAAATTCGTTTCTGCAGTTGTTATGAAAGTGTGAAAACCGTGCGTTTTAAACAAAGCGTACGGTTTTTTGTCGCTTTTATCAAAAAAAGAAAGGCTTGTAGCCATTTTTAATTTTTTTAGTTTTAGGGTTGCATTTTTTTTCGTTATCGTATAAACTATATATAATGGTACATATGAATATAATGGAGGTTTGTTATGATTTCAGCAGGTGAATTTAGAAATGGTGTTACCTTTGAATTTGAGGGTAACGTATATCAAATTGTAGAATTTCAGCATGTAAAGCCGGGCAAAGGTGCGGCTTTTGTAAGAACCAAGTTAAAGAATGTTATTTCCGGTGCGGTTGTAGAAAAAACTTTCCGTCCTACCGAAAAAATGCCCAAAGCGCATATTGAACGTAAAAACATGGCATACTCTTATAACGATGGTGATTTGTATTATTTTATGGATAATGAAACGTTCGATATGATGCCTCTTTCTCAGGAACAGCTGGGCGATGCTTTAAAGTTTGTTACTGAGAATATGAACGTAACCGTTCTTTCTTACAAAGGTTCTGTATTTGGTGTTGAACCCCCGACCTTTGTTGAATTGAAAGTTACAGAAACTGAGCCCGGCTTTAAGGGTGATACCAGTACCGGCGCAACCAAGCCCTGTACTTTAGAAACTGGTGCAACCATTAACGTTCCCCTGTTCGTTGATGAAGGGGATGTTATCCGTGTGGATACCAGAACCGGCGAATATATGGAACGCGTATAATTTATTACGATTCTTTGATTTGTAAAAGGAGAATGATTATGGCATATTTATCCGAAAAAGCGGCCTATTTAAAAGGCCTTGCAGATGGACTTAAAATCGAAGATAAAAGCGATGAAGGTAAAATGATTGCAAAACTCATTGATTTGATGGAAGAGTTTGCATCCAGCATTGAAGATGTTAATGATGCCGTTGAAGAATGTGAAGAACGGATTGACGATTTAGAAGATTTTGCTGAAGAGTTATCTGATTGTTTCTCTGACTGTGAACATGACGGTTGTAGTTGCTGTGACTGTGATGAGGACGAATTGGATGATGAAGAGCTTGAAGATGTTGAATTTTATGAAGTTGAATGTCCTCATTGCAATGAAAAAGTTTACTTCGATGAAGATATGATTGACGGCGAGTTGGTTTGCCCCAACTGCAGCGAAGCAATCGAAATTGAAATTGATGCGTGATTGATTTTTTAAGAGACTGTTGCTTAGCAATGGTCTCTTTTTCTTTTGTTAGATTCTTTAATTAAAAATCTTAAAAAATACTATGAAAAAAAAGCGGAATATGGTACAATAAAAGGGTAAATGAAATTAGGGACAGGAAGAAAATGAAAGAATTTAAAAATTATCATCCTTTGGTTAATTTTATATACTTTCTGGCGGTGATTACCTTTGCCATGCTGATTATGCATCCGGCTTATGTGGCCGTCTCTTTGGGTTGCAGTTTTATCTATTCTGTGCTTTTAAAAGGCAGATGTGCGATTCGGTTTAATCTTTTGGTAATTCTGCCTATCATTCTGTTTTTAGGCGCTGTTAACCCTTTGTTTAATCATGAAGGGGTCACCATTTTAGGTTACCTACCCTCCGACAATCCCTTAACCTTAGAATCAATTTTATATGGGCTTTGCGCAGGGTCAGTTTTAGGCAGTGTAATTTGTTGGTTTTCGTGTTATAATGAGATTATGACCAGTGATAAATTTGTTTATTTGTTTGGTCGTATTATGCCGTCATTATCCTTGCTGTTTTCTATGAGTTTGCGGTTTGTGCCCCGCTTTAAACATCAGTTTAGGCAGGTGGCGTTGGCACAAAAAAGTATGGGACATAATGTTTTTGAGGGCAACCTGATCAAGCGAATGAAAAGTGGCCTTTCCATTTTGTCTGTTATGGTTACCTGGTCACTGGAAAATGCAGTAGAAACCGCAGACAGCATGAAAAGTCGTGGATATGGCATGCCCGGCAGAACAGCTTTTTCACTTTTTAAATGGAGTGTAAGAGATGGCTTTGCCCTGTTGCTTTTGGGATTTTTGGCTTGTGTTTTATTGATTGCGACGATTTTCGGATTTATTAACGTGCAATATTTTCCGTTCATTTCCATGGCAGAACCGTCAGTTTTTTCGGTTGTCATGTTGCTGTGCTATGGATTGCTGTGCACTATGCCAATGGTACTGGAAGCAAGGGAGGCCAAAAAATGGCGATAATTCAATTTGAAAACTTTTCATTTTCATATCCCGGCAGTCAAAAGCCGGTCATAAAACATCTTGATTTTTGCGTTGAAGCAGGGGAATTTATTACCGTTTGTGGTCAGTCCGGTTGCGGAAAAACAACTTTGTTAAAAAGTTTAAAACCATTCTTAGCACCACATGGTGAAAAAAAAGGCAGAATCCTTTTTAACGGCACTGAGATAGGGGCGTTGAGCCAACGGGAGCAGGCAGAACAAATTGGATACGTTCTGCAAAGTCCTGATAATCAACTGGTGACGGATAAGGTTTGGCACGAGCTTGCCTTTGGTTTAGAAAGCCTGGGTTATGATACAAAGACGATTCGTGGTAAGGTGGCAGAAATAGCGTCGTTTTTCGGCATGGAAAGCTGGTTTTCGCAAAAAATATCGGACTTATCCGGCGGGCAAAAGCAAATGCTTAATTTAGCTTCGGTAATGGTGATGCACCCTGAGGTGCTTGTTTTAGATGAGCCAACCAGCCAGTTAGACCCTATAGCAGCGCAAAATTTTTTCGGCATACTTGCACGAATTAAGCGAGAATTGGGCACCACTATTATTTTGTCTGAACACCGTTTAGAAGAGGCGTTCGCCATGTCTGACAAGGTTTTATTGTTAGATGATGGTGAGATATTGGCTTTTGATGTGCCGTCAAAGGTTGGAAAAATCGTGGCAGAACAAAACCACAAAATGCTGGCGGCCATGCCGACACCTATGCAGGTTTTCTTCCACGTTAATGGGGATGAGGAATGTCCGATAACCGTTAGCCAAGGTCGAAAGTGGCTGGAGAAAAAAAAGCAAGAAGATGGATTAATCCCCGTTATCAATAGAGAGCAAGCAGCGAAGCAAAAAAGAGAAGTAGCGCTGGAATTAAAAGATGTTTGGTTTCGCTATGAAAAAAATCGCCCGGATGTGCTTAAAGGCCTTTCTTTAAAAGTGGCAAGAGGTTCGTTATATGCCATTTTAGGTGGCAACGGCACTGGTAAAACCACAGCTCTTTCGGTTATGGGAGGCTTGTTTGCTGCCAATCGGGGACAGGTGTTTATAGAAAGGGTGCCTTTAGAGAATATTAAAAATAAATATGAGGGTATTTTAGGCATTCTCCCGCAAAATCCCCAAACGTTGTTCGTGAAAAATACGGTTGCATCAGAACTGTCTGCCATGCTTTCGGAGAAGAATTTTAATGTAGAGGAACGAGAGAAAAAAATTTGTGAAACAATTTTGCTTTGCGGTTTAGAACAAGTTTTAGAGCGACATCCTTTTGATTTATCCGGCGGCGAACAGCAACGATTAGCCTTAGCCAAAATTTTGCTGTTATCTCCCCGCATTATTTTGCTGGACGAGCCAACAAAGGGTATGGATGCCGCATGTAAAGAAAATTTTGCCAAAATTTTATCGGCTTTAAAAGCAAAAGGGGTCACCATTATTATGGTATCTCACGATGTGGAATTTTGTGCCCGCTATGCTGATTGTTGTGCTCTGTTTTTTGATGGTTCAATTGTTAGTGAAGAGGTGTCGCAAAAATTTTTTGACGATAAAAGTTTTTATACAACGGCTGCCAGCAGAATGTCAGGTGGCATTTTGCCGGGTATTGTACTGGCAGAGGATATTATCGCCGCTTTGGGCGGTGTTTTAACAGCAGAAAAAACAAAAGTGGAGGAACCAGCTTTGACTTATTCTTTAAAAGACATTGAAAAAAAACAGGTTGAAACAAAAAAAAGGAAACCGTTATTTTTTAAGATTTTAGGTGGCCTGTTTTTTACGCTTTTGTTTATTTTAACGGTATATATACATATAACAAAAGATGATTTTTCCAACCTTATTGTCGTGCTCCTGCAGTTGGCTGAGCTTTTGTTTTTATGGCTTGCCCTTAGCTGTTTTTTGCCAATTCAAAAAAGAGATTTACCGCAAAAAGAAAAACAAAAATTTTCTAAACGCACGGCAATATCCTTTTTAGTAGTCTTTTTGGTTGTGCCGCTAACGATGTTTGCAGGTATTTGGTTTTTTAAAGACCAAAAATATTATCTTGTTAGTATTTTGATGATTTTAGAAATTTTGGTGCCCTTTTTTGTTATGTTTGAAAAAAAGCGGCCGGAGGCGCGAGAATTAGTCATCGTCAGCGTTTTGTGTGCCATGGCTGTGGCGGGACGCACTGTTCTTAGCATGATTCCGCAGTTTAAGCCTTTAGTTGCTATTGTTATTTTAGCAGGGGTGGCCTTTGGTGGTGAAACCGGTTTTTTGGTGGGTGCAGTCTCTGGGTTTTTATCCAATTTCTTTTTCGGTCAAAGCGCCTTAACACCCTGGCAAATGTTCTGTTTTGGCATCATTGGCTTTGTGGCTGGTGTGCTGTTTAAAAAAGGCATGCTGAGTCGGTCAAAATTATCTCTTTCTGTTTTTGGTTTTATAGCGATTATGTTGCTATATGGCGGCATAATCAATTTGGCATCCTTATTCATGTGGCAACCCAATCCCACTTGGGAGTTGGTTATATACACCTATGTTATGGGGATTCCTTTTGATGTGATTCATGGTGCAGCAACAGCCTTTTTCCTTTGGTTTTTAGCAGAGCCTATGCTTGAAAAGTTAGACAGAATCAAGACGAAATATGGAATTTTAGAATCTTAACAATATGGGAGAGTGGTGAGGTTATGCAAACAGTATCGTTAGCTGAAACACCCAGTTCTATGCGACTGGCTATAGGATTTTTTGGTAGAACCAATAGCGGTAAATCGTCTTTAATTAATGCCCTTGCCGGACAGGATGTATCGCTTGTGTCCAGTGTTTCCGGCACCACAACTGACCCAGTGGCAAAACCTATTGAAATTTATCCTTTAGGGCCGTGCACCTTGTATGATACAGCAGGTTTTGGTGATGAAAGTGAATTGGGTGCTGTCCGTATGAAACGGACAGCAACCATTTTAGATAAAACCAATCTGGCCGTTTTGGTGATGAGTCCGCAAACAGAGGATTTTGCGGTAGAACTTTCTTTAAAAGAAGAATTTTTAAAGCGAAAAATCCCTTTTGTTGCAGTTTTAAATCAGGCAGATTTGCTAACAAATCCCCAATTGTTTTTACAAAAAGCAAAGAATGCGTTGCAAACAGAGGTTATCCCGGTCAGTGCTTTGAAAAAGCAGGGAATTGCACAACTCAAAGAGGCAATGGTGCGTCTTGCACCGGCAGATTATGAAAATGAAAGTATTATCGGCCATTTGGTCAAGAAAAATGAACGTGTGCTTTTAGTGATGCCCCAAGATCAGCAAGCGCCCAAGGGGCGCCTGATTTTGCCGCAAGTTCAAGTTCTGCGGGATTTGTTAGACCACGGTGCCGTAACTACCTGTGTAACGGTGGAGCAACTGCCTGAGGCTCTTGCAGACCACAAGCCGGATTTAATTATTACCGATTCACAGGTGTTTTCGGCTGTATATGAGCAAAAACCGAAAAAAAGTGCATTAACCTCTTTTTCGGTGTTGTTGGCCCGGTATAAAGGCGATATTGAGGCTTATGTCTCCGGTGCAGCGAAAATTAAAACCTTAAAGGCGGGGGATAAGGTGCTCATTGCAGAGGCTTGCAGTCATCAGCCTTTAGATGGTGACATTGGGCGGGTGAAAATTCCTAATCTCATTCATGAAAAAATAAACGAAGATATTGAAGTGACAGTGGTCAGTGGTCAGGATTTTCCCGAAGATTTAACACCCTATGCCCTGGTGATTCATTGCGGCGGATGCATGTTTGGCCGCCGGCAGGTGATGAGCCGGGTGTTTCGGGCTGTTGAGCAAAAGGTGCCCATTACCAATTATGGAATTTTTCTGGCTGAAATGGCTGGTATTTTAGATAAGGTTGTTAAATAACGGAGGCAACAATGATTATCGATGCAATTAAACGCCATAATGAAAAAGAACAGACATCCTTTCATATGCCTGGCCATAAAAAAGGCGCAGGCTTTGTGGGTACGCCCTTAAACAGTTCTGTTTTTGCCTATGACACCACTGAGCTTTGCGATACCGATGCTTTAATAGCGCCGCAAAAGGAGATTTTGGCGGCCGAACAACGGGCGGCAGAGATATATGGTGCGGCGCACAGCTTTTTTCTTGTCAATGGCGCTACGGTTGGTATTTTGACCATGATGTATGCCACTTTTTCTAAAGGCGATGTGGTTTTGGTGGATAGGAACTGCCATCAGTCGGTGATTAACGGCGCCATTCTTTCCGGCATTTTGCCTGTGTATATCACGCCGGAACCATCAAAGTTGCACAATGTTCCTGGTGTTGTCTCGCCTGAGAGCGTGCGTAAAGCATTAAAAAAGTATCCAAATGCAAAGGGTTTGGTGCTCACTAGTCCTAATTATTATGGTAAAACAGCAAACCTTTCGGAATTGGCTGACTTGATACATAATGTGGGCGCTTTGCTTTTGGTGGATGAAGCCCATGGTGCCCATTTTCCCTTCTCAAAACACTTTCCCAAAAGCGCTATGGTGCAGGGGGCAGATATGAGTGTCACCAGCCTGCATAAAAGTCTGGCCGCCCCCAATCAAACGGCACTTTTGCACATTGCTTCTAATATTTCTAAAGAAAAGGTACGCTGTGTTTTGCGCATGTTTCAAACCAGCAGCCCGTCCTATATTTTTTTGGCGGCTATGGAGCAAGCATTAGAGGAGGGGGCCAACAGAGGCGCTTGGTTAACCGAACAAACATTAAAAAGGCTTTCGCTATTAAATTGCCCCACATTAGACGACCCCTTTAAGCTCTTGCCGGATTTTCGCGCTAAAGGGTTAACAGGGGAAGAAGTAGATGAAATTTTTAGAGAAAAATTTGGTATTTATGCAGAAATGGTCACCGCACACGGCTTGTTGTTAATGGCATCATGGTATAATGAAGAAGCAGACTTTAAACGATTGAAAAAGGCTTTGGATTATTGCAGTTCATTGCCGGATGTGGCAAACGAATGTCCGGATGGCATAGGTGTTGATGAAAGTGTTGTAGCGGCATCTTTCCCTCTTTCTGTTTTCCAGCAAAGAGATAAGAAGCAGATTCTGCTTAATGCGGCAGAGGGCTACCTTTGCGGAGCGGCTATTTCGGCATTTCCACCCTGCATTCCCATCATTATGCCGGGAGAAAGAATAACCAAAGAAAAAATTGACAAGGTTTTGTCTCTGCAAGAAAAAGGTGCAACCATCACCGGACTGGCAGGGAATTTGGTAACAGTTTGTGTTGATGAGTGAGAGGTTTTGCTGATACATAAAACAAGTATATAACTGAAGAATGATTGAATTTTGGGAACAAAGAAAGGCAGAATAACATTGAAGAAACAGTTTACACAAGGTTTTAAAGACGGCATACCCATTGGGTTGGGATATTTATCTGTGTCTATCGGCGTTGGTATTACGGCTGTAAACAGCGGATTGCGGGTAATAGCGGCGCTGTTTATGTCCATGACCAATCTTACCTCGGCAGGTCAGGCAGCAGGCATTTCTATCATTGCTGCCGGCGGTACATTGCTAGAAATGGCTATGGTGCAGTTTATTATTAATTTGCGTTATTCCTTAATGGGCCTCTCTCTTTCACAAAAACTGGATGGCAGCTTTACAAATCGCCATCGCTTATTTTTGGGTACCTTTATCACAGACGAAAACTTTGCCGTGCTATCCGGTCAAAAGCAAATTAATATTCGTTATATGTATGGGCTGGTCATAGCGCCTTACATTGGTTGGTCTTTGGGTACATTTATCGGTGCTTCGGCAGGTACCATTTTGCCCAATTCGATTACTTCGTCCCTGGGTATGGCTCTTTATGGGATGTTTATTGCCATTTTTGTACCTGCTATGAAGCAAAATGCCGGTGTAACCCTGGCGGTCGTGATAGCCGTCTTGCTTAGTTTTCTCATTCGTTTTGTTCCGGCACTTTCCTTTATCAGTTATGGTTTTTCGGTGATTTTGTCATCCGTTATAGCGGCGGTCATTAGTTCCTGGGTTTCCTATCGACAATCGGTAGCATCATAACAAAAGCAGGCTACAGCAATGAAATGCTGTAGCCTGCTTTTGTTATGAAAATAAACACCATTTTGTTAGTGATGATGGTGATGATGGGTTACATGCCTGCCTGCTTCTATATGGCAATGCTCTTCGTGACAATGCTCGTTTGTTTTTTCAAGTTCTAATGTTGCGTGGACAATATCATATTCCGCTAATTCTTCGCGGATTTTGGCTTTTATTTGTTGCGCATCGGCATCCGTCACTACATGCATGGTGGCATAATTATTTTGGCCGTCTATACTCCAAATGTGAATGTGGTGAACAGCCTTGACACCGTCGATTTCTGTTATGTGATTTTCCATTTCCTGCATGTTAATGCCGTGGGGTGTTTTTTCTAAAAACAGGTCAATCGCCTCTTTTAAATTTTTAAAAGCGTTTATAAAAATAAAAATTGCCACACCGATGGACATGATGGGGTCAATTAAAGCAAAGTCAGTAAAACGCATGATAACGGCACCCAGAAGAACAACAGCCCAGCCCAGCACATCTTCTAACATATGTAGGTTAACGGCCTTTTGATTTAAAGAGCCACCCTCCCGGGTGAAAAAAGCCGCACAGAGATTTACGATCAAACCAATAATTGCAAAAATAATCATACCGTTATAGTTAATAACTTTTGGCTCAATGATTCTGCCACAGGCGTTATAAATAACCGCCAAAGAGCCAAATAAAAGAATTAATGTTGTTATCACACTGCCAATAACAGAATAACGCACATATCCATAGGTATAATTTTCGTCCGGTTGCTTTTTGCTTTTCTTTTCAAGCATATAGGAGATACCGATGCTGAAAGCATCACCAATATCATGAATGGCGTCAGAAATAATGGCCACACTCCCTGTAAAAATTCCACCCAAAAATTCAAAAACTGAAAAAGCAAAATTTAAAAGAAAGGCAATTAAAATATTTCGTTCTGTTTTCATATTACCACCTAAATTTTTGTAGGATATTATTATAAATTAATCCAAGATAATTTTATATTATCTTGGGTTAAAGTAACTTATTTATCTAATGTTTTCATTGTCGGAATTTCAATTCTTGTAATCACATAACTTATTATAAGTCTTCATATCATTTCTTTTACGCTCATAAAACCACGTCCTTTTTTATAAATATTGGGGTCTCATCATACCGCACTTGAAAAGAAAAGTCAACTCCAACAGAGATTACGGCAACAAAAAAGGCTGTATCAAAGTGATTTTTCAAATCAAATTGATTAAATGTTAGGTGCTTTTTTCAACATATAATCCTGCATAAAATGGTGTCAAAAAGGCGTCAAAAGGTGTCATTAACACTTTGAAAACCTTGATTTTACGCCATTTATTTATCAAGCGGCTTCATTGTTGGAAAGAGCAGCACATCACGGATGGCGGCAGAGTCTGTCATGAGCATGCACATGCGGTCAATACCAAAACCAATGCCGCCTGTGGGAGGCATGCCAATTTCTAACGCATTCATAAAGTCCTCATCTGTGGTGTTGGCTTCTTCATCACCTTGTGCCAGCAGTTCTTCCTGCGCGCGGAACCGTTCTCTCTGGTCAATGGGGTCATTGAGCTCAGAGTATGCATTGGCCATTTCCCAACCATTCATAAAGAATTCAAAACGTTCAACATATTCAGGATTTTCAGGTTTTTTCTTAGTCAAAGGAGAAATTTCAATGGGGTGGTCCATAACAAAAGTAGGTTGAATTAAGTGTTCTTCGGCATATTCTTCAAAGAACAGACTTAAAATATCGCCTTTTTTATGACGGTCTTCAAATTCAACGTGATGTTCTTTAGCAACGGCACGAGCTTCTTCTAAAGAGTGAATTTCGTCAAAGTCAACGCCGGCATATTTTTTAACAGCTTCTACCATAGTAATTCTTTCAAAGGGTTTGCCTAAATCCATTTCAATGCCGTTATAAACAATTTTAGTTGTGCCCAAAACTTCCTGTGCAACGTGACGATAAAGGTTTTCAGTCAAATCCATCATTCCGTGATAGTCGGTATAAGCCTGATATAATTCCATTAACGTAAATTCTGGATTATGACGGGTATCTAGCCCTTCGTTACGAAATACACGACCTATTTCATACACTCTTTCCAAACCGCCTACGATTAAACGTTTTAAATAAAGTTCCAATGAAATACGCAGTTTAAAGTCTTCACTTAAGGCATTAAAGTGTGTTTCAAAAGGACGGGCAGCTGCGCCACCGGCATTAGCTACCAGTATGGGTGTTTCTACTTCTAAAAAGCCCTGATTGTTTAAATAGTTACGAATGCTGGCAATGATTTTAGAACGTTTAATAAAAGTATCTTTAAGTCGGAGGGCCAAGCGGTCTTAGGAAGACAAGTTAAGGTGACAACTCCTTGG
>JAZODT010000092.1:0-4141 GCA_045597205.1 Clostridia bacterium
AGGCAATGCAATTCCTGTTTGTTCGGTTGCACAGTTGCTAACAGAAAAACCTGAAGCTCTTTCTTTAGCCTTTGAAGAATATGCAAAAATTGTACAGACAGAAATTAAAGAACGGGAACCGGATTTTTCTTGGGAGATAAAAATTTTAGAAGAAGGGGTTTTTGAGGTTTTGGCACCGGCTTCGGCTGAAAAACTTTTACACACTCTTATTCTCGCACCAAATGGTGTTTTAGAAATGAGTGCGGAAATTCAAAATCTTGTAGAAACTTCGCTAAATATGGGCATTCTAAAAACGAAGCAGAATGGTATTTGCATATTGTTTGCCCTGCGCAGCAATAAAAGTTCTGCGCTGGCATTTTTAGAAGACAGGCTCAAGACTTTTTTTGGTGCAATGAACTGCACAATAAAAACCGGCGGACATTATCCACCTTGGGAATATAAACATGATTCAGCCTTGCGGGATTTATATATTGAAAAATATCAGGAAAAAACAGGGAAGGTGCCGAAAATACAAGCCATTCACGCCGGGCTGGAATGTGGCGTTTTTGCCGCAAAAATTCCTGCGCTGGACTGCATATCGATTGGGCCGGAGATGCATGATATTCATACCGTGCAGGAAAAGCTCAACATTAGCGGCACAAAAGAGTTGTATGAAATTGTATGTCAAATGCTGGCAACCTTGCACTAATTTTTGTTGCATTTTTCATCGAAATATGTTATAGTGAGAAAGAAAAAAGTCGCTTTATAGAAGGGCAGATGATAATATTATGAATAATCAAAATGAATTTAAACCGTATATTCCGGCGGATAAGGTAACACCGGAAATTACAGTAACATCTATTGTTATGGGTATCATTTTGGCTGTTGTTTTTGGCGCGGCCAATGCATATCTTGGTCTGAGAGTGGGGATGACCGTTTCCGCCTCTATTCCGGCAGCAGTTATTTCAATGGGTGTCATCCGCATTGTTATGCGGAAAAACTCTATTTTAGAAAGTAATATTGTGCAGACCATTGGCTCTGCCGGAGAATCCCTGGCAGCCGGTGCAATTTTCACATTGCCTGCCTTGTTTTTGTGGGCAGCAGAAGGCAAGATGGATAAGCCGGATATTCTTTCCATGACGTTGATTGCCCTGTTAGGCGGCCTTTTGGGTGTTTTCTTTATGGTGCCTCTCCGCAATGCTTTAATTGTTAAGGAACATGGTGTGTTGCCTTATCCTGAGGGCACCGCCTGTGCAGAAGTGCTTTTAGCCGGTGAAAAGGGCGGTGCTAATGCTTCCACTGTGTTTGCCGGTATGGGTTTTGCGGCAATTTTCAAGTTTATTATTGATGGACTTAAAGTGGTTGCCGGTGAAATTTCTGTGCATGTAAAAGGCTTTGCCGGCGAAATTGGAACACAAATTTATCCTGCTGTTATGAGCGTGGGTTATATTTGCGGTGCTAGAATTTCTTCGTATATGTTTGCAGGCGGCGTACTGAGCTGGCTTGTGATGATTCCTATGATTGTTCTTTTTGGTGAAGAAATTATTCTTTATCCGGGAACGCAGGCCATTGGTGAAGTTTATGCCAGCGGTGGTGCCGGTGCCATTTGGAGCACATACATTCGTTATATCGGTGCTGGCGCTTTGGCAGCAGGCGGCATCATTAGTTTGATTAAATCTCTGCCTTTAATTGTGAAAACTTTTGGCGGTGCCATGAAAAGTATGGCAGGCTCAAAGGCAGATTCTAATCTCCGTACGGCTAGGGATTTGAATTTTAAATTTGTATTAATCGCAATTTTAATTTTAACTATTCTGGTATGGTTGATTCCTGCAATTCCTGTATCCTTCGTGGGTGCG
The DNA here is from genome assembly GCA_045597205.1 of Clostridia bacterium. GTDB lineage: Bacteria > Bacillota > Clostridia > UBA1381 > UBA9506 > UMGS755. Next base: position 1,836 of record JAZODT010000092.1, read on the forward strand.
TGTATTATTGTTATATTTGGCTTTTTCTTTGCAACGGTTTCATCCAGAATGGTTGGTCTTGTAGGCAGCAGTAACAATCCTGTTTCCGGCATGGCTATTGCAACCCTTTTAATTACAACATTAATTCTAAAAGCCATGGGAACGAATGGCGCATTTGGGATGATGAGTGCCATTTCCATTGGCTCAATTATCTGTATTGTTTCTGCTATTGCAGGTGATACCTCACAGGATTTAAAGACAGGCTATTTGCTTGGTTCAACACCTAAAAAACAGCAGATTGGTGAAATTATTGGTGTTGTTTCTGCAGCCATTGCTATCAGCGGCACGCTGTATCTTTTAGATAGTGCTTGGGGCTTTGGTTCTGAGCAGTTGGGCGCACCTCAGGCAACTTTAATGAAGCTGATTATTGAGGGTGTTATGCAGGGCAACTTGCCGTGGGCGCTGGTGTTTATTGGTGTGTTTATTGCAATTACGGTAGAAATTATCGGTATTCCGGTGCTGCCCTTTGCTATTGGTGTTTATTTGCCGGTTCAGCTTAATGCTTGCATTATGGTAGGCGGTCTTGTTCGTTTGGCTTTGGATAAAATGAAACGTAACAAAGAAGAAAAAGAAGCGATTGTTAATGACGGCATTCTTTTCTGTTCCGGTATGATTGCCGGAGAAGGCCTGGTGGGCATTTTGCTTGCACTCCTTGCTGTATTTGGATTGGATCAGGCGCTTGACCTTTCTGCAAAATTGGGCATTTCTCCCCTTGTTTCCAATATTGGTGGCATCTTGCTCTTTACAGTTATAATTCTGAGCGTTCTTAAATTTTCTCTTTGGAAGAAACGGAAATAACACATGAAACAGTCAACGAACTATCTTGATAAAGTGCCTGTAAGAAATGAAAAATATAACTGGACGCAGGACGATAAGGGCATTGTTACTTTAGAAGTCCCCAACAAAGGTTTTTTTCACTTTCTTGCACAAAAACTATTTAAAAAACCGCCCATTACCTATGTGCATCTGGATAAACTGGGGAGTTTTGTGTGGCCACTGATGGATGGCACTTTAAATGTGCATGCATTGGGAGAAAAAGTAGATGTGCAGTTTGGAGAAGAAGCGCATCCGCTTTACGAGCGTTTAGTAAAATTTTTTCAAATTCTTGAAAGTTATGGTTTTATTATTTTTAAAAATAGCATATAATGGTTTTATGAATGTTAACTCTTATCCTTCGGTATCAATATAAGCCGAAGGATTTTTTTTATAACTTGATTAATTGATGAATATATGATATAATTTTATCGAAAAAGAGAGATTTTTGCAGAAATAAATTTAAAACATTCCCTAATTTTTCTCGGGCCAGATTCATGTATTTAATTTTAAAATTAATGAAGTGGGGTTATTGTGATGAACTTTAAAGAAGGTAGAAGAATCCGTGGAGGGATTCCTATGGATGCGGTTTCGCCGTTTATTATGCCAACGAGAACGGGGTCATCCAACAGCTTTTCAACAACCATAGACATTTCTAATTGTGAGGAATTAATTCGCAGAAAAATAAAAGAGGGCATGAAGGGTATGGGGATGATTCATGTTTTCATGGCGGCGTATATACGCACCGTTTCACAGTGTCCGGGCATTAACAGGTTTATTCGAGGTCAACGGGTATATGCCCGTAACAATATTGAAATTTGTATGGCCATTAAAAAAGAACTCAAGCTGAATGCTGCTGAAACCGTTATTAAGTTAGAAGCAACCACCGGAGAAACGCTGGATTCGGTTTATGAACAGCTAAAAAATAAAATTGAAATGAACAAACAAGAGGGCGACCAGAATAATATGGATAATTTTGCGCGTCTTTTGGTTAACTTGCCGGGTGTGTTGCTTAAATTCACGGTTTGGTTCTTAAAATGTTTGGATTATTTTGGATTGCTTCCCCGAGCCTTAACCCTGCTCAGTCCTTTTCATGGGTCTATGTTTGTGACCAACATGGGTTCTTTGGGCATGCCGCCGATTTTTCATCACTTATATGACTTTGGCAATCTGCCTGTGTTTGTTGCAATGGGTGCCAAACGGACAGAATATGTATTAAATAAAGATGGCGTGCCGGAAAAACGAAGATTGATTGATTTTAACTTTGTTTGTGATGAGAGAATTTGCGACGGACATTATTATGCCACGGCTTTTAAAAAGTTAAAGAGAATTTTAGAAAATCCGGAGCAGTTAACAATGCCGCCGGAAACAATAGTGGAAGATATTCGATAAAAAGGGCTTATCCAGCTCTTTTTTTTATTTTGTTTTTAGTGGTAAAGATTTAAAAGAGCAAG
>JAZODT010000093.1:0-12036 GCA_045597205.1 Clostridia bacterium
TTGGCTCACAGAACGACATGGCTACGATCCGACTTAGCCCATTTCCATCAACCAGCATACCACCTCATCTAACGTGCGGGAATCGGACACATCAAACTGCTCCGTATCGTGCGGGCGCTCCTCCTGCGTATAGCCGCCAACAGAGGTGCGGGAAGCGCCACTGATTTGGGAAATGCCCACGCGCAGTGCTTTGGCACGAACCTCTTCTGATTCTCTGGTGGAAATAATCATACCAGTATAGGGCACAGCCATGCGGATGCAGGCAATAATTTTGGTGAAAATTTCATCCGAAATGCCGTTGTCAAAAGCAGATGGGTCAACATCGCTGGCGCGCTTTAAGCGAGGCACGCTGATGGTGTGTGGACCTACCCCATGCACAGCCTCTAAATGCTCGGCATGCATTAACAGACCCGCAAATTCATATTTGTAAAGCTCTAAACCGAATAAAACCCCTAAGCCCACATCGTCAATGACAACCACGATAGCGCGGTCCATGGCTTCGGTATGGTAGGCATAATTATGTTTGGGGCCGGTGGGGTGCAACTGTTCATAGCTTTCTTTATGATACGTTTCTTGAAACAAAATATAGATGCCGATACCGGCTTCTTTCAATTTTCGGTAATTTTCTACTGTGGTAGCGGCAATATTCACGTTCACACGGCGGATGTCGCCATTTTTGTGGTGAACGCTATAAATGGTGTTAATACATTCTAAAATATATTCAATAGGATTATTCACCGGGTCTTCGCCAGATTCAATGGCTAGGCGCTTATGCCCCATGTCCTGCAGGGCAATCACCTCGGCACGCACTTCCTCCTGCGTCAGCTTTTTGCGGGGAATTTCTTTATTCTGATGATGATACGGGCAATACACGCAGCCGTTTACACAGTAATTGGAAAGATATAAAGGGGCAAACATAACGATGCGGTTGCCGTAAAATGCCAATTTAATTTCCTCGGCAATTTTATACATTTCTTGAACTTTTTCAGGAATTTCACAAGCTAATAAAACAGAAGCCTCCCGATGGGTTAAACCCTCACAATGCATACCGGTTTCTGTCTTTTTGGGTCTTGCTTTTTCCAATAAGCTGTCAATTAGTTCAATGTTGTTTTTATTCTCTTCTGCATATTGCAGCGTATCTAAAATTTCTTCATGGCTGATAAATTCTTCAGCTTTTAAAGATTTGGGGTTAAATTTTGCCATTTTGTTCATCCCTTTAGCCTAAAATTATATTCATTTACTATTATATCACTTTCATATTTAAAATCAACCTTTTTAGCCTATAAATCAGAAAAAGCCGGCCAAAAAATTTCTTTTTTAGCCGACTTTTTTATCATTTTTTCTATTCATTTAGTGTGAGTGTGCAATCGCAGTCAAAATTAGAAACCAATTGGGTTTCTTCCAGTTGCGGTGGAATTTCCAACACATAGCGGTATTCTATGATGTCATTTTGAACGTCCTTTTTCACGCTGACATCACTAACAATAACACCCAGCTGGCGAAAAAGGGTAAGGGCATCGTTCTGCTGGCTTGTTTCGTTGTGATAACGCAAGCATAAAATTTTAACTTTGGGTCTTCGCATCCAGCGCATATTCGCATGTAGCACCAGCTGCACCAAAAGAATAATCACGGTTGCTGAGAACCCCAAAACATACATTCCGGCACCAATTGATAAACCCACGCCAGCAGTTGCCCAAACGCCGGCAGCGGTTGTGAGGCCTGTAATGGTGCGCTTATATACAAAAATCATGCCGGCACCTAAAAAGCCAATGCCGCTGGCAACACCCGAAGCCACACGTGAGGGGTCTAACTTAATAAACTCACCGGATATATCCTCATAGGCATATTTTGATAAAATCATGAGCAGTGCCGAGGCACAAGCCACCAGGCAATGGGTGCGGATGCCTGCTTCTTTAGCGCGGCGCTTGCGTTCAAATCCAACAGCTATACCGCAAATTGCCGCCACAAACAAGCGAAACACAAAATGCAAGTCGTATTGATAAATAATGTCCATCTTCATGCTCTCCAGTTTAAAATTTTGCCCTTTGCTTTTATAAAGCATTTATAAAATACAAATTTAAACGCTTTCGTTATTTTTGTCGTCCTCTTCATTTTGATGAATGACATGAGGCGGTTGATAATCAAAGAGACTCATATAAGACTCCATTTCCTCCACAGATTGAGGCGGTGTTGGAATTAAACCGGTACACTCAGAAAAAGATGCCACATTACAAAAATCGTATTTATCTTGTTCTTCCTGCAAATAAGAGGGTGGGACATCTTTTTCCGGCGGTGTTGTTTTTGCCACTGTAAATTTTTTTGTTTGCTTTTTATCAGGCATTATATCATCTCCTTTTCTTTAGCATTCGCCAAAAAAAGAGATTTATGCCTTTGTTAAACAGTTATATGCTTTTTACTTTTGCTACAAAACTAAAAAGAAGAAAAATGACTAAGCTAACAGCCACCACGCTGGCACCGGTGGGAACAGACAAATAAAAAGACAACAAAATGCCTATAACAAAGCAAAGCATACTGCTAATGGCCGCACAAAGCACCACTGCCCTAAAGCTTTTAAACAAGCGCATAGCCGTTAGTGCCGGAAAAATGATTAAGCTGGACATTAACAAAGAACCCATCATGCGCATGCCGACCACAACTGTAATGGCGGTTAAAAAGGCAATTAACATGTTATATAGCCGTACATTAAGCCCTGTTGCCCGGGCAAAGCTTTCATCAAAGGTTACAGCAAAAATGTTATGGTATAAAACCACAAACAAAACAAGCACCGCAAAGGACAAGCAAACACTTAAGGTAACATCGCCGGCGCTCATGGCCAAAATGCTACCAAACATATAGTTATGCACATCTGTATTCATGCCGCCTGCAAGGGCTGTTACCATAACGCCAAACGCCAAAGCACTACTGGAAACCAGCGCAATTGCCGCATCGCCTTTAATTTTGCTGTTTTCAGAAAGCCTCAAAAGACAAAAAGCCGCCAGCACCACCACCGGCACAGAAACAAGTAGCGGTGCCATGTTCATAGCCATAGCCACAGAAAGAGCACCAAACCCCACGTGTGAAAGGCCATCCCCTATCATGGAATAGCGCTTGAGCACCAAACAAACCCCTAACAGTGCCGCACACAAAGAAACCAGCAGCCCCACCGCCAACGCCCTGGTCATAAACGTATAAGAAAAAACGGAAATGAGTTCATTCCGCATGGCAGACACCTCCTGTCAAGCGGGCATAGGCCTCTGTTTGAATGTAGTCTTCAACCGTGCCGAAAAACTGTACATGGGTTGCCATATGCAAAATTTTTGTGCCATATTCCACCGCGTTTTTCATATCGTGAGAAACCATAATGACTGTTACGCCTCTCTCACGGTTTAAATCTTTAATAATTTGATATAGTTCTGCTGTTGCTGCTGGGTCTAAACCGGCTGCCGGCTCATCTAAAAGTAAAAGCTTTTCCGTGGCACACAAGGCGCGGGCAAGCAATACCCGTTGTTGTTGCCCGCCAGAAAGCTCGCGATAAGAACGGTGCTTTAAATCTTGAGCATTTAAAAGGGTGAGCATTTCTGCCGCACGTTGCTGCTCTTTCTTTGAATAAAACGGGCGGAAGCCACGCCGACTGTTGCAGCCGGACAAAACAACTTCCCAAACGGATGCCGGAAAATCTTTTTGTACTTGTGTTTGTTGTGGTAGGTAACCAATTTCTTTTTGCAAAAGACCGGACAAAATGACTTTGCCATGGCTAGGGGGTAGCAAGCCTAAAATACCTTTCATCAGGGTGCTTTTACCAGAACCATTTTCGCCCACAACACATAGATAATCGCCCTCATCCACTGTAAAATCTACATGGCACACCGCATTAATACTATCATAATGCATACAAACATCTTCACAGGAAAGCAACTGCATATTAATTCAACCCTTCCTTTATATGCTCTGCGTTTTGCCGCATTAACCCAAGGTATGTGGCGCCCGCCTCTAATTCTTCTCTGGAGATATTATGGCAGGAATGAAGCAAAAGCATTTTTGCGCCGGTTTCTTCGCTGATTAAGCGCGCTGTTTTGGGATTAGATAATTCTTCATAATAAACAACCGGTATGTTTTCTGCTTTTACCGTATCCATAATGCGCATTAAATCGGCCGCAGAGGGTTCTGCATCTGCCGCACAAGAATCATAAACCCCGTCATATTCTAAGCCATAGGCTTCTGTAAAATATAAAAAGGCAAATCGTCCACCAAAAATTAATTTATTTCTTTTACCCTCTTGCACAATTGTTTTAAACTGTTTATCTAGCTGCTCAAGCTCTGCCCGATAGGCTTCACCACGGCTTTGATAGCCTGCTTTCTCTGCCGGGTCTAGTTGGCACAAGGCATTTTCTAAGGTTTTTGCCATTTGCAGGGCAAACCGAGGATTGGTAAAAATGTGAGGGTCTATATTGTATTGATGTGCCTCCTCGTGGTCGTGCCCGGCATGCCCTTTGATCCCTTCTGAAATATCCAGAATGATTGGATGCCCCTCTAAAGACTCTAAAACCCTAGGCACCCAACCTTCCATTTCTTCGCCTGTGTAAATAAATAGATCCGCTTTATTAATTTTGACCAAATCAGCCGGTGTCGGCTCATAAGAATGACTTTCGGCACCCGGTGGCAACAATAACGTGACCTCTGCTTTGTCTCCTGCGATTTGGCGGGCAAAATCGTATTGCGGAAACAGTGTTGCCACAATTTGTAACTTATTTGCAGATGGTTTTTCCATTTGTTGCCCCGATGTGCAACCCGTCAACAACAATACCATTAATAAAACGGCTATCCAATTTTTCAAAAAAATCCCCTCCACAGGCCTTTATGCCTGTTTTTTGCTTTCATTATTTTTAGGTGCTGGCAACAGCGTAAAACAAAAACGGGTAAATTCCCCCGGCTCACTTTCGGCCCAAATTGTTTCATTATGTGCCATTATAATGTTTTTGACAATATAAAGCCCCAATCCCGTTCCGTTTTTATCTAAACTACGGGATTTATCTGTTTTATAAAAACGGTCAAAAATATGCTTTAAATCCTGCTCATCAATTCCCATGCCGGAATTTTGTACCGCTATAAATACTCGGTTTTTATCCGTCATCCCGGTACTAACATCAATAAATCCCGATGTTTCTGCAAATTTAATGGCATTGTCCATCAAATTGGTCAGCACGCGCAAAATGGCATCTTTATCAGCGATAACCCGCTGATTTTCTGCTTGAAAATTAATGGTTAGGTGAATGTCTTTTTCCATGATGCGCTTTTCTAATTTAATCACTGTTAAACGGATAATCTCGTTAATGTCAAATTCCCGTTTTTCCAGTTTAAAATTGCCCTGTTCCAGCTTGGAAATGTCTAGCAGGTCTGTTACAAGCCGTGACAAACGCTTAGTTTCGTCTAAAACAATTCTTAAATACCGATCTTGGCTTTCCGGCGGGATGGTGCCGTCTAAAATCCCCTCCACAAAGCCAGAGATGGTGGTCATGGGTGTGCGCAAATCGTGAGAAACGTTAGCCACAAAGCTGCTGCGCATATTTTCCAGTTGCTCAATAGAGTCTGCCATTTTATTAAAGGTTTCACCCAGCTCCCCAATTTCATTGTTTTCTAAAAGATTGACCCGCTTTTCAAAATGCCCATCTGCAATGGCACGTGCCGCATCGCGCAGGGTTTTAAGGGGTCTCGTGATGCGGGCCGACATGGTATAAATGACCACCAGTGCCACCGCCAAGACCAGCGTTGCCGAAAACAGAAAAATTTGCAAAACGCCAGAACGAGCCTGATGAATTTCCGGCACCGGAACGCTGACAAACACGCCACCTAAAACAATATCGCTATATTGAATCGGGATGCCCACTGTTAAGGTTGCTGTGTTAAACGCGCCACCTAAATTGCCTACATATTGCACTTTTTGACCTTTTAACACGTTGTTATAATATTCCGGCCGGATGGTCACCGCATCATAGCCGGTGGTGGCAGAAATCAGCTGTCCTTTTGTATCTAACACCATGATATAGCTTTCTGATGAAAGGCTTAAAGCATCTACATTCATCTGATAATCTGCTTTTGCATAGTTTTGATTGCGAACAGCCAATTTAATGGTAAATTCTGAAAGACTTTCTGCCACATAGGTTAAATCTTTTTCCTTGCTTTCCAATAAATAATTGCCCAAAAGCCCATACATTAAGGTGCCCATAACAAAAAAGCAGAAAAAAATGACCAACATGGTATAAAAAAAAGTTTGCGAAAAAATACTTTTTTTAAACAAAGCACATCCCTTACTTTACTTCAAATTTATAGCCCACGCCCCAAACGGTTTTTAATTGCCAGTTTTGATTTTCACCGGCAAGCTCCAGCTTTTCACGCAGACGCTTAACGTGCACATCCACTGTGCGTGAATCGCCAAAATAATCAAACCCCCAAACCGTTTCTAATAACTGCTCTCTGGTAAACACTTTGTTAGGGTTTGTAGAAAGATAATATAAAAGTTCTAATTCTTTAGGCGGAATATCCATGTGGTTGCCATTAATTTTTAACTCATAATTCGAAAGGTTAATGACCAAATTGGGGTAAACAACCTCTTTCTCCGCATCATCTTTAGGGTCATAACGGCGCAAAACCGCCTTAATTCTTGCCACCAGTTCCTTATTTTCAAAGGGTTTAACCATATAATCATCGGCGCCCAGTTCTAACCCCAACACTTTATCAAATGTTTCGCCTTTGGCCGTTAACATAATGATGGGAATGTTGCTAATGCGTCGAATTTCACGGCAAACCTGAAAACCGTCCATTTTAGGAAGCATAACATCTAATAGCACCACGGAGGGCGTATTCTCTTTAAAAGAGGTAAGGGCAGCCTGCCCGTCATAAGCAAGGGCAACTGTAAACCCCTCTTTTTCCAGGTATAAGCGAATCAGTTCACAAATATTTCTATCGTCATCCACAACTAAAATCCGTTGGTTATTCACGTTTCGAGCCTCCTGTTGTTTTATTTTTAATGCTTATTTTGCTTGCCATCTGCCAGATGCACCGCAAGGGAGCACTAAGCTGCTGTTTGCCACCGGCAAGCCCACTTCATCAGCACTGACAATACCGCCTTTTTTAGCAGCAACCGTTAAAGACAATAAATTAGATAAAACCGATGGCGCCAAACCGGTTGTGTAAGAATTAATCAGGAAAAACAGCGGTTTTGGGGATAACAAGGCTGCACATTTTTCCACTAATCCATACAGTTCTTTTTCCAGTTTAAACACTTCACCACCAGGACCACGGCCATAAGAGGGCGGATCCATAATAATGCCGTCATAAAAATTGCCGCGGCGGAGTTCCCGTTCTACGAATTTAATGGCATCATCTGCAATAAAACGCACCGGTCTATCTGCCATGCCAGACAAGGCTAAATTTTCTTTTGCCCAGCCAACTACCCCTTTAGAAGAATCTACATGCACAACCTGTGCACCGGCTGCTGCCGCCGCCAAGGTTGCGCCACCAGTATAGGCAAAAAGATTCAGCACTTTAATGGGGCGATTAGATTTTTCTATCAAGTGATACATCCACTCCCAATTCACGCCCTGTTCGGGGAACAAACCCATATGCTTAAAGCCGGTGGGCTTAATGTGAAAGGATAAGGAAAGGGGGGCAAAGGAAAGCTTCCAGCGTTCGGGTAATTCTTTTTTAAAGCTCCAACTGCCACCGCCGGAGCGGCTGCGATGATAGACGCCGTCTGCCGTGTTCCACAGCTTAGGAAAAGACTTTTTCTCCCAAATAACCTGTGGGTCGGGACGCACCATACGAATCCCATTCCAGTCCTCTAATTTATCGCCACCCGCTAAATCTAAAATTGTATATTCTTTCCATGTATCACAAATCCACATATTTTCATTAGCCTTTCTGCTTTTATGTAATTTTTCTCATTGTTATTGTACCATTTTCATCTATTATAGTCAATTGAAAAGTCATATTGGTCATGTTTTTTTCATAAAATCTTAACAAATCGACAATGTATTGGAAAGGATGTTAAAAATGGACGAAAAAAAATTCCCTCATCATCTGGTTTTAGAAAACAAGCACAAGTTAAGCATTACAAACGTGGTAGATGTGGACACCTTTGACGAGACTAAAATTGTGCTCTACACCAGCGATGATACCGTAATCGTGGAAGGGTTTGATATGCACATTCAAAAACTGGATGTAGAGGGTGGCGAACTGATTGTGGAAGGAGACGTAGTGAGCATTTTATACACCGGCGGCGAATATCGCAAAAAGGGACAGGGGTTTTTCAAAAAAATGCTAAAATAAGACGGCAGAAAGGAACAAAACACCATGGAAATTTCTGTAGCCAGAGAGACTTTTGTTTTTTTTAGCTGTGCCCTTGCCGGCGCTTTGCTCTTTTTTGTTTATGATTTGTTTCGTTTAATCCGCCGACACGAATCATACAATCTGGTCATGATTCATGTGCAAGACGGATTGTTTTGGTCTTTGGGTTTATTAATTTTGTTTTTTGCTCTTTTTTATATTAACAACGGCATTCTTCGATTTTATGAATTTGTGGGCATAATTTTGGGTGTTATACTATATGAATGTACCCTTTCCCCATGGGTTTTAAGGGTTTCGGACTGGATTTTAACATTTTTTTCAAAAGTTTTCAAAAAATTTTTTAAAATTCTCTTGACACCACTCATTTTTACGTATAATATAATGTATAGATGTCTTTGTTTCGTCCTTTTTCCCTTGAAAAAACTAGGGAAGAGGGGGATTAACCGAATGCTTACGGCCACCAAAAGAGCCGGCAAACTGTTACATAAAAAATAGAGGATGTAAGATGCAGAAGAAAAGAAAAAAAGTGAATCTTTCTTTATTGCTCAAGCGCTGCTTGCTATGCGTTTTAGTTTTATATCTTTTTGGGTTGTTTATAGCACAGCAGTTTGATTTTTCGCGTCTTTCTGCAGAAAAAAAGGAATTAGATGCGCAGTTAACGGAAGAACAGCGCATTCACGAAGAGCTTGCCGCACAAAAAGAGGCGGCCGGTACGCCGGAATATATTGAACGGGTCGCCCGGGATAAGCTGGGTTATATGAAACCGGAAGAAAAAGTGTTTATTGACGCTAAAAAACAACAGTAATTTTAACGTGCCTTATCTGCCCATGGATAAGGCTGCGTTTTTTATATTTTACTATCTACTCTTTATGGGCAGAAAGGCTACGGAAAAATTATGGTTTTGGAACCGGGAACTATCGTAACAGGAAAGGTTACGGGCATTTCATCCTTTGGTGCATTTGTTTCACTGGGGGATGGAAAAACCGGCTTGGTACACATTTCTGAGGTTGCTCTAACTTATGTTAAAAATGTCAGCGATTTTTTAAAGGAAAACGACGAGGTTAAGGTTAAAATTATTTCTATTGATAAAAACGGCAAGGTTAGTTTATCGATTAAGCAAGCCTTATTAGAAGAGAAAAAAAGCAATCCGGCTCCGGCATCGTCTCCCGCTCGCATACCAAAAACAGAACGGGTGGATTGGTCCAAAAAAAGCGAGCCGCAACCGACCAGTTTTGAAGAAATGATGAATAAGTTCAAACAGGCAAGCGATGAAAAAATGCAAGACTTAAAGCGGGGCATGGAGTCTAAACGCGGTTCCGGCGGTTACCGTCGTTCCGGCAGTTCTTTTTAATTAAATTATATATACCCTCAGGCAACAACATGTCTTTTTTTGATTGTTGCCTGTTTTTTATTGCTCAAAAGTCTTTCATTATCATACCCATTTCTCCTTTTTCATAAACTGTAAAAAGAGGAGGGAGTCAAAATGAAAGAATATATTGTGAGTTACGGTGGAAAATGGTGGCATTTTTTTATAAAGCCCTTTTACGGACTATGTTTTCGCAAAAAAGAGGGCAGCCGTTTTACGCCCTTTGAGGTGTTGCTCTCAGAGGCTTGCCAAGATTTTTGCGTCACTTGTGACGGAGAGAAAATCCACGTGGTTTGTCAAAATCAAAGTGGCAGCATTTTATACCTTTGCCTTGCGGACAACACCTGGCGAAAAACTATTTTGTTAGAAAACAAAAATGCTACACCCTATCCCAAACACTTTTGCTTGGTGCCTATGGGCGGGTTTATTAATTTGTTTTATATGATTACCTATAAAGAAAAGCACATGCTGGTACATCAGGTAATTACTGCCGAAAACCGACCACCAACGATTATTGACCGCATTTTGCCCCATGCGCCGTTTTTTTCTGTTTCGGTTCATGCCGGCACAGATATCTTGGTGCTTTATGAAAACGAAAGCGGCATAACCGGCACGCGCCTTTACCGTTGGTCGCAAAAAAGCTTTGGTCGTTTTGTTCCTGTGGCGCCTGCCGAAAATTATATTGCCAAAACGTTTTTGCCCGAAAAGCAAGATAAAATTCGCTATGGCGGATTACAAAAAATAAACGGTGTTGATAATCTGATTTATTTTGAAAAAAACAGTCGAGGGGATTGTACACCGGCACAAACGATTTATTTAGATTGCTCTACCGATGCAAATCCCATTTTTTCAAAAGACGGCGAAAAACTATATCTTGTCTGGCAAGAGGGCGGCGGCATTATGTCGGCCCATTCCGTAGATGATGGCAAAACCTGGTCCAAACCCGTCCGCTATGTGATTCCTGCCGGGTCTGAAGTTGTTTGTTATTGTATTGAAAACGAGGGGCTTATTCAAAAGGCCTATGGTTTTGCTAAGGAACAAGAAATTATTTTATACGGCACACCCCCTTTAGAAGAGCTCTCCAGTAAACCCGTGGTGCCGCAATATCGTTTAGCTGGGCAAGAGGCAGTGGATTTTGCCAGAGAAAACGGTGGTTTAAAAGAAAGCGAACCCCTGTTGCCGCCGGACCCTGTTTTAATGCAAATCCGGCAAGAACTGGCAAGTTTAAAAGAACAGGTTTTTACTTTGCGAGCTGCATTAGCCAAGTTGGCCAATCCTTTGGAGAATAGCCCCCTGCCCCTTACCCAAGAAGAAATAACCATTGATGAGGTTTTGCTAAAAAACGAGATGACAACATAACACAAAAAATAAAATAGTCTTGACAATGTTTAAAAAAAGAGATAAAATAGTTTTAAATACTACATGTATTTAAAATTGTAAAACGTCTGCAAAAAGCAGCCAGAATGGAGTGTCTATGAGCTATACAATTGTAACGGATTCCTGTGCAAATTTAACCGAAGAATTAATTGAGCAATTTAACATTGCCGTTATCCCTTTGTCTTTTAACGTAAACGGCAAAGAATATAAAAGTTATGAAAAAGGCAAAAAAACAGACTTGAAAAAGTTTTATGATATGATGCGCGAAAAAGAAATGATTACCACCAGCTTAATTGGTCCTGAACGGTTTGCCCGTTTTTTTACTGAGATTTTAAAGCGAGGTGAGGATGTTCTATACATTGGCTTTTCTTCTGCTTTAAGCGGCACCTATCAATCTTCCGTGATTGCTGCCGATGAACTGCGGGAAGCTTTTCCTGAACGAAAAATTATTACAATTGATTCCCTTTGTGCCAGCTGCGGTCAGGGGCTTTTGACTTATTATGTCTGCAAACTGAGGGATGAAGGCAAAACTATTGAAGAGGTTGCTGCCTGGGCGACCGAAAACCGCCTTAATTCTTGCCATTGGTTCACCTGTGATGACTTGTTCTTTTTAAAGCGTGGCGGCCGTGTTTCTGCTGGTGCTGCTGTGTTTGGTTCTCTTTTGCAGGTAAAGCCAGTTATGCATATGGACAACGAAGGTAAACTTGCCGTTGTCAGCAAAGCACGCGGCCGTAAGCAGGCTATGCAGGAATTGGTAAAACACATGGAAGAAACCATTGTTGACCCGCAAAAACAATTGATTCTCATCGGTCATGGTGATTGCGAAGAGGATGCCAATTACATTGCTAATTTAATTCGCTCCAAACTAACGGTAAAAGATATTGTTATTCATTATTTAGACCCGGTGATTGGTGCCCATGCCGGCCCGGGCACTTTGGCTATTTTCTACA
>JAZODT010000094.1:0-9090 GCA_045597205.1 Clostridia bacterium
CAATGGCAGGCGGCGTTAAAAAGAGCTATGTTCGTAAATACAGAGAGAATTTAGCCAAAGCCTTAGAACTCTTGGGCGGCATTTCAAATGCTGATGAAAAAGCAAAAGAAATTGTTGCCACCATTAAAGAAGAGAAGGGCATTGTTCCTATTTTAGATGATAACAATGGCTATCATGAAGCAGAAGTGGCTATTTTAGAAAAAATGCTGCCAGCTGACGTGATTGAAAAGGTTCACGCATTTACTAAAGACAAAGCAGTTAAGGAAACAGACCGTGAAACCTTCCAGGCAATGGAAGCCTTTATTCATAACTTAAACACCATGCACTCCCGTGCCGGAGCACAGATTCCCTTTAGCTCCATTAACTATGGTACGGATACTTCCAGCGAAGGTCGTATGGTTATGAAAAATTTGCTTTTAGCTCATGAAGCAGGTTTGGGTAATGGCGAAACCCCCATTTTCCCCATTCACATCTTTAAAGTGAAAGATGGCATTAACTATAATGAAACAGACGTAAACTATGATTTGTTCCAGCTGGCATGCCGTGTTTCGGCTAAACGTTTGTTCCCCAACTTCTCCTTTATTGATGCACCCTTTAACCTGCAGTACTATAAAGAGGGCAACCCTCATACAGAAGTTGCTTATATGGGTTGCCGTACCCGTGTGGTTGCCAATGAATATGATAAAACCCGCGAAATTGTAACATCCCGCGGGAACTTAAGTTTCACCTCTATCAATCTGCCTCGTTTGGGTATTGAAGCAAAGGGTGATGTGAATAAGTTCTTTAACGCTTTGGATGAGCGTGTAGATATGGTTATTGAACAGTTGTTAGAGCGTTTTGAAATTCAGGCCTCTAAGAAAGTGAAAAACTTCCCCTTCTTAATGGGTCAGGGCATCTGGCTGGATTCTGAAAAATTGGGTCCCGATGATGAAATCCGTGAGGTTATTAAGCATGGTTCTTTATCTGTTGGCTTTATTGGTCTGGCAGAATGTTTAAAGGCATTAATCGGTGTTCACCACGGTGAAAGCAAAGAAGCACAGGAAATGGGTCTTAAGATTGTTCAGTTTATCCGTAATAAAACAGACTTGGCTTGCCGTAAGTATGGCTTGAACTTTACTTGTCTGGCTACACCGGCGGAAGGTCTTTCCGGTAGATTTATTAAGATGGATAAAGCAAGATATGGTGAGATGTCTGGCATTACCGACCGCGAATATTATACAAACTCTTTCCACGTACCTGTATATTTCCCCATTACTGCGCAGGAGAAGATCAAGTTGGAAGCGCCATATCATGGTTATACCAACGCCGGTCACATCAGCTATGTGGAAGTAGATGGCGACCCCTCTAAGAACTTAGATGCTTTCATAAGCATTATTCGTGCTATGAAAGAAGCAGGCATCGGTTATGGCTCTATTAACCATCCGATTGATCGTGACCCGCTCTGCGGCTATAACGGCATTATTGATAATGAATGCCCCAGATGTGGTCGTCATGAAGATGAAGGCGATATTGGTTTTGAGCGCATTCGCCGTATTACCGGTTATTTAGTAGGTACGCTGGATCGTTTCAACAACGCAAAACGTGCTGAGGTTGAAGACCGTGTGAAACACACCGGTGGCAATATGGAAACCTTATAAATATAATAGAAACCCTGTAGAAAAGAAGGCTGAAAGCATGAACATCAGATTGGCGGGTATCGCCCGGGAATCCATTGTGGATGGCCCCGGTCTTCGATATACCGTGTTTGTACAGGGCTGCCCACATGGGTGTCCGGGATGTCACAATCCCGACACCCATGATTTTTCGGGTGGCAAAATATATGATACTGAAACCTTGATTAAGGATATTAAAGAGCAAAAACTTATATCCGGTCTCACATTTTCCGGTGGCGAGCCTTTTTGCCAGGCAAAAGAACTGAATGCCGTTTGGGACGGGGTGGCAGATGGAGCGCTTAATTTAATTATTTATACCGGTTATACCTTTGAACAGCTGTTGAAAGAAAACGATGAAAATAAAATGAAATTACTAGCTAATGCGACCTATTTGATTGATGGTCCTTTTGTTTTATCACAGCGGGATTTAACTTTGTCATTCCGTGGCAGCAAAAATCAGCGGATTTTAGATGTGCAGGCTTCTTTAGCAAAGAAAGAAGCGGTAGAAACAGAATTTTGACAGGAGAGAGGCATATGCGTGCATTGATTACAGGTGCCAGTTCCGGCATTGGGCGAGACATGGCGCGAACTTTATCAGCAATGGGTTATGACCTGATTTTAGTAGCAAGGCGCAAAGAACGTCTGGAAGCATTGCAACAAGAGTTTTCCGGTAAAGTAGAGATTTTGCCTTTTGACTTATCTAAGGAAGAGGCATGTTACGCTTTATATGAGAAGGCAAAAGAGATTGATGTACTCATAAACAATGCTGGTTTTGGTGTTTTTGGCGACTTTTTGGAAACCAATTTGGAGCAGGAAGTAAGCATGCTTCATGTGAATGTTAGAGCCATGCACATTTTAATGAAGCTATACTTGCGCGATTTTGTGAAAAAGGATAGGGGCTATATTTTAAATGTGGCTTCTGCTGCAGGGTTTATGCCGGGGGGGCCACTACTTGACGGTTATTATGCCACCAAGGCATATATGCTGAATTTAAGTCGTTCTGTTGCCAAAGGGCTTAAAAAGCGCAAAAGCCATGTGGTGGTTTCTGCACTGTGCCCGGGACCTGTGCAAACCGAATTTGAGGCTGTGGCTGGGGTGGATTTTGCATCGGTGGGCATGAAAAGTGAAACCGTTGCCCAATATGCTATCTGCAAGCTATTTAAGGGGAAAACGGTGATCGTACCGGGTATTTTATTTAAGATAGGCAGAATGTTAGCAAAGTTTTTACCGGAACAATGGTTACTCTCTGCTGCATATGTGATTCAGGCACCGCGGAGAAGAGAGCAGGAAAGGAGACAGGACAATGAGCGCTAAAGAAGAATTTATTGAGATTTATCAAAAATATATTCATCGCGAGGGTGCTGATAAGCTACTTGAATATTTATGTTCTTCTGCCAGTGATTTTTTTACAGCCCCTGCCAGCACCCGTTTTCATGGCTCTTATGCAGGTGGTTTGGTAGAGCATAGTGTGAATGTTTATGATTGTTTAAAGGCATATTTGGAGCGAGAGAGAGTGCAGGATTTATACGGACTCACAGCTGAAGATGAAACCATTGCCATTGTTTCCCTTTTGCATGATGTGTGCAAAATTAACTGTTATCACGAAAGCACCAGAAATGTAAAAGATAAAGATGGCCGTTGGATTCAGATGCCTTATTATGAATTTGAGGATAATTTACCTTACGGGCACGGTGAAAAATCGGTATATATTATTACCGGCTTTATGCGGTTGACCAGAGAAGAGGCTTTTGCCATTCGCTATCACATGGGTTTTTCAGAAGATGAAAACAAGCGGAATGTAGGGAAGAGTTTTGAAATGTACCCCTTAGGCTTTGCTCTGCATACGGCAGATATGGAAGCTACATATTTCTTAGAAAATGCATAAGGCTTTTATGTACATAATGGCAAATGAGTAAAAAGGAAAAGTAAGGAAGCCAGCGAATGATTTTTTGCATAAAAAATCGAAGCAAAGTTTGCTTTGCTTCGATTTGGAGCGGGAAACGAGATTCGAACTCGCAACGTTCACCTTGGGAAGGTGACGCTCTACCGTTGAGCCATTCCCGCAAAAGTTACATTTATTGTATCACAGTTGATTTTCGTTGTCAAGCAAAAGCAAGGCAAAGATTAAAGGTGCTGTTTATAATAAACAGCACCTTTAATATATCAAAAATTATAAAACCTTGCTTAAGAAAGATTGTGTTCTGGGATTTTGGGGATTTTCAAAAATCTCTGTGGGAGTCCCTTCTTCAACAATCTGACCTTCATCCATAAAGATAACACGGCTGGCCACTTCGCGAGCAAAACCCATTTCGTGGGTTACCACCAGCATTGTCATGCCGGATTCAGCTAGGTTTTTCATAACGTCTAATACTTCGCCAACCATTTCGGGGTCAAGTGCTGAGGTTGGCTCGTCAAACAACATAACCTCCGGCTCCATACAAAGAGAGCGCACAATGGCTACACGTTGTTTTTGACCGCCGGACAACTGGCTAGGGTAAGACTCAGCACGATCCTCAAGACCGACCAGTTTTAACAGTTCTCGGGCTTTTGCTTCTGCTTCTTCCGGTGTTTTTTTCAGCAGTTTAATGGGCGCAATGGTCATGTTTCTTAAAATTGTCATGTGAGGAAACAAATTAAAATGCTGGAACACCATGCCCATTTTACGGCGATAGATATTTACATCCAGTTTAGGATTGGTAATATCCACATCTTCAAAAAAGATTTTACCGCTGGTGGGAATTTCCAAAAGATTTAACGAACGCAAAAAGGTTGATTTGCCGGAGCCTGAAGGGCCTATTACAACAACAACCTCGCCTTTTTTTATCTCTGCAGTAACGCCGTCTAAGGCGCGGATTACTCCGCCTCTATAGTGCTTATAGAGATTTTCAGTTCTAATGATTACATTATCGTTCACTTTTGCGGAGCCTCCTTTCAAATATACTGAGAAGCTTGGTTAAACCCATAACCAGAATTAAATAAACCAAAGCAACCAACATAATAGGGTTAATGTGGTCATATGTAGTGTTTTTAATTTGATTTGCAGCTTTGGTAATATCCACAACAGCCACATAACCAGCAACGGAGGTTTCTTTTAAAAGTGCAATCATTTCGTTGCCTATGGCAGGTAAAATATTTTTAAACGCCTGGGGCAAAATGATATATTGCATGGTTTTCAGTTTTGAAAAACCTAGAGCACGGCCAGCTTCCATTTGACCGGAATCAACCGCCATAATACCGGAACGAATCGTTTCAGCAACATAGGCGCCGGAGTTGATACCAAAGGTGATAATAGCTACCATCGTTCCATCTTTTGCGGAAATAAAAATAATAAAGAAAGCAATTAATAACTGTACAACAACCGGTGTACCACGGATGACTGTCAGGTATATATTACAGAGAACATCTAAAAGCTTTAATTTTTTATTGCCGTCTGCAAAAACCTTGATAATTGCAACGATTGTACCAATGATAACACCAATAATTAAGGCACCAAAAGTAATAACCAGTGTTTTTTCAAAACCGGAAATCAACGTCATATAACGCTGATCTACAATAAAAGTGTTATACAAGGTGTCAACCCATTTGTTAAACCATTCCATAAAACAAAACCTTTCGATTTATTCTTATCTTTGGGACTTTGCCTGTCCGCTTAACATCGTTTTATAATGTTGCCAAAGGGGCTGTGACGTTTTGTCACAGCCCCTTTGCTGCATATGTAAACGAGTTAATTATTCAGCATCAAATGCTAAATCATATTTATTGAAGATTTCAGCCAAAGAACCGTCAGCTTTAATTTCAGCTAAAGCTGCGTTAATTTTAGCAACCAGTTCATCGTTGCCCAGTTTAGTTGCAATAGCATAATTTTCTTTGGTCATGGGCTCATCTAAAACAACAGTTTTGCCTTCCTGTTTTGCAGAGAGAGCCTTTGCAACAGCATCGTCAATAACAACAGCATCAACCTTGCCGGCAGTTAAAGCAGAGATAGCTTCAGCACCAGTTTTGAAAGACTGAACATTATATTCATTGTCTAACAGATACTGTTCGCCGGTAGTACCTTCCTGGCAGGAAATGGTTTTGCCTGCTAAATCAGCAACTGCTTTGTATTCGCCATCAGCCATAACGATAACGGCCTGAGATGCTACATAGTAGTCATCAGTGAAAGCCATGTTTTTACGTCTTTCATCGTTAGCAGTGATGCCGGAAAGAGCAATGTCATACTTACCGGTAGCAGCGCCGGTTAAAGCAGCATCAAAGTCAATGTGAGTGATTTCTAAGGTTACACCCATTTTTGCAGCCAAAGCTTCCATCATATCGATGTCAGCACCAACAATTTTTTCGCCTTCAAAATATTCAAAGGGCGGGAATTCAGCATTGGTAGCTACGGTTAATACGTTTTCGTTAGCACCGCCACCGCAAGCTGTTAAAACAGCAGCCAGCATTAAGGTAGCTAAAGCTAAACACAATAGTTTTGTACGTTTCATAAAATAAGTCCTCCTAAAATGTTTAATAATAAAAATAGAATACTTATATCATTATAGCCTATGATGGTTATTTTTTCAAGTATATTTTATAAAAAATGTATAAAATTATTGCCATATTGTAAATTTTTAAAAAAAGGCTTTTTATCTTTATTATTTTATGATATACTGTATAAGCAACAAATGAATTAGTAAAGTATTAATTAAAGTGAGTTGAAACCTATGTTATGTGCAAATTGTAAACAAAATACAGCAGTTGTTTTTATAAAAAAGCTGGACCCTGTTAACAAAACAGAAACGACAGAGGGTTATTGCTTAAAGTGTGTTAAAGAACTTGGGCTTGCACCAGTGGATGAAGTGCTTAAGGATATGGGCATTTCTCCTGAGCAAATGGATGCTTTAAGTGCCGGTATGAACGAAATGTTGGGCCAGTTTGACCCGGATGAAGACGGGGAGAGTATGGACTTTATGTCCCCCATGATGATGATGGGCAACTTTCCGGATATGTTTGGTCAGCATGCTGCAGAAGAAGAGTCTATGGGCGGTAAAGGTGGCACACAGACAGCCACGAAACAAAAGAAAAAAGAAAAGAAACGGATTTTAGATACCTATGGTACCAATTTAACATTAAAGGCTAAAAACAAACTGGTGGATCGTATTATCGGTCGTGACCAAGAAATCAGCCGTGTGATTCAGATTTTAAACCGCCGCTCCAAGAACAACCCTGTTTTATTGGGTGAACCCGGCGTGGGTAAAACAGCAGTGGCTGAAGGTTTGGCCGTGCGGATTGCGGAAAAGAAAGTGCCCGCAAAACTTTTGAATAAAGATATATATTTGCTGGACTTTACCGCCATTGTGGCAGGCACTCAGTTCCGTGGTCAGTTTGAAGCACGCCTTAAGAAAATTTTAGAAGAAGCCAAAGAACTGGGTAACGTGGTTTTGGTGATTGATGAATTGCACAATATTGTGGGTGCTGGTGATGCAGAAGGGGCTATGAGTGCGGCTAATATTTTAAAACCGGCCCTGGCACGCGGTGATGTGCAGGTGATTGGTGCCACAACCTTAAATGAATATAGAAAGCATATTGAAAAGGACACAGCGTTAGAACGCAGATTCCAGCCTGTTTTGGTTGAAGAGCCTTCTGTTGCCGATTCTATTGGCATTTTGCAGGGAATTCGGGATTATTATGAAAAATATCACCGTGTGAAAATTTCTGATGAGGTCATCCGTCAGGCTGTTTTAATGTCTGAACGGTATATTACAGACCGTTTTCTGCCGGATAAAGCTATTGATGTTATTGATGAGGCCGGTTCAAAAGTGAATCTTGCCAATCAGGATTTAATTAAACTGACGCAACTGAAAGAACAATTGAAAAAAGTGCAGAAAGAAAAGGACAATGCCATTTCTAGTGATTCAACAGAGAATTATCAGTTAGCGGCTGAATTAAAGGCAAAAGAGTGTGTGCTGATTGAGCAGATTAATCAATTAGATAGCGCCGGGATTGATAAAAATTTGACGGTGGAGGATGTGGCTTCTGTCATCGAAGATTGGACAAAAATTCCCGTTAAAAGCATTACCGAGGCAGAAAGCGCCAAGCTTTTGGATTTAGAAAACCGCATTCACAAGCATGTGATTGGTCAGGAACAAGCTGTTGGTTTAATTTCTCAGGCTATCCGCCGGAATCGTGCAAGGCTTTCTAAAAATCGTCGGCCTGTATCCTTTATCTTTGTAGGCCCCACCGGTGTGGGTAAAACAGAACTTGCCAAAACTCTGGCGAAGATTATGTTTGATAATGAAGAAGCTATGATTCGTGTGGATATGTCTGAATATATGGAAAAACACACAGTTTCTAAGCTCATTGGGGCACCGCCGGGATATGTTGGTTATGACGAAGCAGGGCAGTTGACAGAGAAAGTTCGCCGCAAACCCTATTCTATTATTCTTTTGGATGAAATCGAAAAAGCACATCCCGATGTGTTTAATATTTTGTTACAAATTTTAGACGATGGCCGTGTGGCAGACAGTCATGGCAGAATTGTGAATTTTGAAAACACCATTATCATCATGACATCCAATGCTGGTTCCGATTTAAAAAATGCAAGCTATGGCTTTAATAAAACCGAAAACGAAAGCATTAAAAACAAGGTGCAGAGCGCATTACAAAATGTGTTCCGACCGGAATTTTTAAATCGTATTGATGAAACGGTTATCTTCAACCAGTTAACAGAGGCAGAACTTTCAAAAATTATTGATTTAATGATTTTTGATTTAGCGGAAGAACTCTTTAATCGTGATATTATCTTTATGGTTACAGAAGAAGCCAAGGCATTGGTGCTGAAAGAGGGTTATAACCCGAAATACGGTGCAAGACCCCTTCGCCGCACTATTGAAAAACTAATTCAAAACCCCATTGCAGAAATGGTGTTGCGTGGAGAAGTACCACAACATTCCAAGCTTTCTGCTGAGGTTGTTGATGGAAAAATTGAGATTAAACAGTTATCATAATAAAAAACTGAGCATAACCTTGTTTATGCTCAGTTTCTGTACATTTGAGGGGGACTTTTTGTGAATTTTGAGTCGTTAACAGCTTTTTTAGACAGGATGCCTGCTGAAATTGGTGTGCCTGGGGCAGATTGTGTTATCTATCACAAACGAAAAGAGGTTTATCGCCATCAATGTGGCTATGGTGATGTGGCGACCCAAAAGGGGGTTGACCCAACTGCATTATATAATATATATTCTGCCAGCAAGCTGATTACCTGTGTGGCGGCACTACAGCTGTTTGAACAAGGATATTTTTTGCTGACGGACCCATTATATGAGTATATTCCTGCCTATCAAACAATGTATATAAAAGAAAGAGGCATAGTACGAAAGGCATCAAAATCCATTGTCATTCGGGATTTGTTTACCATGACCGCAGGATTTAATTATGATACAAAATTGCCCTCCCTCTTGGC
>JAZODT010000095.1:0-11685 GCA_045597205.1 Clostridia bacterium
CCTGCAATCGATGCAGGGCATTGGTTATAAAGAAGTGTTTGATTATTTGGACGGCAACGTGAGCCGGGAAGAGTGTCTGGAAGAAATTAAAAAGGCCACAAGGCATTATGCCAAACGACAGCTTACATGGTTCCGCCGTGATGAACGGTATTTGTGGATAAATCCCTTAGAAGAAGGCGCCTTACAGAAAATATGGGAGGCTTTTACATGGAAGAACCCCTGAAGCTTACCGGAACGGTAACGGAGGTTATCTATTTTAATAAAGAAAACGGTTACAGCATTTTCGACCTGTTAACGGAGGAGAAAGAGGTGGTTACCTGTACGGGTACCTTGCCTTTTGTGAATCCGGGGGAAAGTCTGACGGTGATGGGCGGTTGGCATTATCATCCCAGTTATGGCAAACAGCTGAAGATGACTGGATTTTTGCGCCCAGAGCCGGGGGATAAGGCAGAAATTTTAAGCTTTTTGGCTTCGGGCATCATCTCCGGTGTCCGTCGGGCGACGGCAGAAAAAATAGTGGATCGATTTGGGGCAGACAGCTTGCGGGTCATTGAAGATACACCGGAGCGGCTGGCAGAAATCAAGGGCATAACAGAGAAAAAAGCGTTTCAGATTCGGAGTGCCTATTTAGAAACAAAGGACTTGGAACAACTCATCATGTTTGTGCAAAAGCATGGCATTGCCACCGGTCACGCCATGCGGCTTTATGAGCTTTATGGCAGTCGGGCGGTGAATAAAATTGAGGCAAACCCCTATTTGCTTTGTGAACATATTAAAGGCATCAGTTTCCGTACAGCAGATGGGGTGGCGCGAAATTTGGGCGTGATGCCGGAGGATGAAAACCGCATACGTGCCGGTGTGATTCACACCTTGACCTATGGTGCTTTTTCCGGTGGGCATACCTACTTGCCCCGGGATATTTTGGTGCAAACAGCATCACAGCTTTTGGGTGCCGATTCCTTATTAGTGGAAAATGCCTTGGTTTCGCTTCTTGCTTCCAGTCGGCTTATAAGCGACAAAATGGAAGAGGGGGAAGGGATTTTTCTCCCCACCTTATATGAGGCAGAAAGAAGCTTGGCAGAAGCCTTAAAAGAAATGACAGAGAACACAAAAAGTCCGGATATGAAACTGATTCGTGATGTGGAAAATGAAATTGCCGCTTTAGAAGAAGAGCAGGGCATCACCTTGGCACCTATGCAGAAAGAAGCGGTGCTCACAGCACTTACAGCAGGGTTCTCTATTATCACCGGCGGACCGGGCACCGGTAAAACAACAGCCATTCGCTTTTTGATAGCGGCCTTTAAAAAGAGAAAGAAAAAGATTGCACTTTGTGCGCCAACCGGTCGGGCGGCTAAGCGGATGAGTCAACTCTCCGGCCATGAGGCAAAAACCATTCACCGCTTGCTGGAGATAGGCTATGCCGCTGATGATGAACTGCTGCGGCGATATAATAAAAATGCAGATGACCCTCTTTCAGAGGATGTGGTGATTGTAGATGAGGCCAGCATGGCTGATGTGTTATTGTTATCAGCCTTGGTAGATGCCATTAAACCAGGTAGGCAACTGATTTTGGTGGGGGATTCTGACCAACTGCCGCCTGTAGGTGCCGGCAACGTGCTTAAGGATGTTGTGGCATCCGGTAAAGTGCCGGTGGTGCGACTTGATACCGTGTTCCGTCAGGCAGAGGAAAGTATGATTGTGTTAAATGCCCATCGGATTAATCATGGAGAAATGCCGATTTTTAATGAAAAGGATAAAGACTTTTTCTTTGTGAATGCTTTAGGGGCGGAGTCTATTGCCGAAAAACTGACCGATTTGGTTAAAAATCGGTTGCCAAAAGCTTATGGCTTTGACCCCCTGCAGGAGATTCAAGTGATTTCACCTATGAAAAAAACAACTGCCGGCGTCATTAGTTTGAACAAGCTGTTGCAAGAGGCGTTGAATCCTGCACAGAAGGGGCGCAAGGAACGGGCAA
Organism: Clostridia bacterium; assembly: GCA_045597205.1. Lineage (GTDB taxonomy): Bacteria > Bacillota > Clostridia > UBA1381 > UBA9506 > UMGS755. Next base: position 1,976 of record JAZODT010000095.1, read on the forward strand.
GTGCCTTAAGAACTCTCCGTGAGGGCGATAAGGTGATGCAGATTAAGAATAACTATGATTTACCTTGGGAAACCTTAGACGGAAAAACAGAGGGCGTGGGCGTATATAACGGCGACATTGGCATGATTGAACGGGTAGATTCCGACGAAATTTCCGTTGTGTTTGACGGGGAACGTCGAGTGGCTTATAAACCACCAATGTTTGAAGAATTGGAGCATGCCTATGCGGTGACGGTACACAAAAGCCAGGGCAGTGAGTTTCCGGCGGTAGTCATGCCCGTGTTTCACGGAGTACCTCGCTTAATGACAAGGAATTTGATTTACACAGCAGTCACCCGAGGGGCGAAATTAGTGGTGTTAGTAGGACAAAAGAGTGCAGTGGAAACCATGGTTAAAAACGATTTTGAGGAAAAACGGTATTCCTCTTTGCAACAATTTTTATAAAAGAGGCGCATATGGATAATCAGATTACATATCCTTATATTGAAGAATTTTTAAACGCCCTCCAAGTGCCGGAGGACGGCTTTTTGCGTGCTTTGGAGGAAACTTGCCGAAAAGAAAATATTCCGGCGGCTGTTCGCCCTACGGCACGGCTTTTATATCTTTTGGCGGCGGCGAAAACACCCAAACGGATATTAGAAATCGGCACGGCGGCGGGGTACTCTGCCCTAGTGCTTTATTTAGGCAGCGGTAAACAAGCTAATATTATCACCATTGAAAAAGATGAAGAACGATTTTTAATGGCACGGCAGAACCTGCGAGCCTTTGGAGCGCTGGATAAAGTGAAACCCATTTGCGGTGATGCAGAAGAAGTGCTGAATACCTTAGAGGGTTCCTTTGATTTGGTGTTTATTGATGCGGCCAAAGGTGCCAGCATGCGTTATTTTGAAAAAATAATGGATAAGGTTCAGCCGGGGAGCATGGTGGTGACGGATAATGTGCTTTATGGCGGTCGCACAGCGGCACCGGGTGACCCTACCCACAAGCACAGAACCGGTGTTCGTGCCATGCGGGAATATCTGGATTATTTGTGCCACGAACCCCGGTTTTATACAGCAGTTTTGCCTGTGGGCGACGGTGTGGCGATTACATTGATTAAGGAGTAACAGGAAATGTATGTAATTTTGGGAATCGGAAACCCGGGGAAGCAATATGAAAACACCAAGCATAACATTGGGTTTATCAGTTTGGATTTTCTGGCGGCATCTTTAGGGGTTCAAATGAATAAAATTAAATTTAAAGCATTGGTTGGTGAGGGTTATCTCGGCAGTGAAAAGGTGCTGTTGGTGAAACCCCAGACCTTTGTGAATCTTTCCGGCGAAAGTGTTGCAGAAATTATGAATTTTTATAAACTGCCGCCGGAAAACTTAATTGTGATTTATGATGACATTAATTTAGATGCCGGTCGCATCCGCATCCGCCCCAAGGGGTCAGATGGGGGACATAACGGCATTAAATCTATTTTATATCACTTAAAAAGTGATAACTTTCCCCGTATCCGCTTAGGGGTGGGGATGAAGCCCCAAGGATATGATTTGGCGGATTGGGTCCTTTCTAAATTTACCGATGAAGAAATTAAAGTAATGTCTAAAGCAGTAGATTTGGTGCCGGATATGGTGGAGGAAATTATTAAACGCGGTCCGGCTTCTGCCATGAATCGGTTTAACAATAGCGGAAAATAGATTTTGGAAATGGCGTGAGTAATTTGTTCGAGGCATATTTAGCGGCAAAAAAAGAATGGAAAGAACTTGATACGATTGTAAAGCAAAAGCTTTCACCGATTTCGGTCAACGGTTTAACCGAACAGGCGAAGGCTCTTTTGGTTGCCCATTTTTGCAATAAAAACAAAACTGGCGTCATGGTGGTGTGTGACAGTGATTACACAGCACGGCTATTTTGTGAAGATATTCGTTTCTTTTTGGGAAAAGAGAGTATTTACTATCCCTCGAAAGAAATTGAATATTATAAAGTAGATGCTAAAAGCAATGAATTAGAGGCACAGCGCCTCGCGGCTTTGGGTCACTTGGCAGAAGAGGGCGATGAAGCAGTATTGGTGCTGGGGGTGGATGCGCTACTTCAGTTTGCGGCAGATTTTAATGCTTTTAAACAATCCCGTATTACCATTCAAGACGGCGAAAGCTATAATGCCACTGAGCTTTTGGCAAAGCTGGAAGCTATGGGCTATGTGCGGGAGGAAATGGTGGAGGCCAAGGGACAGTTTTCTGCCCGGGGTGGTATTGTGGATGTGTATCCGCCGGCGGCAGAAAACCCTTACCGTATTGAATTTTTCGGTGATGATGTGGATTCCATCCGTGAGTTTGACCCCATTATGCAGACCTCGATTGGGCGGCTTGCAGAAATACAGATAGACGCTGCTAAAGAACAGGTTTCTGCTGAAAATGGTCAGCCTTGTGTAGCGGATTATTTGCCGGATGCCTCGGCAGTGTTTTTTAACGAGCCGGAGCGCATTCGTGAACGTGCCGAGGGTCTTTTGTGGGATATTGGCGAAACTGTTACCGGTCTTTTGGAAAAAGGCGTGATAGAAGAAGCAAAAGAAGCCTACATTCATGATTATGAAAAAGTTTTGCAAAGCCTTTTAAAGCATATGTTTGTTGGCCTTTTCACATTGCCGCAATCAACGCGGGATTATCATCCCAAGGCGGTGGTATCTGTGACCAGTCATGGGATGAATATGTATTCCGGCCAGCGGGATTTGTTGTATAGCGATGTGAAAGAATGGTTAGAACGAAAATTTGCCGTTGCGATTGTGGCAAGTTCTCCCTTGCAGGCCGAAGCACTGTTTCGAGAACTTTCTGACCACGAGTTTCCTGTTTTTTTGGATAAATCACCAGATAATTTGGTGGTGGGTCAGGTGCTCATTACAGAGGGACAGCTGAAAAAAGGTTTTCAGTTGTCGGAGAGTCGGTTGATACTGCTATCTGACAGTGAAATTTTTGGTCGGGAAAGCCGAAAAGCTCGCCGGAAAAAAGTGGCTAAAGGGAACAAGCTGAAAAGCTTTGACGATTTGGATATTGGTGATTTTGTGGTGCATGCTACCCACGGTATCGGTCAGTATGTGGGCTTAGATACCCTGACAGTAGAGGGGCATTATAAGGATTACTTAAAAATAAAATACGCAGGAGACGATTTTTTATATGTTCCCTGCGACCAACTGGATTTATTGCAAAAATACATTGGCAAAGAAGCGAGAGTCCGTCTTTCTAAAATGGGCGGAGCCGATTTTGCCCGGCAAAAAGCCAAGGTTAAAAAATCCACCATGGAATTGGCCGAAGGTCTCATTCAGCTCTATGCGGCCCGGCAGGCTGCAGAGGGTTATGCCTATTCGCAGGACAGCACCTGGCAAAAGGAATTTGAAGACCATTTTCCCTATGAGGAAACAGAGGACCAACTCACTGCCATTGCCGAGGTTAAGTCAGATATGGAAAGCACGCGCCCTATGGATAGACTGTTATGCGGTGATGTGGGTTACGGCAAAACCGAGGTGGCTTTGCGGGCGGCCTTTAAAGCCGTGCAGGATTCTAAACAAGTGGCTTATTTAGCTCCTACAACCGTACTGGCACTACAGCATTTTAACACCTTTACCCGCAGAATGAAAACTTTTCCGGTGAAAGTGGAGTTGCTTAGTCGGTTGGTTTCAAACAAGGAACAGACAGCGATTTTAAAACGGTTAAAAACCGGGGAAACAGATATTGTCATTGGTACACACCGTTTGCTGGGGCAGGATATTGAGTTTAAGGATTTAGGTCTTTTGGTCATTGACGAGGAACAACGGTTTGGGGTAAAGCACAAAGAACGGATTAAAGAAATGAAAAACAATGTGGATGTTTTAACCCTTTCGGCAACGCCCATTCCCCGAACCCTTCATATGTCTATGGTGAACATTAAGGATATGAGTTTATTATCTGAGCCACCCCAGGACAGATATCCAGTATCTACTTATGTGGTAGAATATAATCCGGTGATTGTGGAGGAAGCCATTAAAAAAGAACTCTCCCGCGGGGGTCAGATCTATTATCTGCATAATCAGACCCAGTCCATTTCGGCATGTGCCAGAAGATTGCAAGAGGCCTTTCCTAATGCTAAAGTGCGGTATGCTCATGGACAAATGGACCCTGATACTTTGGAGGATGTCATGCTTGCTATGCAATCCGGCGAGATTGATATTTTGGTTTGCACCACCATCATTGAGACGGGACTCGACATTCAGAATGTGAATACGATGATTGTAGAAAATGCTGACCGATTAGGACTTTCGCAATTATATCAGTTGCGGGGACGTGTGGGACGCAGCAACCGAAGGGCTTATTGCTATTTGACTTATCAGCGGAACAAAAGCTTAAAAGAAGAGGCGGTGAAGCGCCTTTCGGCCATTCGTGAATTTACCGAGTTTGGCTCGGGCTTTAAAATTGCTATGCGTGATTTGGAAATCCGCGGTGCCGGCAACTTGCTGGGGGCAGAACAACATGGCCACATGGAAACAGTGGGTTATGATATGTATTGCCGTCTGCTGGAGGAATGTGTGAACGAGCTGCAGGGCAAACCGTCACAGACAGAGGATTGGGAGCCACAGCTTGACTTTGAAGCCGATGCCTATATTCCCGCAAGCTATATTAAAAGCCATCGGTTGCGCCTTGAATTTTATAAAAAAATTGGCGCCGTACAAACAGAGGCGGATGGACAGGAAACAGCAGAAGAATTAATGGACCGTTTTGGCGATTATCCTACCTGCGTGGGTAATCTTTTATTGGCGGCAGAAAGCAAAGCTTTGGCAAAAGAAACCGGCATCTCTCATGTGACGACCCGAGAGGGCAGTGTGCTTTGTTATTTTAAAGAAAGTTTTAACCCGGCGGTTATTGCAGATTTAATTAGCCATTATAAAGGGCGGATTCTTTTGTCGGCGGGTCAAAAACCCTATTTTGCTTATCGGTTGACGGAGGAAGATAAGAAAAATATGGCATTTTGTATTAAAAGTTTATTACAAACATTTAAAGACTTGCACAATCTAAAAAAGTAGTGTATAATTATACTGTTAATTCGTTATCTACTATGGAAAAAGGAGTGTTAACTTTGAAAAAAATGATTGTTTTGATCTGCGTATTGTGTCTGGCATTGAGCATGGCAGGTTGTGGCAAACTTCAGGTTTCTAGAGAAATTGCCAAGGTAAATGGTCGTATGATTACCAAAGCAGAATATATGTATTATCTGGAGAATGTTAAACAGCAGATGTTATCTCAATCCGGTACGCAGGATACAGCTAGCTTTTGGGATGCTGAAATTGATGGTGTGAAAGCCAGTGAAGCAGCTAAACAAAAGGCTTTGGAAGAAATGTTGCGTGTGGAAATTGCTTGCATTAAGGCAGAGGAACATGGTCTTAGCGTTTCAAATGAAGAATTAAAAGAAATCAAATCCTTTGTTAAGTCTGGCGACAAAGAAACAGCCGCACAGATTGATGCAATTCAGGAAGTGACTGGTTTAACCGATGATTTACTAATAGATATGTTGACTAAAACCAATTTGGCCAATATTTTCGCTTCTGATATTCAAGCCCATAATCATGAAGCGTTAGAACCAACACAAGAAGAAATTTTAGCTGTTTATAATCAGGAATATGTACGTGTAAAACACGTTTTAATTGGTAACACACAAGAAGATGCTGATACTGCTGAACTTTCTGAGGAAGATGCAAGAGCAGCAGCCGAATCTTACAGATTATCGCAGCTGGAAAAAGCACAGGAAGTTTTAGAAAAGGCAAAAGCCGGCAGTAATTTTGATACTTTGGTTGCAACCTATGGCGAAGATCCGGGTATGGAAGAATCCAAAGACGGCTATACCTTTACCAATGGCAGCATGGTGCCTGAATTTGAAGAGGCTTCCTTTGCGTTGGCTGTTGGCGAAGTGTCTGAACTGGTAGAAAGCACATATGGTTGGCATATTATTAAGCGATATGCATTACCGACTTCCGGCACAGATTATGATACGGCTATTCAGGCGGTAACCGCTCAATTATCTCAGGAAAAATATAATACATTGGTTGACGGATATAAATCAGAGATGAACATTGAACTCCGCCAAGGTGTTATTGATGGTGTAAAAGTAAAATAAGTAGATTCACATAAAAACAGGCTGTTGCAATGTATGCAGCAGCCTGTTTTTGTATAACGAAAATCATGTTAAGTCTAGGCATAAGGTGAATCAATGAATAAAAAGAGAACATTAACGGTTTCGTTCTATTTTTTCCCCGAGGGGTACAGATTTCCGTAACCTTCCACCAGAGCCTTTGGATTCTTTTGTATCTTTAATTAACAACCGAATCCAAATGTTTGGGATCTTTATCGTTAATGGCGTTTATTAACAAAAGTGTTGCACTTGGCTTGACAATCTGACGTGGCTATGCCATCCAAAAGGGATAGAAAGACAAAAACGATAACCCCCTGGATGGTTAGTGTTTATAGCCAAAATCGGGAATGTTGTGCCACCGATTTTTGAAGTAGTGGGCGGCCAGTTTTGGTCTTCTGTCACGAGTGAAAATGCCTTTTTTGTTGCCATCTACACGCATAATGCCCTGAATGGTGGCAAAATCGGCAAAATTCCACACTTGTTCGCCGATGAAGTAATGATAACGGTCGGTAACTTCGTGAACGGCTTCATAAAATTCTACCTGATATTCTTCGGTGAACATGGTGGGTGTGGCGGCATGAAGACCGGCGACGGTATCGGCGCCATATTCAGTAAACATAAGCGGTTTTCCTAATTTTTCCCAATAATCCAGCTCGATTTTTAATGCTTGTTTGGCGGCGGCTAAATCACCACCATACACATACCAGCCATAATAGCGGTTTAAGCAGATGACATCCATCAGGGGCAGTGTTTTATCTTTGGTGAAATCATTCTGCACACCTACAATGGTGACAGGGCGGTTTTGCGGGTCACATTGATGAGCCAACTCATAGAGGGGTTTATAGTATTCTACAGCACTGTCCGGAAAGGCAGTGGTATCTGACTCGTTGGCAATGGACCACATGACCACACAGGCCCGGTTTTTATCCCGACAAATCATATCTTGAATAACGTCTTCATGATGTTTTTTTGTGCGAATGAGTTTATAGGTGTCCTGTGGCTCGCCACCAGCGGTGGCACCGAAGTTTAAATTAACACCGACAGCCGGAGTTTCGTCAATGACAACAATACCCTCGCGGTCACATAAAAGCATCATTTCTTCAGCGTAAGGGTAATGACTGGTGCGGAAAGAGTTGGCGCCAATCCAGCGCATTAAACTAATATCCTTTACATTCAGCACTTCATCTATACCCCTACCGCGAAAAGGGGAATCCTCGTGTTTGCCAAAGCCTTTAAAGTAAAAGGGCTTGCCGTTAATTAAAAATTCTTTACCCTGTACAGAAATGGTGCGGATGCCCAACGTTTCGGTATATTCATCGTCACCAAAACAAACTTTTACTTGATAGAGGTAAGCATTAAGGGGTTGCCACAAATGAGCATTTTCTATGGTGAAACTTCCTTTTTCGCCGGAGGCTTCGGCTACGATTTGACCGTCTTCATCATAAACGGTGACAGTCACGTTGCCGCTTCCTTTGGTATCAACCACGTACTGCACATGGGCGGTAGAACCTTCTACTGAGGCAACTAACGTAATATCTTCAATATAATTTTTGGGAGTGGTATAGATTTTAACGGGGCGAGTGATGCCGCAATAATTAAAAAAGTCAAAATTGGGATAGTTTTGTTTTTTGGGTGTTACACCGGGTGTATCGGGAATTAACCCCGTCAGCATATTGCCGCCTTTTTCACTGCCAACGGGCAGGGTAGATAAGTCAATGCGGTTATCAACAGCGACAGTAAGCAGATTATCGCCCTCAGAAAGAGTATTTGTGATTTCAATTTCAAAGGGGAGGAATCCACCTTTATGCTCGCCAATTAAAGAACCGTTTAAATACACTTTGGCGCTTTGGGTAACAGCACCAAAACGGAGGACGATTCGTTGAGATAACATGTAAGACGGGATAGAGATACATTGCTGATATAATACCCAGCCATAATGGTCCCGAAAAAATTCGCCCTCTTTTTGGTCGTTATAGGAGGCAGGGACAGCAATGGTCATGGGGTCCACAAGGGGAGTGGTAGCCCAGGTTTCGTTTAAAACATCCCCTTCATTTAGCTTGAAATTCCAGATGCCGGATAGGTCAATAAGCCCCCGGGCGGAGTTGAGTTTTGGATAGAGCATAATGTAACATCCTTTCAAAGTTAATATATGGGGCAAACACTCAGTTTTTGCTTTGGTGTGCCCGAATAATTTTTTGGTTTTCTGCAATTTTTTTGCGTGACAGCGGATACCAGAAAATTAGAATTAATGCCACAATAAAATAACAAACCGCCGGAATAATGGTGGAAACGGTGTAAATCCGGTTAGCTACTTCCGGTGCCTGAACCACATTTTCAGTGGAGGAAATATATCCGATCATGGAAAGGACATACCCCCCAATTCCACCGGCTAATGCCTGTCCGATTTTTCTTGCAAAGGAATATACAGCATAAATTGTGCCGTCATCCCGAGTGCCTGTTTGCACTTCCTGCTGGTCGATTACATCGGTAATAAAGGCCCAAATCAGCAAATTAAAGAGACCAACGCCTAAATTGCCGAAAAACAAAAATCCGCAGAAAACCCATGGATTTTTAATGCGAAGAATAAACAGCAAAGCAAAAACAACAGAGGCAAATAAAACAGAAACACCGGCGGCCTCTTTTTTGCCGATCTTTTTAGTAATTGTGGTGCTGAATGGGGCCAGGAGCAAGGTTGCAGCTGTTTGCAAGATACCTGCAACACTCATGGCTTCTTTGCTTTTAAAATAATCCATAAAAAGATAAAGATTCATAGTGTTAGATAAAAGAGAAGATAATAAAAGAACAATGGCAGCTGCAATAATGGCCCAAAGAGCACGATTATTTGCCATGCCGCGTAAAGCAGAGGAAAAACTGCTTTTGGTTTTTGAAATAGATTGGGATTCAACAACTCGTTCTGTTGTCCATGCGTAACAAAGAAGATAGCAAATTAGAGCCAATATACCGAAAACAATGACCAAAGGAAGAAAACGGTCACCTAAAATCAGTTGGTTACCCTGACTATCGTAGGTATAAATAATCAGCGGTACGCCGGAACCTACAATCACACCGGCAATGGCGGCACCAATGGAACGAAAGGTGGAAAGGGAAGTGCGTTCCACCGGGTCTTTTGTAATGACAGAGGCCATGGAGCCATAGGGAATATTAATAGCGGTGTAACAAACACTGCCCCAGAGGAGATAAGTTACATAAATATATATCAGTTTGCCAGCGTAGGGGAGATTTTTTGTGGCAGGGATAAACATTAAAATGCCGGACAACACCACGGGTATGCACATGCGGCGAATCCAGGGACGAAATCGTCCGTTTTTTGTAGGTTTTGCTGTATCGGCAATGCGCCCCATGGTGATATCGCTGATGGCATCCACGAAACGCGCTACAAAAAACAGTGTTCCTACCACGCTACCGGCAATGCCTAATACCTTCGTATAAAAGACCATTAGAAAAGAACTGGCTAAAAAGAAGAAAAAAACATTGCCTAAATCGCCCAACATATATCCAAGTTTAACCTTTAAACCGAAACTTTTCATAAAAAACACTCCTTTATTGCCGTAG
>JAZODT010000096.1:0-29289 GCA_045597205.1 Clostridia bacterium
TTAATTTCTTTTTGTGTATTTTCATAGTGGCGCAAAACCGCCTCCTCGTTTTCTTCTTTTAAATGTATATATGTAGAGTAATTCCCCTCATATATCGTCACTTTTTCATGTTCTAAAGCAAAAATACGGTTTGTGACTTTATCTAAAAAATAACAGTCATGCGAAATTAAACAAAAGGCGCCTTTATAATCTCTTAAATAGCTTTCAAGCCACTCCACTGCTTCTAAATCCAGATGATTGGTAGGCTCGTCTAATAGCAAAAGATTCGCTCCAGATAACAACAACTTACATAATGCTACTCTTGTTTTTTGTCCTCCGGAAAGATGGGCAAAAGGTGCCGTTAACTCTGCCTCTTTAAATCCCAACCCTAAAAGAGAGGAACGCGCCCGGCTTTGATAAGTATATCCATCTCGTTCACGAAACCGTTCCATTAAACGATGTTGTTTTGCGGTTAACTGCTGCAAATCACCTTGACCCTTTTCAATTTCTGCCGCTATTTGTTGCAATTCTGCTTCTACCACTATCACATCTTCATAAACCGTTAAAACTTCTTCTATCACTGTTTTATCCGAAGTTAAGTTGGTGTGCTGTTCTAAATAACCAATCACTGTTTGTTTGTTTTGAAAAACTTCGCCGGATGTAGCCTCCATTTGCCCAAGCAAAATTTTAAACAACGTGGTTTTACCGGTGCCGTTAGCACCGATTAATCCTATTTTATCGGAGTCGCCAATGGTAAAGGACACATTTTCAAACAAACACCGGTCTCCAAACTCCTTAGACACACCGGATAAATTAAACAAATTCATACCATAACTCCCGTCACTTATAAAGCCTATTCATTAAATTTGGTTTTTACCTTTTCCTTGGTTTTATAAATCAAATCGCTAAGGTAAAACTTTTTACTGCCGGCAACATAACCCAAAAAGCCGGCCGCCAATGTCATAATGGGCGAAACCAAAAGAAGAAGTACCGGCGTACTATCCTGACAAAATCCAATAAGAGAGCTAAACCAAACCCGCACAATGGTGGTTAAATAATCAATAAAGAAAACCTCTGTTATCATGCGGGGTTCGTTATCAGGAAAGGTATAATATGACTGCACAACCACATCCCGTATGGGCAAAATATTGTTTTTAACCAAACCAAAAAACAAAATCACCAGCAAATTAAAAATCGCCAAAGGCGCCGCCATAATCAAACCCTCGGTTAACGGTTTTAACTCCTTGTGGAGCAAATCCCGTTTGGCAGCCTTGTGAGTTCTGGAATACAGCTTGCCGAAAAACACCAGGCTAAAAACAAGACTGTATGCTTTAAATACCCAGTCGGCTTTGAACATCCAGGTTGAAAATAACAAAAAAAGAAATTGAATTATTAAACAAACCACATAATCCACAAATAACATAAGCATGGTTTTTTTACGGATAGACATATCATTTCACTCCTTCTTTTATCTAAACAACGCAAGGCTATTTAAAATTTCTTCCTGTTTAGCAAACATTTCTGATTCTTTACGGGGACCCTCTTCATGGTCGTAGCCCAACAGATGAAGCATGGAATGAACCGTTAAAAAGCCAAGCTCTCGTTCCAAAGAATGACCGTATTCTCTGGCCTGCTCCTCTGCTTTAGGCAGTGAAATAACAATATCACCCAAAAACACCGAGTCATCCATTATATCTTCATCTTCCACAATCAAAACCCCGTCTTCTACGGTCAGCATTGGGAAAGAGAGCACATCTGTTTCCCTATCAATGTTCCGTTCCTCTCTGTTTAAGCCACGAATCCCTGCGTTATCCGTTATGGAAAAGGATACCTCTGCAGCATAAGGAAATTCTTCAAATTCCAATGTTTTATCCACACATTGTTGCACCAAGGTCTGCAAGCTTTCCGGCAGTGCCAAGGCCTCATCATTTAGAATAAGACTTGTCATGACTATTGCTCCTGTCATTTTTTTGACGCTTAGCGTCATATTTTTCATAGGCCTGAATAATTTTTTGCACCAGGGGATGGCGCACAACGTCTTTATGTGAAAAATAGCAAAAGGCCAAATCCTCCACATCTGAAAGAATTTTTATAGCTTCTTTCAAACCGCTGCGTTTGCCGTCCGGCAGGTCAATCTGGGTAATATCACCGGTGATGATGGCCTTTGAGCCAAAGCCAATACGGGTTAAAAACATCTTCATCTGTTCCGGAGTGGTGTTTTGCGCTTCATCTAAAATAATATAGGAATTATCTAACGTCCGTCCGCGCATATAGGCTAAAGGTGCCACCTCAATCAGCCCCTTTTCTACATAACTGTTATAGCTTTCGGTGCCAATCATTTCAAACAGAGCATCGTGCAGGGGTCTTAAATAAGGGTCCACCTTGTTCTGCAAATCGCCGGGCAAAAAGCCCAGCTTTTCGCCAGCTTCTACTGCCGGACGGGTAATGATAATACGACTGACTTCTTTTTTGCGGAAGGCCGTTACGGCTTTAGCTACCGCCAAATAGGTTTTACCCGTACCGGCCGGACCAATGCCAAACACCACTGTATTTTCTCCCATTGCACGGATATATTCCTTCTGCCCTAAGGTTTTGCTTTTAATAGGCTTCCCCCGGGAGGTAATGCAAACGCAATCATTGCCCACATCTTTTAATGCTTCTGTCTTCCCTGTTTTAGACATCATAATGGTATAGGTAATGCTTTGCTCGGTTAAGCCGTCACCACGTTCTAAGGATTCAACCATAGACAAAATGGCACGTTTTGCCGTTTCCGTCTCTTCCTCGCCGCCTAAAATTTTTAATATGGAATCTCTGCAGGAAATAGAAACTGAAAGTTCCTTTTCCACTTGCTTGATATGACAGTCAAAATCCCCAAACAAACCGCCCAAATCCACTGTGGAAACATCAATACTCCGTTCTGCCATATATGCAATCACACACCTTTTTGTAAAAATCTAATACCGGTTATTCTTTCACAAAACCCTGAAAATATTTTAAATCATACAAGAAATGCCCGCCAAATCGGCAGGCATTTTGCTCAGTGTTGCTGCTTTTTTGGTGACCCGTACGAGATTCGAACTCGTGTTTCCGCCGTGAGAGGGCGGCGTCTTAACCACTTGACCAACAGGCCACATTCTCTCAAAAGCAACACATATTAATTTAACATAGGATATTTTAACATAATTCTGCCCATATTGCAAGTATTTTTTTCATTTTTGTGAGAATTAATTTACATTGAGAGGGGTTGTGGTAAAATAATACCATCATGCTTTCTCTGTGTAAGGGAAGGCGGCGCGCGAAGCGAGAACCTAGCGGTGGCGGGCAACCCCTGCCGTGCCCTACGGCAGATTACAGACAATGATCGTCGCCTGCTTTTCAAAAAAGAAGAAATTTATGAGGAAGCCTGGGCAGAAATTCTCAAAAAAAGTTAAAAAATTCTTGCAAAAATCCAATTTTTGTGATACAATACTCCATATATGATGAATAAAAGCAAGGAAGAGGCAAAGTAAAGTCGCCACCACCTCAAACAAGAGAGGATTTCTCACTGGGCTGAAAGGAAATCCGGTTAAGGGCGTGCTTGAAATTTCACCTTGGAGCTGCACAGTTGAACGGCTTTTTTAGTAGGCTGTGCCGGAGCATGCGCCCGTTATGCGCAAAATGAGTCGGGTAAAACCGAAAAATAAGGGTGGTACCGCGTACGATTTTATCGTCCGTCCCTTTGTGGGGCGGGCGTTTTTTATTTTGTGTATAATCGAAAGGAGAATATATATGAAAAATCAACTGCTTTCTATGAAAGAAAAAGCAGAAAACGCTTTGAAAAATGCTAAAAACCTGCAAGATTTGGAGGATATCCGTGTCGGTCTGTTAGGTAAAAAAGGCGAACTCACCGCTATTTTGCGCGGTATGGGCGGCCTTTCTGCCGAAGAACGCCCTATCATCGGTCAGCTGGCTAACGATGTTCGTAGCTTTATTGAAGAAAAAATTGAAGCACAAAAAGCTGCTCTGTTAGCAGCAGAACGAAGTGAAAAATTAAAGGCCGAAACCTTAGATGTAACCATGGGCGGCCGCACACCAATTATCGGCAAAACCCATCCCTTAACCACCGTTTTGGAGGAGGTTCAAAAAATTTTCGTTGGTATGGGTTTCTCCATTGCTGAAGGTCCCGAAGTGGAATATGATTATTATAACTTCGAAGCTTTGAACATCCCGAAAGACCATCCTGCACGCGATACGCAGGATACCTTTTATATTAATGATAACATCGTGCTCCGTTCTCAGACCTCATCAGTTCAGATTCGTGTTATGGAACAGCAAAAGCCTCCCATCCGCATCATTGCACCCGGTCGTGTATATCGTAGTGACGCTGTGGATGCTACCCACTCCCCTGTTTTTCATCAGATTGAGGGTTTAGTAGTAGATAAGGGCATTACTATGGGCGACTTAAAGGGCACCTTGGAAACCTTTATGAAAACCCTTTATGGTAACGATGCTGTGCTCCGTTTCCGTCCCCATCATTTTCCCTTTACTGAGCCCAGTGCCGAAGTTGACGTTTCTTGCTTCGTTTGCGGTGGTAAAGGTTGCAGGGTTTGCAAAGGCGAAGGCTTTATTGAGCTGTTGGGTGCCGGTATGGTGCATCCCAAAGTGTTGGAGCGTTGCGGTATTGATACTTCTGTTTACAGCGGTTTTGCCTTTGGCTTAGGCTTAGAGCGTATTGTTATGCGTCGTATGAATATTGATGATATGCGTCATTTATACGAAAACGACCTGCGCTTTTTAAACCAGTTTTAAGGCTCGCTGAAAGAAAGGAGAATGAACAATGAAAATACCTATGAGTTGGCTCAATGACTATACAGATGTAAATGACATCACCCCACTAGAATATAACCACGCCCTGACCATGACAGGCTCTAAAGTTGAGGGCATCGAAAATCCAGGCGAAAACCTGCTAAATGTGGTAACCGGTAAAATTTTAGAAATTGCTCCCCATCCCGATGCGGATAAACTGGTGGTTTGCCAGATTAACGTGGGGGATAAAACCCTGCAGATTGTTACCGGTGCCCCCAATGTTAAGGTGGGTCAGACGGTGCCCGTTGCTTTAGACGGTGCTCTGCTCCCCGATGGTACCAAAATTAAAACCGGCAAGCTCCGTGGCGTGGAATCTGCCGGCATGCTCTGTTCTTATGAAGAATTAGGTATGAGTGAAGCGGATTTCCCCGATGCTGAATACGGCATTTTGGTTTTAGACAATGCCCTGCCTGCCGGCATGGACATTCGTGACGTGTTTAACTTAAATGAAAACATTGTAGATTTTGAAATTACCTCTAACCGTCCCGATTGCCTTTCTGTTATTGGTTTAGCTCGCGAAACTGCGGTAACCTTTGGCAGACCCTTTACTGTAAAAGAACCGGTAGTAAAAGGTTGCGGCGGTGATATTAACGATTATGTTTCCATCTCAGTAGAAGATACCGAGGGTTGCCTGCGTTATTGCGGCAAGGTGGCTAAAAACATTAAAATCGGTCCCTCGCCCCAATGGATGCAAAAACGTCTTAAGGCTTGCGGCATTCGTGCTATTAATAACATTGTGGATATTACCAACTATATTATGTTAGAATATGGCCAGCCAATGCACGCCTTTGATTTGCGTGATTTAGAAGGTAGCGCCGTTTGTGTTCGCCGCGCTCGTGCCGGCGAAACCCTGACCACGTTAGACGATGTGGAACGAGTGCTAGATGATTCTATGCTCATGATTTGTGACGGCAAAAAACCTGTTGGCGTTGCCGGTGTTATGGGTGGTCAAAATTCTGAAATTAAGGATGATACCACCATCATTTTATTTGAATCCGCTACCTTTAAAGCGCCTTTGATTCGTAAAACTGCCAGAAAACTGGGGCTTAGAACTGAAAGCTCTTCTCGCTATGAAAAAGGTCTTGACCCTGAAAATACTCTACCCGCTATTCTGCGTGCCTGCCAGCTCATTGAAGAGCTGGGTTGCGGTGAAATTGTGGATGGCATCATTGATATTTATGACGAAAAAGAAGAACCCAACGTAATTCCCTTTGACCATGAAAAAATCAACCGTTTCTTAGGCACCAACATCGACCGCCAGTTTATGGAAGATACCTTGCGTGCTTTAGACTTCACCGTAAATAGCGATTCCGTTATTCCTCCCTCTTTCCGTAAGGACATTGAGGGCTTTGCTGATGTGGCTGAAGAAATTTTGAGAATTTATGGTTACGATAAAATCCCCTCAACCTTAATGTGCGGCGAAACGGCGCATAGCGTAAAAACCCCGTCACAGAAGTTAGAGGATAAAGTGAAGGAACTCCTTTGTGCCTGCGGTATGAATGAAATTATAACCTTCAGCTTTACCAATCCCAACTATTTTGAAAAGCTGTGCCTCGCGGCTGACAGTCCTTTGCGTAACACTGTTACCATCAGCAACCCCTTAGGTGAAGAAAACTCTGTTATGCGTACCACCGCTATCCATTCTATGATGGAAACTGTGGCTCGAAATATTAATTTTAAGAACGATTCTGCCAAACTCTTTGAGCTGGCAACCATTTATCTGCCCACAGAAGAAGGCAAACTGCCGGAAGAACGCCGTGTGATTTCCTTAGGTCTTTACGGTGCCTGCGATTTCTTCGACTTAAAGGGCATTGTAGAAGCTTTGTTTGCCGGTGTGGGTCTTTCTTCTGCACAGTTCCGCCCTGAAACCGAAAATCCCACTTTCCACCCCGGCCGCCTAGCTTCCATTTGTGTGGGTAAAAAAGAAATAGGTATTCTGGGTCAGATTCATCCTGCTGTTTGTGATAACTACGGTGTGGATAAAGAAATTTATGTGGCACAGATTAATATGCCTGACTTACTGACTTACGCTAAGAACAACAAAACCTATCAGCCTCTGCCCAAATATCCCGCTGTTCACCGTGACCTTGCCCTGTTGGTGGATGACGGTGTACTGGCTGCTGACATTGAAACCGTGATTAAGAAAAAGGCTAAAAAGCTCTTTGCCGGCTTAACCCTGTTCGATGTATATAAAGGCAAACAGGTGCCGGAAAACAAAAAATCTATGGCTTATTCCTTAACCTTACAGTCTATGGAAAAAACCCTGACTGATAGCGAAGTAAACGAAATCGTTCAAGAAGTTCTTTCTGCACTAGAAAAGGAATTAGGTGCTACATTACGTTAAAAAACAGAGGGATTGTTATGGAACAAATCATTATTCCCAAACATTTAAGGGGCACGGTTACCGTGCCCCCTTCTAAAAGCCAGGCACACCGGGCGGTGATTGCCGCCGCTTTGGCAGAGGGACAATCAACTATCTCCAACCTCGCCTGGTCAGACGATATTCGGGCAACCACAAGTGCGATGAATGCCTTAGGTGCCCACATCAGCACAAACGAAGACAGTTTAACCGTGGTGGGCACAAGCCCGAAAGCAGAAGATGATACTGTCATTGATTGCTGTGAATCCGGCTCCACCCTGCGGTTTTTAATCCCCCTCGCCTGGTGCACCGGCAAAACGGTTACTTTTACAGGAAGAGGCAGGCTTATGTCTCGCCCCTTAGCACCTTATTTTGATATTTGTGAGCAAGATAGTATCCACTATGCCAAAACTGCAGACAGCATTACCTTTTCTGGCACACTAAAGGGTGGTACCTATCGTTTGCCCGGCAACATCAGCTCCCAGTTTATTACCGGCCTGCTTTTTGCGCTACCCCTGCTCGATGCGGACAGCACCATTGAGTTGACCACAAAAGCCGAATCCATTGGCTATATTGATATGACTCTGGATATTTTGCAACGCTTTGGTATTATGGTAAAAAACGAAAACTATGAACGCTTTATCATACCCGGAAATCAGCACTACACGCCCTGCTCCATCACAGTAGAGGGTGATTATTCACAGGCCGCTTTTTATCTTTGCGCTAATGCCATGGGCAGCGACATAACTGTCGAGGGACTTTCCGCTGATTCCTGTCAGGGTGATAAAGAAATTCTTTCCATTATCAAACAATTTGGTTCCCCTCTAAAAGGTACTACCATTGATGTGAGCCAAATTCCCGATTTAGTGCCCGTGTTAGCAGTACTCGCAACACAGGCAGAGGGCACAACTAAGATTATAAACGCTGCACGATTGCGTATTAAAGAAAGTGACCGTTTGACCACGGTTACAGATATGCTCAAACGCTTCGGCGCAAATATCAAAGAAGAAGAGGACGCCTTGATTATTCATGGTAAAACCTCTCTTTCTGGCTGCACCATCGACAGCCACAACGACCACAGAATTGCTATGGCCGCCGCCATCGCTGCCACCGTGGCAGAAAGCACTGTTACAATTTGCGGCAGTGAGTGTGTGGCAAAATCCTATGGAAATTTTTGGGAAGACTATTTTAATTTAGCAAAATAGGAGGGAACCTAATATGGCAAATGTATTTGGCAATCACATAAAGCTTTCTATTTTCGGCGA
The DNA here is from genome assembly GCA_045597205.1 of Clostridia bacterium. GTDB lineage: Bacteria > Bacillota > Clostridia > UBA1381 > UBA9506 > UMGS755. Next base: position 8,449 of record JAZODT010000096.1, read on the forward strand.
ATCTCACTCGGATAGCATCGGCGTGGTGTTAGACGGCTTGCCGACAGGCCTCCCTCTTGACGTGGAGGCCATCCAGTTAGAAATGGCACGCCGTGCCCCTGGTGGCAACCGGTTTTCCACCCCGCGAAAAGAGGGTGATGTGCCGAAAATTGTCAGCGGTCTCTTTCAGGGCAAAACCACCGGTACACCACTGTGCGTCTTAATCGAAAACACCAACACCCGTTCCAAAGACTATCAACCGGAGCTGTTACGCCCTGCTCATGCCGATTATACAGCATCCGTACGCTACCATGGCTTTAGTGACTATCGGGGCGGCGGTCATTTTTCCGGTCGTTTAACGGCACCTTTGGTGTTTGCCGGTGCGGTTTTAAAGCCTTATGTAAAGGCACAGGGCATTGAGATTTTTGCTCATATTAAATCTCTGGGCAAAGAAAAGGATGTGGCTTTTAATGCCGTTTCACCGGATATAAAAGCTTGCCGCAATATCTCCAGCCGTGAGCTTGCTGTTTTAGACGAGAATGTGATACCAGCTTTTTCCAAAGTTATTGATAATGCCAGAGAAAATAAAGATTCTATCGGTGGTGTGATTGAAGCCTTGATAACAGGTGTACCCGCCGGTTTAGGCTCACCTTTCTTCAACTCGGTTGAAAGCAACCTTTCTGCTATGTTGTTTTCCATCCCTGCTGTAAAGGGCTTGGAATTTGGAACCGGTTTTGACCTCACCGAGCTTTTGGGCAGTGAGGCAAACGATGCTTTTTGTTTAGAAAATGGTGAAATTAAAACCAAAACCAATCACAACGGCGGTATTAACGGCGGCATTACCAACGGTATGCCCCTTGTCTTTTCCGTTGCCATAAAACCCACACCGTCCATTGCCAAACCCCAAGAGACCGTGAATATTAAAACCATGACCGAAGAAACCATTACCATTCACGGACGTCACGACCCTTGCATTGTGCCCCGTGCGGTTTGCGTTATTGAAGCCGCTGCAACTATTGTAATGGCAGATTTATTATTAGAGGCAAAAACCTATGCTGAACCGGCTACGGAAAAAAATTGACGAAATAGATGCTCAACTGTTTACTCTGTTTGAAGCCAGAATGGATATAGCCAAAATAACGCTACGAATGGGAATTTTAAATCCTTTTACAAAATAAAAATTTCATATTAAAACAACACACCTCATAGAGTAGTAAAGAGGTGAGCAAAATGATGGGATTTATCTGGGGCGGTATGATTATCACCGCCTTTTTGTTTGGTTTAATCACAAGTGATATGGAATCGGTGGCACAAAGTGCCTTAAAAGGTGCCGAAAACGCCGTCACCATGTCTATGGGACTATTGGGTATGATGTGCTTTTGGTCTGGCCTTTTAGAAATTGCTAAACGTGCTGGGTTAACCGAAAAGCTTGCCACTTTCATTCGCCCTTTATCCAAAATTCTGTTTCCTAAGTTAAAGCCGGGATCGCCGGCTATTACCGCTATTGTTATGAATATGACCGCCAATTTTTTAGGTCTTTCTAACGCAGCCACCCCTTTGGGCCTTGCCGCCATGGCAGAGCTTGATAAAATAAATCTACAAAAAGACAGGGCCTCGGACGAAATGTGTATGTTTGTGGTGATTAACACCGCTTCTATTACGCTTATTCCCTCTACCGTTATCGCCTTACGTGCCGCCACCGGTGCTACCGATCCCTTTAGCATTATTGTGCCAGTTTGGATTTGCTCTGTTCTCTCCCTTCTTGTGGGCGTTACGGTCGCCAAACTTTTGTCAAAACGTGGAAGGGGGCGACTATAATGCTCCCTTATCTTTCCGGCATGATTATGCCTTTACTATTTGTTATCATCATTGGTTATGGTTGGGTAAAAAAGGTGGATGTGTTTAACGCTTTTGTGGCAGGGGCAAAAGAAGGGTTAAAAACCCTGTTTAATATTTTGCCGGCTTTGGTGGGGCTCATTGCCGCTATCACCATGTTTCGTTCTTCCGGCGCATTGCAGTTTTTAACAAGTTTGCTATCCCCTGTCACAAAATTAATAAACATTCCGTCCGAAATCATGCCCCTTGCGCTCCTCCGCCCTGTATCCGGCAGCGGTTCTTTAGCTTTGCTAAATGATTTATTGAAAACCGCAGGACCGGATTCTATGGTAGGCCGCATTGCATCTGTTATTATGAGTTCAACCGAAACCACGTTTTATACTTTAGCGGTGTATTACGGCTCAGTCAAAATCCGCCATTCGCGCTATACCGTGCCTGCCGCATTAGCCGCAGATTTTACTGGCATGTTAGCCAGCACTTACATTTGCTATTTATTCTATCAATAATAAGGAGTTAAAATAATGAGTCAGTTTTATGAAATTACCCCTGAACAAATCGAAAAAAATCCTTTTACCATGATTGATAAGGAATGGATGCTAATTGGGGCTGAAAACGAAGGCAAAGTCAACGCCATGACAGCTTCCTGGGGCGGCGTTGGTGTTTTATGGTATAAAAATGTTGTTTTCACTTTTATCCGCCCTCAACGTTATACCCGTGAACTGGTAGATAGCTCTGACCGTTTTTCACTGACTTTCTTTGATGAAAGTTATCGCGAAACATTAGCCTATTTTGGCAAGGTTAGCGGTCGGGATGAAGATAAAATTAAAAAATCCGGCTTAACCGTCGAGCATGCCGAAGGTGTCCCCTATTTTAAAGAGGGCAATCTTGTTGTTCTCTGCAAAAAAATCTATTTGGGTAAAATTGAGCCTGAAAACATTCTCCTGCCGGATATTGAAAAAAAAGTCTATCCGGGCAAGGATTATCACAAAGTTTATATTGGCGAAATTGTTAAAGTGCTAATGAAAGTTGACTAAAAGAGTAAAGAAAAATAACTAGACAAATGAACTAATTAGAGTTAAAATAATGATATAAGGGAATGATAACATGTTCCAAATAACTAAAACGGAGAGTGATAAACATGAAACTTATTATTAAAAACAATTATGATGACATGTCTCTTTGGGCTGCTCAGCACATTGCCGATGCCATTAACAATCACAAAGAAAATCGTCCTTTTATTTTGGGTCTGCCCACCGGTTCTTCTCCATTAGGCGTTTATAAAAATTTAATTGCAATGAACAAAACAGGCAAGGTAACCTTTAAAAACGTAGTGACTTTTAATATGGATGAATATGTTGGTCTGCCTAAGGACCATGACCAGAGCTACTGGTATTTTATGCATGATAATTTCTTTAATCATATCGATATTCCCAAAGAAAATATTAATATTTTAAACGGCATGGCAGAAGACCTTGCTGCTGAGTGCCAACGCTATGAAGATAAAATTGCTTCTTATGGCGGTATTGACCTGTTTTTAGGCGGCAGCGGTGTGGATGGTCACATTGCTTTTAACGAACCCTTTACTTCTCTGGCTTCTCGTACCGGTGTTCGCGCTTTAACACAGGATACTTTAATTGTTAACTCCCGTTTCTTTGATAACGACCCCAACAAAGTGCCCAAGACAGCTCTTTCTGTTGGCGTAGGTACTGTTTGTGATTCTAAAGAAGTTCTGCTGTTAATCAGCGGTCACAACAAAGCTCGTGCACTTCGCCACTGTGTGGAGGGCGGTGTTGACCATGCTTGGACAATTAGCGCTCTGCAGCTTCATCCCCAAGGCATTGTTGCTTGCGACGAAGATGCCTGCGGTGAATTAAAGGTTGACACTTATAAATACTTTAAAGAAATTTATAAAGACGAAAAATAAAATATAGCTTTAATGGTTAAAAGGGTGCGACGAAAGTTGCACTCTTTTTTATGTAAAAATATTGTACAAAAGGAAAATAAAAAAGAGATTGCCGTTTAAACGGCAATCTCTTTAAACGCTTTAAGTAAAAATTACTTTAAGGTTACCTTAGCGCCAACTTCTTCCAGCTTAGCTTTGATAGCTTCAGCATCTTCTTTGCCAACGCCTTCTTTCAGAATCTTCGGAGCGCCATCTACAGCTTCCTTAGCTTCTTTCAAACCCAGACCAGTGATTTCACGTACAACTTTGATAACCTTAATCTTTTCTGCGCCTGCATCAGTCAGCTCAACGTCAAAGTCAGACTTTTCTTCAGCGGCAGCAGCACCACCAGGAGCAGCGCCACCAACTACAGCTACAGGAGCAGCTGCGCTTACGCCAAATTCCTCTTCAATAGCCTTTACCAGTTCAGATAATTCAATAACAGTTAGAGCTTTAATCTCTTCAATTAAAGCAGCAATTTTTTCGCTCATTGTAATTTCCTCCTAAATATTTTTAGTTAATAATTTTTTGCTTTAAGCAGTTTCTTTCTGTTCTCTAACAGCATCGATAGCTCTTGCCAAGCCTGCGATAGTAGCATTCAAGCCACCTGCCAGCATAGCATATAAGGTATCTTTTGAAGGGATTTTAGAAAGGGCAACAACTTCTTCTAAAGACATTGCTTTACCTTCCATAAAACCAGCTTTGATTTCCAGATTGTCATTCTTTTCTGCAAAGCCTGCTAACACTCTTGCAGGAGCAACAACATCATCATAGCTCAAAGCCAAAGCAGTAGGACCGTTTAAAATCTCGTCAAACTCTGTGTAACCAATACGGTTAGCAGCAAAACGAGTCAGAGTATTTTTTACAACTGAATATTCGATACCTGCTGCACGCAGTTCGTTTCTCAGCTTTGTATCCTCTTCAACGGTTAAACCACGATAGTCAACCATAACGCCGGCAACTGCTTTTTGCATTTTATCAGCTAATGTATCAACCATCTGTTTTTTCTGTTCCAAAATCTTTTCACTGGGCATTCTAAATTTCACCTCACCGTTCAAAATAAAATAAGGCTTTTCTCCGCAAACGAAGAAAAGCCTTTCATGCTTTCATAAAATGCTCTCCTCGGTTGGCGCTTTGAGCATTATATCCTTTCGGACACCAACTGTCTGCGGAAAAATATTTCACTAACAAAGTTATTATACCACACAATTATGGCATTGTCAAGCAAAACTTAGTCTAAAACTTTTGCCTGAGAAATTTTAATACCAGGACCCATGGTAGATGCAACAGCACAACTCTTAATGTACTGACCTTTTGCAGCAGCAGGCTTTGCCTTAACTACTGCATCTAACAGTGCTGTAAAGTTTTCTTTCAGCTTTTCAGGACCAAAAGATACTTTACCAATGGGGCAGTGAATGATATTAGTCTTATCCAAACGGTACTCAATTTTACCGGATTTGATTTCAGCAACAGCTTTAGCCACATCCATGGTAACGGTACCCGCTTTGGGGCTGGGCATTAAGCCTTTAGGACCTAACACTTTACCCAAGCGACCAACTACACCCATCATATCCGGTGTTGCAACAACAACATCATAGCCAAACCAGTTGTCATTCTGAATTCTGGGGATCAGCTCTTCGCCGCCGAAGAAATCAGCGCCTGCAGCTTCAGCCTCATTTAACTTATCGCCTTTTGCGAATACTAACACACGGGCAACCTTACCGGTACCGTGGGGCAGAACTATAGCACCACGAACCTGCTGGTCTGCGTGTCTTGAGTCAACACCCAGCTTAATATGAACTTCAACAGTTTCATCAAACTTAGCCTTAGCGGTTTTGGTAACCAGCTCCATAGCTTCGCTGGGGTCATATAAATTGGTTCTGTCAACCAATTTTGCACTTTCTTGATACTTTTTGCCTCTGAACATTATGTTTCCTCCTTTTGTGGTCTTGCAAGCTTTCGCTCTCCCACTTATTCAATCGAAATTAGTCCTCAACAACAATTCCCATACTTCTGGCCGTACCAGCAACCATACTCATAGCTGCTTCAACGCTTGCTGCGTTTAAGTCAGGCATTTTCTGCTCAGCGATTTGGCGAACAACCTCTTTGGATACAGTTGCAACCTTGGTTTTGTTGGGAACACCGGACCCACTTTCGATCTTTGCGGCTTTTTTAAGCAGCACAGCCGCCGGCGGAGTCTTGGTGATGAACGAAAAAGATCTGTCTGCATAAACAGTGATGACAACCGGAATAATTAAACCAGCGTCTTTAGCAGTCTTTTCGTTAAATTCCTTTGTGAACTGCACGATGTTAACACCATGCTGACCCAGAGCAGGGCCTACAGGCGGAGCCGGGGTTGCTTTACCAGCCGGAATCTGCAGTTTGATGTAACCTGTGATTTTTTGAGCCATTGTAAAAGTTCCTCCTCTTAAAAAGATGTGGTTTTGGCGAACGCATTGCGCTCTCCCACCCAAAGCAACGGTAAAACCGATGCAAAATAAAGCCAAAAGGCCATATTTACTGTAATGCTTCAATTTGTGAAAAGTCCAGTTCAACAGGTGTTTCTCTACCGAACATAGACACAATTACACGCACAGACTGTTTTTCTAAATTAATTTCGTCCACCGTGCCGACAAAGTCAGCCAAAGGACCTTCACAGACGCGCACACTGGAACCAACCTCAAAGTTAACAGAAACAACTTTGCGTTCGATACCCATGGTGTGTACTTCTTCTTCCGTTAAGGGAACAGGTTTAGAACCCGGACCAACAAAACCGGTAACACCGCGGGTGTTGCGGATAACATACCAGCTGTCATCTGTCATGATCATTTTAACCATAACATAACCGGGGAACACCTTACGCTGCACAACCTTTTGTTCTTCGCCTTTGGTTTCAACAACTTCTTCCATCGGCACCTTGATATCCAGAATCAAATCTTGCAGGTTCCGGTTCTCAACGGACTTTTCAATATTTGCCTGTACTTTTTTTTCATAACCAGAAAAGGTATGAATGACATACCATCTTGCTTCGTCAGCCATATCATTTAAGAAGCAACATTGCTTCTTTTGCCTCCTTCTTTAGAGTCATCCCCGCTCTGTACTACTTAAGGAGCGTACTGAATAAAAACTGAAAGCCGAAATCCAAAAGCGCTACAAATGCGCCCACCAAAATAAGGGCTGTGATAACCACACCAGTGTTGTTGCGAATCTGCTTCCAGGTGGGCCAAACAACCTTTTTTAATTCTGATTTGAGTTCGCGAAAATAACCGGCAATTGCTTTAGCCGCTCTAACGAAAATGTTGGATTTTTTCTCGCTCATAATACTCTCCATTCCGCCGCCATGCATCGGCGCATATTCGTCAGTCTTTCTGCCTGCATGGAAAGATGCCAGAAAGCCGACATGCAAAACAAACTGCCAAAAAGCAATTTATTTTGTTTCCTTATGAGTGGTATGCTTCTTGCAGAATCTGCAATACTTGTTCATTTCCAATCTGTCAGGATCGTTTTTCTTGTTCTTCATCGTATCATAATTCCGCTGTTTGCATTCAGAACATGCCAGTGTAATCTTGGTTCTCATAGGTGTTTCCCTCCCAGTATATATTCCTTTTTTTGCACAACAAAAAAAAGACCTTTTCAAAATAGGCACATCTAAATATATCACAACTTTTAGTATTAGTCAAGAGAAATTTTTTATTTTTTTATATTTTTTTCTCCTCTTCACATATTGTTCCTTTTTCTTCCTTATATATAATATAAAAAGCATTTTCTTTTTTGCTATTCTATGGTACAATAAAAACGGATCAATAACACAAAGGAGATTCGTTTATGTCTAAAATATTAGTCTTGGCCGAGAAACCATCCGTAGGCAAAGAACTTGCCCGGGTGCTTGGCTGTCGAAAATATGGTGAGGGATGCATCCTTGGCGACCGATATATTGTCACCTGGGCTTTGGGGCACCTGGTGACTTTGGCCGCCCCAGAGCACTACGGCAAAGAATATAAGAGCTGGCGACTTGAAACCCTGCCCATGCTCCCCGAAAAAATGGCGTTGGAGGTTATTCCGAACACCAAAAAACAATATTCTGTTGTACGGAGCCTTTTAAATAGCGAAGAAATTTCTTCCTTAATAATTGCTACCGATGCTGGACGAGAGGGCGAACTGGTGGCACGCTGGATTATCCAGAAAGCCGGCTTTAAAAAACCCATTCAGCGTTTGTGGATTTCTTCCCAAACAGATAAAGCTATCCGTGAAGGATTTCAGAATTTAAAAGACGGCAAAGACTATGAAAACTTATATCAATCTGCCCAGGCTCGCGCCGAAGCCGACTGGCTGGTGGGTTTAAACGTGACCCGTGCTTTAACCTGCAAATATAACGCGCAGCTTTCTGCCGGACGGGTACAAACCCCTACCCTTGCCATGATTGTAGAGCGTGAAAATGCCATCCGTAAATTTACCGCCAAAGAATATTTTAATGTTAAAGCCGATTTAGGTTCCTTTACGGTGACATATCGGGATAAAAACAATCAAACAGCCATTTACGACCGTCAAACCGCTGAAACCATTGCCACGGCCATTAAAAACAAAACCTTTACCCTTACATCCGTAACAAAAACCAACAAAAAAACACCGCCACCAGCGCTGTACGACTTAACGGAATTGCAGAGGGACGCCAACAAACAATACGGATTTTCCCCAAAGCAAACTCTTTCTGTGATGCAATCATTGTATGAACGGCACAAGGCTCTCACCTATCCCCGTACCGATTCACGGTATTTAACAGAAGACATTGTGCCCACGTTATACGACCGTGTACGGGCCGTTTCTTTTGGAGATTTCACCTCTACCGCCGGTACGATTTTAAAAGAAAAGCGTTCTATTGCCAAAGCCTGCATTAACAACGCAAAGGTCACTGACCACCACGCTATTATCCCTACAGAGCAGGGCGTGAATTATTTAAACTTGTCTGACGATGAAAAGAAAATTTATCGCATGGTTATCCTGCGTTTTTTAACCTGCTTTTTCGAAGCTTATGAATATTGTTCCATTAAAGCTTCTTTAACTTGCGGTGATTATAATTTTACGGCCCAGGGTCGCGAAATTTTAAACAAGGGTTGGAAAAAGGTTTATGATGTAGCTGACGAAGAAGAGGAAGATGAACAAACTCTGCCATCTTTACAAAAAGGAATGACCTTCACTTGCCAAAATGTGTTGATTAAAGCTGGTAAAACTGCGCCACCGGCACGTTATACTGAGGCCACGCTCCTTTCCGCTATGGAAAACCCCGGTGCCTTTATCGAAGATAAGAAAATGCGCGAATTTATTGGCAGTGGCTTAGGCACACCTGCCACTCGTGCTGATATTATCGAAAAATTGTTTTCTTCTTTCTACATTGAAAAGTCCGGCAAAAGCATTGTGCCCACGTCTAAGGGGTTGCAACTGATTAATCTGGTGCCCGATGACTTGAAAGAGCCACTGCTCACGGCCAAATGGGAACAAGCCTTAGAAGCCATTAGTAAAGGGAACGCAGCCAAAAAAGAATTCATTAAAGAAATTCGGGGTTACACCCAAGCGTTAGTAAAAACTGTCGTGACAGAAGATAAAAAGTTTAACCACGATAACCTGACCACTACCCCTTGCCCTGTTTGCGGCAAAATGCTCCTTTCCGTTAATGGTAAAAAGGGCAAAATGTTGGTCTGTCAGGACAGAGATTGCAGTTACCGCCAAAATATCAGCTTAAAGACCAGCGTCCGTTGCCCCAACTGTCACAAAACTTTGGAACTTTTTGGCGAGGGGGATAGCCGGATTTATATTTGTCCCTGCGGCTATCGAGAAAAACTAACCGCTTACCAAAAGCGTCGGGAAAATGACGGTAGCGGCGCTTCAAAACATTATGTGCAGAACTATTTAAAAAATCAACAAAAGCAAGAACCAAAAGAAGAAAAAACAGCAATGCAGTTAGCTTTTGAAAAGGCCATGGCCGAAAAAAATAAAAAGAAATAAACCTTTTATATTTCTAAAAAATGATTGCATTTTTTTAGGATATGAGTTACAATAATATAATAGGTAAAAACTAAATTGATAAACAGGAGGCGAATCGAATGGATACAGTTCCCGGGCGATGGACTGAACAATTACATAATAACCAGGGGAATCGTATCTTTTTCGCCTAATTTATATGTTCCCCGGAAAGGAACGCTATGGATGAAACAAAAGTAGAGGAAACTCTACACGATACTGTAGAGCATTTTCTCAAAGGCAATCGGTATGCAGACATTCGGGCTCTGCTGCTGGATATGAACTATGTGGACATAGAAAATCTTTTGGCTGACTTTTCAGCTGATGAAAGCCTGCGTATTTTCCGCATGCTGCCCAAGGAAACAGCCGCCGAGGTTTTTACAGAGATGGATAGTGATATGCAGCAGTATATCATCGAATCTATCACCGATTCTGAAGTGGTTCGCATTATGGACGAACTATATATGGACGATACGGTAGATTTTATTGAAGAAATGCCGGCCAATGTGGTGAAACGTGTGCTTAAAAACACCGATGAAGCCACCCGCAAAATTATTAATCAGCTACTGCAATATCCCGATGATAGTGCCGGCAGTCTGATGACCACCGAATTTGTAGATTTGAAAAAGGAAATGACGGTTCGAGAGGCCTTAGAGCACATTCGCAAAAACGGCGTGGACAAAGAAACTATTAACAACTGTTATGTGGTCAATCCCCAGCGAAAGCTGGAAGGAACGGTATCGATCCGCACCCTGATTTTAAGTCACCCGGATGCCACCATGGAAGAATTGATGGATACCAACATTAAATATATTTACACCTTAGATGACCAGGAGCGGTCTGCTTACCTTTTCCGGAAATATGACCTTTTATCTATGCCGGTGGTCGATCGGGAACAGCGGCTTGTAGGCATTATCACCATTGATGACATTGTGGACGTTATTGAGCAGGAAAACACCGAAGACTTTCACAAAATGGCCGCTATGACGCCCTCTGAGGTGCCCTATCTTAAAACCGGCGTATTTACCCTTGCTAAAAACCGCGTTATGTGGCTTTTGGTGCTAATGATTTCGGCTACGTTCACAGGTTTTATTATTCGAAGCTTTGAGGGAACGCTTAGTCAGGTCGCTGCCTTAACGGCTTATATGCCCATGTTGATGGGCACAGCCGGTAATGCCGGTGCGCAGTCTTCCACCATGATTATTCGAAGTCTTGCCTTAAATGAACTTGATTTTTCTGATATTTTAAAGGTTATGTGGAAAGAGCTTCGGGTGGGTGCCACCACTGCCTTTTTGCTGGCTGTTGTCAACTTTGCCCGTATTATGATTTTTGACAATGTGACCGTTCCCATTGCCCTTGCTGTTTGTTTGAGTTTATTCTGCATTGTTTGTCTTGCCAAAGTGATTGGCGGCATGTTGCCGGTTTTAGCAGAGAAACTACACGTTGATCCGGTGCTCATGGCAAGCCCCATTATCACCACAATTTTAGATGCTTTGTCTTTATTCATTTATTTCCAGTTTGCCACAAGCATTTTGGGAATTGCCTAACAGACAAGAGGATATACTATAATAAAAAACCGGCAAAAGGAGAAAAACAATGCCTTATTTTTATTATGATTCATATTATTTAATTTTGGTGTTACCAGCCCTTTTAATTGCCACCTTTGCGCAATTTAAAGTGCAGAGTACCTTTAAAAAATACGCTTCGGTTATGAGCCGCCGGGGTAAAACTGCTGCCCAAATCGTTCGTCATATTTTAAACGAAAACGGGCTTCATGCCGTAACCATCGAACGAGTCAGCGGCAACCTAACCGATCATTATGACCCACGGACAAATGTTATCCGTCTGTCCGATTCGGTGCACGACAGCACTTCGGTTGCTTCTATCGGGGTTGCCGCACACGAAGCTGGTCATGCTGTGCAGCACGCCACAGGCTATGTGCCCATTAAAATGCGAAATGCTGTGCTGCCTGTGGCAAACATTGGTTCTACCCTTGCCTTTCCTTTGGTGCTGTTAGGCATTATTATGAGCATAGAGCCTTTGATTTCTGCAGGCATTATCTTGTTTTCGGCATTGGTTTTATTCCAACTGATTACCCTGCCGGTAGAATTTAATGCCAGTCGCCGTGCCATTAAAACCTTGAATGCTAATTATATTTTAGATGAAGAAGAGCTATCTGCTGCTAAAAAAGTGTTATCCGCCGCAGCATTGACTTACGTTGCCGCTGCGCTCGTTTCTGCCATGCAGTTGCTTCGCTTAGTGTTGCTTTCTAATAACCGGAGAAGACGTTAATAATTCATAATTTAGGAGGAAATAAAAATGAAGGCTATCGTGTTAGGTGCTGGCAAAGGCACCCGTTTGCAATCCGAGAAATTTCAACTGCCCAAGGTACTCCGCCAGGCAAATGGTCGGGCATTAATTGATTATGTATTAGAACACATTGACTTTATTGAAAAAAAGGATACCGTTGTGGTTGTGGGCTATAAAAAAGAAGATGTGCGTGCCGCTTTATCCCCCGAATATTTATTCTCAGACCAGGATGAACAGCTAGGCACCGGTCACGCTGTAAACTGTGCCAGAGAGCATTTTGAAAATTATGATGGTGACGTTTTGGTTTTATACGGCGATATGCCTCTTTTAACCAAAGCTACATATAAAAAAATTATCGAAACCCATAATAGCACCGGCGCAGACTGCACAGTTATGACCGCTATTGTAGATGAAAACCTGCCCTATGGCCGTATTATTAAGGATGAAAATGGTCAGTTCGTTGACATTGTTGAAACCAAAGACTGCACCCCGGAGCAATTAGCTGTTAAAGAACTGAACATCGGCATTTATGTTTTTCGTTCCAAAATGTTGTTTGATAACTTAAAAGAACTAAAAAACAACAATGCACAGGGTGAATACTATTTAACCGATGTACCAAAAATTTTAAAACAAAAGGGTGCTAAAATTACCACCTGCACTGTTTTGGATAATTCTGAAATTTTTGGTGTTAACACCGTAGAAGATTTGCAATATTGTGAAGAAAAATTAAAAAACATGGCATAATAAGGATGTTTTATGCTACGAAAAGCAAAGGCTGTTACATTTACAACGGCCTTTGCTTTTCATTCTTTTTGTAAAAATGTACGTTTTGTAAACAAAGTGCCTTTTGTTTTGACAACGGCCCATTTTTCTTTTATAATAAAAAATAAAATCTGAATACATAGGAGGGCCTCTAATGGCTGACCACATTTATAAACCAAATGAAGTGCCAAAGGGCGAACGCTGGCAATATTTTAGAGACTATTATTTAATAAAATCCATTGTTGTCCTTTTAATAATTGCTGCAGCTATTTCTATAATAAAATCTACGGTTTTTGCTCCCAGACCGGATTTTCATATTCTGGCTGTCCACGCTACGCCTGTGAGCTCTGAAACCTGGAATGCGGTAGAGGGTGCTTTAAATACCATGAATTTGGACCATAATGGGGATGAAACGGTTTTAACAGATTTTTGCCCTATTCACTTAGACGAAAATATGGAAAAAGCTGATGCCGAAATCTATATGGCCAATCAAAACAAACTGATTGCAACCTTATCCACCGCCCAATATGCTCTGCAGATTGTAGATGAAGCATTTTATCAGTCTTTTGCCGAAATGGAATTGCTCGGCACTTATGCAGAACTGCCGGATGCTATGGGGCATAATCCGGAAGAGATTATTAAAATCCCTTTAAAAGAACTGGCTCCCTTTAATGCACTCAATTCTTTGCCGGATGGACTGTATATGACGCTTCGGCCCCGGGATGCTATGCAGCTGGGCAACAACAAGAAAAAAAATCAACAGTATGAAAATCACATTCAAACATTACTTTTAATGATAAATCAGTAGAAATAAACAGACGGAAAACCGACTATTGATTTGCCTTTAACTAAATGAACATCAAGGAAGTGTGCTTACATGTTAAAAAAACTTGCCCCCTGCCTAAAGGGTTATGGAAAATATGCCTTTTTAGCGCCCATTACCGTTATTATGGAAGTACTATTAGAAATACGAATTCCATATTATATGGCTAAAATTATTGATGTGGGCATTAAAAATCAAGATGTTGTTTACATCACTAAAACCGGTATTATGATGGTCTTAATGGCCCTTTTATCTCTCCTTTTCGGTTCTCTCTCCGCTCGTTTTGCAGCACAAGGTGCCATGGGGTTCGGCAAAAACTTGCGGCAAAAGATTTTTCATAAAATACAGGAATTTTCCTTTGCTAATATTGATAAATTTAACACTGCATCTTTAATTACACGGCTCACCACCGATGTTTCTATGGCGCAACACACCTTTATGATGCTCATTCGTTCGTTTGTCCGCGCCCCCATCATGCTCGTTTCTGCCACCTTTATGGCGGCCAGCATCAACACAAAACTTGCCGTAATTTTTTTAATTTCCATTCCCATTTTAGGCGGAGCATTGGCAACAATTATGATTATGGCGTTCCCTCGTTTTCGCCAAATGCTTGCATCTTATGACAAAATGAACGGCACTATTCAGGAAAACCTGATTGGCATTCGTGTGGTTAAATCCTTTGTCCGCGAAGATTATGAAAACGAAAAATTTGCAAACAGTGCCGAAAATTTGCGACAGGCACAGTTTAAAGCAGAAAAACTAATTATTTGCAACATGCCGATTATGCAACTGGTGGTTTACAGTTGTATTATCGCTATTTTGTGGTTCGGCGGTAATATGGTCATCACCGGTGTTATGGATAACGGTGCTTTAATCAGTTTCATTAGCTATGTCACTCAGATTTTAATGTCTTTAATGATGATTTCTATGGTTTTTGTCAACTTTGTCATGACCCGTGCTTCTATTTCCAGAATTGTAGAGGTGCTTGATGAAGTGCCGGACATTCAAGAAAACGCCACACAAAAAGCTGTAACGGAAGGTTCTGTAGAATTTAAAGATGTTTCTTTTTCCTATGATAAAAATCCAGAAAATTTACATCTCGAACATATTAATCTCTCCATCCGCCCTGGTGAAACCGTGGGCATTATCGGCGGTACCGGTTCTGCAAAAACCAGCTTGGTGCAGCTCATTCCCCGCTTGTATGATGTGCTTGAAGGTGAAGTGCTGGTGAGCGGTGTTGACGTGAGAAACTATGAGTTGACCGAACTCAGAGAAGCCGTGAGCATGGTTTTGCAAAAAAATGTTTTATTTTCCGGTACAATTTTAGAAAATTTAAGGTGGGGCAACGAAAATGCCACCGAAGAGGAAATTATTGCTGCTTGTCAGGCAGCCCAGGCCCATGATTTTATTATGTCCTTCCCGAAAGGATATGAAACCGATTTAGGGCAAGGCGGTGTAAATGTCTCCGGCGGTCAAAAACAACGGCTTTGTATTGCCCGTGCCCTTTTAAAGAAACCAAAAATTATTATTTTAGATGATAGTACCAGCGCTGTGGATACCGCAACCGATGCGGCTATCCGCAAAGCACTGCACGAACAGCTTGCCGATACCACCACCATTATTATTGCCCAGCGCATTACCTCTGTTTGTGATGCGGATAAAATTGTGGTGATGGATGACGGAAAAATTAATGCCATTGGCACTCATGAAGAGCTTTTGGCAGAAAATGAAATTTATCGGGAAGTATATGAATCTCAGCAAAAGGGGGTGGCTTAAATGGCAAAGCATTCGGGTGGACCCGGCAGTGGTCCCATGCGTGGTCCCATGCGCAAACCAAAAAACGCCAAAAAAACGTTGGCCAGAATTTTGCGCTATATTGGCAAACAAAAGTGGCTTTTGGTTTTAGTCGTGCTTTTCATTTTAATTAGTGCTTTGGCAGATGTAGCCGGTACCTACTTTTTAAAACCCATTATCAATGATTATTTAGTCCCCCTAATTGGACAGAAAAATGTTGATTTATCCGGCTTTATCGGTATGCTGTTTTTAATGGGTGGCATTTATCTTGCCGGTGCCTTCTCCTCTTATGCTTATAACCGTATTATGCTCGGCATCTCGACCCGCGCCTTGAAAAATGTGCGAACCGATTTGTTTTCTGCCATGCAAAAGCTACCCATTCAATTTTTCGATACCCATACCCACGGTGAACTCATGAGCCGTTTTACCAATGATACCGATACCCTGCGCGAAATTATCAGTATGGGCATTCCCCAATTCATTTCCTCTATGCTCTCGGTTGTGAGTGTGTTTGTTATGATGGTGGTGCTCAGCCCCACGCTGAACATTTTGGTGCTCTTTATGCTTGCGCTAATGTTGTTTGCTGTTAAACTCGTGGGAAGACGCAGCGACTATTATTTTAAAGCACAGCAACGGGAACTGGGACGTGTTAATGGATATATTGAAGAGATGATAGAAGGGCAAAAAGTTGTTAAAGTTTTTTGCCGTGAGAATAGAATTAAACAAGACTTTGATGCCTATAACGAAGCCTTATGCCACGCCGCCACCAATGCCCACTCTTTTGCCAATATTTTGATGCCGATTATGGGTAATCTTTCCTATTTGCAATATGCCTTAACGGCTGTTTGCGGTGCATTGCTTGCCATTAACGGTTTGATGGATATTGGCACCATTGGCGCCTTTTTGCAATACACCCGTTCGTTCTCCCGCCCCATTACTCAAATTTCACAACAATTCAACAGCATTTTATCGGCACTAGCCGGTGCGGAACGGATTTTTGACTTGATTGATGAAACTCCGGAGGTAGATGAAGGGAACGTCACCTTGGTGCGTGCCTTTAAAAATGCAGACGGTACCTTTTGTGAAACAACCGAAAACACCGGCTGTTGGGTTTGGAAACAACCCACCGCAGACGGTGACGTGAATTATATTGAAGTAAAAGGCGATGTACGACTGGAAAATGTTACTTTTGGCTATGAACCTGATAAAACAGTACTACAAAACATCAGTTTATACGCTAAACCCGGTCAAAAGATTGCTTTCGTAGGCTCTACCGGTGCCGGTAAAACAACCATCACCAATTTAATTAACCGGTTTTATGATGTGCCCACAGGCAGCATCACCTATGACGGCATTCTGTTAACCGATATTAAAAAGAACGACCTGCGACGTTCCCTTTCCATGGTATTGCAGGACGCTCATCTTTTTACCGGCACAGTACGAGACAACATCCGTTATGGCAAACTAGACGCAACGAATGAAGAAATTGAGGCAGCTGCAAAACTTGCCAACGCTCACAATTTTATTATGCATCTGCCCAAAGGCTATGACACCATGCTAACGGCCGATGGCGGCAACCTCTCTCAAGGGCAACGGCAGCTTTTATCCATTGCCCGTGCTGCTGTGGCAGACCCGCCGGTGCTCATTTTGGATGAAGCCACCAGCTCTATAGATACCCGCACCGAAGCCTTAATTGAAAAAGGAATGGATAAGCTGATGGCCGGCCGAACGGTATTCGTCATTGCCCACCGTTTATCCACAGTTCGTAACGCCAATGCCATTATGGTGTTAGAGCACGGTGAAATTATTGAACGGGGCGACCACAATAGTTTGTTAGAAGATAAGGGCAAATATTATCAGCTTTATACCGGCATGTTTGAACTGGAATAAAAGGGACTGTTGAAAAATGCACAGACCGCATAAAGCATAAAATGATATAATAACAAAACCATAAGAGGCTATCTCTTTCATGAGATAGCCTCTTAATAATTTAGCAAAGACAATGGGAAAATCCTTTTATCATAAGAGTAAAAATTGTTGCATAAGAATACAACAAGAGCATTCGATTTGAAAGGATGAATGAATATGAACCGTGTGATTTCCCTTTGTTTACTGCTTTTTATGTTGCCATCTGCCACTATAGCTTTTGCTGAAACAGAAACTCCTCTTTCCATTTCAGCGCCGGCAGCTATTTTAATGGAAGCCAGCACAGGACAAATTTTATTTGAAAAAAACAGCCACGACCAGCGACCGCCTGCTTCTGTCACCAAAATTATGACCATGCTGTTAACAATGGAAGCCATTGATAACGGGCAAATTGCGTTAGATGATATGGTCCGTTGTTCTGAATTTGCCGCATCTATGGGCGGCTCACAGGTATATTTAGAGCCAAACGAAGAAATGAGCGTGCGGGATATGCTAAAGGCTGTGGCTGTGGCCTCCGGCAACGATGCTGCTGTGGCTTTGGCCGAGCACATTGCCGGCAGCATGGAAGGTTTTGTGGCTTTAATGAACCAGCGTGCCCAAGAACTAGGCATGCAGGATACCCACTTTATAAATTGCAACGGCTTGGATGACCCTAACCACTTAACCAGTGCCTATGACATTGCCGTTATGAGTCGGGAACTAACTAAACATCCCTTGATTTTTGAATTTACTGGTATTTGGATGGACAGTTTGCGTGGCGGAGCTTTTGGCCTTGTAAACACCAACAAATTAATTCGATTTTATGAAGGTGCCACCGGTTTAAAAACCGGTTCCACCAGCACTGCAAAATATTGTTTAAGTGCCTCCGCCACCCGAAACGGCATGACGCTGATTGCCGTTATTATGGCGGCAGATTCTTCTAAAGACCGTTTTGGCGATGCCAGCAAGTTGTTAGATTATGGTTTTGCTAACTATGCCATTGCTGGCACCCTTCTCACACCGGAGGAGTTAACGCCCGTTCCCGTGTTAAAAGGCGTTGAACCCCAGGTTAACACCACTGTTTCACAAGATTTTCATGTTTTGGTCAGCAAAAATAAAATGAACAACATTGAAAAGGTCATTAACTTATCTGAAAATGTGCAGGCACCGGTGCAAGCCGGTGATAAGTTGGGGGAAGTAACCTTTTTTATTGATGGTCAACCCATTGGCGGAACAGACATTATTGCCCAAAATGCTGTAAAAAAAATCAGTCCCCTGGGTATGTTTGGAAAGCTGACCAAACAATTATTATTTGGCAAAACAGAAAAAACATTACCCTCTCCCGGGCAGTAATTTCCTTTTCTGTATAATCTGTGTTCATCCGGTTAAAATAACATAAACGAACATGGATTAGAGAAAGGGAGTCACCAATGTATCGCGTACAAAGGAGAAGAAAAGGTATTGTTTTTTATGTTATACTGTTTTTATGTGCTTTTTCCGTGGGGTTGGGCATTGGATATGCCTCCATACGCAAAAAGGCAGAACAAAATCCATCCGAAACCTTAGAAAACATTGCTAATCAATCCCCCGTCCCCATGGCAGAGCCGGAGAAAAAGCCGGCATCGTTAACTGTTGTTGCTGAAGACCCTACGCCCCAAACGGCTCAATATTTTGTAATATCACAAAATAACGATGTTTGTGTGTTCACTCTAGACGAAGAAAAAAAACAGCATTTCAGCCACACCTTAAACATAGAGTTAGAGGCTCTGCCCGCTATAGATAGAGAACTGTTTGCAAAGGGCATCTATCTTTATTCCAAACAAGAACTTTTAGAGTTAACTGAAGATTTTGCATCATAAAAAGGGCGTCACTTTTGTTAAATGAGTATAAGGAAGTTTTAAGAAATGGCGATACAATGGGCTTTTGCTCGTTGTATCGCCTCATTGATTATTGAATAAAAAAATATTTAGATAGCTAATTCCTGTATATGCTGTGATACATCAATCAGACCAACTGCGGTATAGTAAATGTCAATCCTCTGTATTCGCTGACCGCTTGACTTATCTACTGCGTGGACTTTGATTTTGTCAATCAAATCATTTACCACTCTTGCAGACAGTTCTTTGATTTCTGTGTACTGACGGACTATGTTTAGAAAATACTCAACATTGTCAACCTGTTCAGCTTCTTGATTTAGTTCGTTTTCAAGCACTTCTGTGTCGGATATAAGCTGTTTTTGCTCTCTTTCATAATCGGCAGATAGCTTTGCGAAGCGTTCATCACTTAACTTGCCTGATATATTGTCCTCGTAAATCCTTTTAAAAATCCCGTCAAGCTCTGAAATACGGATTTTGTTTGTTTCGAGTTTCTTTCTGCGTGAAGCGATTTCCTTTTTCTTGTCCTTTGCAGATTTATCCACAAGACTTTTTACAAAATCACTTTCAAAGGATTGCAGATATGCAAGCATTGTCTGCACCTGTTCAAGAACGATGTCATAGAGTACGCTTTCACGGAGATAATGTACTGTGCATTTGCCCGTGTTGCCCTTGTAGTTGGAGCATACAAAATAATCGTGTTCTTCTTTATGAGATTTACAAGTGCAATAATACAGCTTTGCACCACAGTCCGCACATTCCAAAAGTCCTGCAAAAATGCTTTTCTTACCCGATTTGGTATAACGGCGTTTATTCTTTCGGAGTTCCTGCACCTTTTCCCATACCGAGATTTCAATAATGGGTGGGTGCGTGTTTTCAAATATCAGCCAATTTTCTTTTGGTTGCCGTACTTTCTTATGGGTTTTGTAGTTTACAGTAGCAGTCCGAAAATTTACTGTATGTCCTATGTAGGTCATATTTTCAAGTATTCCCGAAACGCTTCTGTTGCACCATACATTGCTCATATTGGCTTTTGTTCTGCAAGGCATTCCGTGTTCCCTGAAATATACCATAGGTGTTGAAATACCCTCTGCGGTAAGCTGTTTTGCAATTTTACCGGGACCTTTGCCACACATACAAAGTTCAAAGATGTATCTGACAACCTTTGCAGCTTCTTCATCAATGATAATTTCTTTTGGATTGTCGGGATTTGCTTTGTAGCCATAAGGGATAGCAGAGCCTAAACGCTGTCCCGATTCGCCCTTCGCCTTAAACACAGCATTGATTTTCTTGCTTGCTTTTTTAGCATACCATTCATTAAAAATATTGGTAAAAGGTGCAAACTCGTTGCTTTCGTTATCGTCTGTATCTACATTGTCATTGATTGCAATAAACCTTACATTCATTGATGGCAGAAACATTTCTGTGTAATAGCCAACCATAATATGGTCTCTGCCGAAACGGGATAAATCCTTTACAACGACTGTTGATATAAGACCTTGCTCAATATCGGATAGCATTTCCTTAAATCCGTCACGCTCAAAGGTAGTTCCGCTTACACCGTCATCTACATAAATTTTGTATGGTGTCATTTGGTGGAA
>JAZODT010000097.1:0-17169 GCA_045597205.1 Clostridia bacterium
ATTAAAACGTTTGTTTTAATAATCTTAGGTCGATAGCTCTGCTCTGTTCAGTTTTGAGGGTTCGTAAAGAACAAGCTGTCTCATACCATGAGGCAGTTTTTTTATTTAATTATTTCAGCTTTGCCGGAGGGATTTGATGAACACCTTAGAAGCAATAGAAAAAAGACGTACCGTACGAAAATTTACGCAGGAAAAGTTATCGGACGACATGCTGTTGCAATGCGTGCAGGCGGCGCGGTTGGCACCCACAGGGGCAAATTTACAACCAATGAAATTTAAAATTATAAATGATAAAAAAACCGTGGCAGAAATTTTTAAGTATGTTAAATGGGCGGGCTACATAGCGCCTGAGGGCAATCCTAAACCGTGGGAAGAACCAACGGTATTTATTGCGGTTATGGCAGATTTAGATATTAAAAAAGCCGGGTTTGAAGTAGATGCAGGCTCCTGCGTTGCCACCATGCTTTTAGCCGCAGAAGAACTGGGCATAGGCACTTGTTGGATGCAGGCCATTCATTATGAAAAAATAAGCGAAATTTTAGCACTGCCAGAAAAGTTGAAGCTTTTTTGTGTTGTGGCTATGGGGATAAAGGCAGAGCAACCTGTTTATATTGAAAAAACAGGGGAAGACATTCGCTATTTTAAGGATGAAAACGGGGTTCTCAATGTGCCAAAGCGCACGATGGAAGAAGTTTTAATATAAAAGTTGAGGGGCAATACCAACAGGTATTGCCCCTCTTTTGTGGGTGTGGTATATTAAATTGGTTGGCTGGCTAATTATTTTACAATCACGATTTCCTGTACAGCGTCTTTATAAATCTTAATAAACACGCGGCTCTGGTCTAAATCGTCATACTGTGTGATTTCGCCTGCATCCACAACACGGATGGCGTTCTGGTTTTTCTTTGAGTTGTATTCATAAACCGTTACACCGTCTAAGCTGTAGTTATTGATGGCACCTTCGCCCACCTGGACGTTAATGGAGGACGCAAACTTCTTGGTTACGCGGCCGTAAATAACGTCTAAATCACTGCTGATTTCGGTGGAGAATTCGGTAGCCTTATCTTTGGCTTCAAACAGGATACGGAAGCCGCTGATTTCATTTTTAGAGTTTAATTTCAGCTGAATAATGTCACCACGTTTTAAGCTTTCACCACTGCCGTTTACCAGCATATTGCCGGATTCGGTTTCAAAGGAAACACGTTCACCGTTCTGGTAGGCATACAGTTTCTGCACGATTTCGTTATTAGCATTGCTGATTTCTGCAATCTGGTCAATGACTGCGATAGGTGCTTCAACGCTGGCAGAAGCGGTGGAGCTTGTTACAATAATAACACGGGCGGTAAAGTCTTCAGAAACATCGAAGATTAATACATCATAAGGCTCGTTATCATTAAAGAAGTCTGTTGCTTTTTCCATGCCGTATTCAGTCGGATCAGTTTCGCCGGCAGGAATATTGAACACTAAGGTATCAGCTGTGATATTATAAGAGCCAAGCTTTTTAGAAGCGGCTTTATAAGTTAACTCACCTTTTGCATTCATCGCAAAGTGGTTTTTATCTAAAGCACCGGAACCGGATAAATCTTTCGCGGTGGAAAGCTGGCTGATTTCGCCTTTTCCATTCTTTTCAAAGGTGATAAGCTGAGGTACAACGTTGCCGGAGCCATCCTGTAGTTTTTCTAAAACTTCTGCCGGTGTTTTGCCGGAGGTGCCGTTTAATGTGATTTTCTCACCGGATTTTATCACGACAACTTCACCGTCTTTGGTAAAGAGTTTAATTTCTAAAACAGTGTCAAAACCGGTGGAAAGAGCGGCATCTACAACGTAGGCGTAGTTAGAAGACAGGGTAGCTGCAGTATCGACTGCGGCGATTTTGCCCTCTACATCCAGATAGAAAGTACCTTCATCGCCTAATTTAATATCATCTTTGTAGTTTTTCGCAATTTCATACTGCTGGCCGGCGATGGTGCGTTTGTCGCCTTCAATTTCTTCTACCTTACCTGTGATTTTGTTAGAAGAAACTTCGATGGAAAGGATAGTACCATCTTGGCTTTTAGCCACGCTTAAAACGTCCCATTCATTTAAATCAGAAAGAGTAATTATTTGACCGGATTTGGTCATGGTAAATTTAATGTCCTTATCATCCGGGTCTAACACTAAAGAGGGATTACCATATTTATCGGTAACTTTGTGGCTGTTTGTTAAGACACTTTCCACAACAATGTTTGTTAATGAGGTAACAAACACTAAGTCGTGAATATCGTTATTATCGATGTCTAAAAATGTTACACGGCCGGATTCGGGTTTTAAAAGAGCTGCATCAAAAGAAACGGCTTTACCGTTGAAAATCATTTGTGCATCTTTAGATACGGTTAATGATTTGGTGCTTTTATCTGTTTCTTTATTAATCCAGTATTCAACCACGGGATGCTGACCCTCGGCAGTAACAATTTCATCAATGTTTGCGGTGGCCACAGTAGTGGCGTTATTTTTATTCTTTTCAGCACGGGCTAAAATCAGTTCCTGGTCGCCTGTGCTTTTTTCTGCCACATAGTAAACAACGTTAAAGCCTAACAGGTTACGAACAGCAGGCAACACACGCTGGGATACGGTGTACACATTTTCGCCAATGCGCACTTCGTCATCCTTTAAGTTGCTGGTGCCGGTAATGCTGCTGATGCCCAAAGCGGTAATCTGACCGCTTGCTTTGGTCACGTTCAGCACATCTTTTAACAAGGTTTTGTCAACGATTTCATACTTTTCATCATTACCAAAACCAATCTGCTCCATCATTTTAACAGTGAGAGCATTAAAGGTCATTTGTGCAATCATGCCACGTTTAACTTTTTCGTTAGCACCGGCTGCAGCATTTTTAGAAATGCCGTTTTGAGACCCTACCACCATATAACCGGTGGGGAAACCGCCTTTTGATAAAGCGGAAGGCTCGTGGCCGATAATTCTGACTAAAATAGTCATGGCTTCGGCATAAGAAATGGAATCATCGGGACGGAAGTTTGCCTGGTCGTCACCGATTACAATACCCTGGTCAGTTGCTACATTAATATAACCATTTGCCCAGTGGTTTTCCACAACGTCTGGGTATTTTGTTTTGTGATTGGAGGCACTTGCAACGTTGCCAAGACCCATAGCTTCAACAGCTACTTTGGCAAATTCAGAACGGCGGATGGTGGCTTCGGGTCTGAACTGACCGTCATCGTCACCAATCATAATGTTTAAAGCACCTAAGGTTTCAATTGCTTCCTCATAGGGAGAATCAATTACGTCAGAAGGCAGTGCTGCAAAAGCACTCATTGCCATGCTCATGGTCATTGTGGCCGCAGCAAAAGCGGCAATCAGCTTTTTAGAGATACTCATGAAGAATTTCCTCCTACATTTTAAATTTTCTGTTTGTCATCTCCTTGCGGTCATATGTTGCGTAACGGTGATGTAGCTATGAGGTTTACATAATATAAACTATGGGCAAAACAAAACAGCTTGTAACATAAAGGGTCAAGCTGTTTTGCATTATGTCGAAATTGAATGCCGTGGTGATACTGTTTATACGGAGTAGGAAAAAGAAAAGTTCCAAAAAACCGAATTTTTATACGGGGTAAATTCTGGTATTTATGGGGAAAATGGCGGTTTTGCTTGACTTGACCGCTGTTTTTGATTACAATAGAAAGAGTAGTTAAATGAAGCAAACCGCAGAAAGAGGCTTTTTATGAATGTGCGTATCCGCAATATCAAGCTGTCACCGGATGCAGGGCGGGAAGACGTTTTGCAACGTGCCCTTGCTATTGTGCGTAAAAAAGAAAATCAAATAGAGAATTTTCGCATTGTCCGTCAGTCGGTGGATGCCCGCAAAAAGCAGGTGCAACTGGTGTATAGCGTGGAACTGACCATTAAAGATGGGGGGAACGTGCCACAGCACCCCGATGTTTGTGCTTTGGAGCCGGAGGAGGCAGCACGCCCACTTAAGAGCCGGCTAACAGACCGCCCTATTGTGGTGGGAACAGGGCCTTGCGGCTTGTTTTGTGCTTTAACGCTAGCTCGTGCCGGAGCGGCACCCCTTGTTATAGAGCGCGGTGCTCAGGTGGAGGAGCGTGCCAAACGGGTGGAGCAGTATTGGCAGGGTGGAGCACTGGATATAAACACCAATGTGCAATTTGGCGAAGGGGGTGCCGGCACCTTTTCAGACGGGAAGCTGACCACTCGCATTGGCGATAGCCGTGCCAAACAGGTGCTAGAGGATTTTCATCGGTTTGGTGCCGATGAAGATATTTTATATAAGGCAAAACCCCATATAGGGACAGATGTTTTGCGGCAGGTGATTAAAAACATTCGCCAGCATCTCATTGCATTGGGTTGCGAATTTCAATTTGAAACGGCCTTGACGGATTTGCATATAAAAAATGGAATTTTGCAGGGGATTACCACCTCGAAAGAAGAATATATCCCTTGTAAACATTTAATTTTAGCCATTGGGCATAGTGCACGGGATACCTATGAAATGTTGCTTAAAAAAGGTGTTTCTATTGTGCAAAAGCCCTTTTCCGTCGGTGTGCGGATTGAACATTTGCAAAAGGATATTGATAAAGCCATGTATGGTGATTTTGCCGGGCATCCTGCTTTGGGAGCGGCGGATTATCAGCTATCTTATCGGCAGGGCGAGGATGCTTGCTACAGCTTTTGTATGTGCCCCGGCGGCATTGTGGTGGCAGCGGCCTCAGAGCCGGAAACCATTGTAACCAATGGCATGAGTTACCGCAGCCGAAGCGAACAAAATGCCAATAGCGCCCTTTGCGTGAATGTGGATAAAGGAGACTTTGGCAGTGACCATCCCTTAGCCGGTGTTTATTTTCAACAGGATTTGGAAAGGAAGGCGTTTCGCATCACTGGCGGCAAGGGTGCGCCCTTGCAAACAGTGGGTGGCTTTTTATCGGGCAAAATAATAGCACCCGGCAAGGTGGTGCCCAGTTATACGGGGCAAGTGATTTTGACAGATTTGCAAAATGTTTTGCCAAAAAGAGTGACAAAAATGCTGCAGCAGGGATTGCAGGTTTTTGATAAAAAAATAGAGGGTTTTGCTCATCCTGAGGCACTCATTACCGGACCGGAAACAAGAACCAGTGCGCCGGTGCGGATTGTAAGGGATGAACAAACCGAAAGCGTGAGCACAAAGGGGCTATACCCCGCCGGAGAGGGTGCCGGTTATGCCGGCGGCATTATGAGTGCGGCGGTGGATGGCATTCGAGTGGCACAGGCTATATTAACACAGGAGGAAGATACAGAATTATGAGCAGAAAAACAGCATCACTCATTGCCGTTTTAATTACGGCGGTGTGGGGCTCTTCATTTATATTAATGAAAAATGTGGCATCTGATGTGGCAGCCTTGGCTTTTTTAACCCTGCGTTTTGGGGTTTCGGCTGTGATTTTGGCGGCGGTTTTTTGCCGCTTTATTAAACGGTTTGATAAAAAAACCATTTTGCGTTCTTTTGTTTTGGGGGCGCTTTTGGCGGGATATATGATTTTTCAGGTGATAGGCCTGCGGGACACTTCGGCATCTAACTCTGCCTTTATTACCAGCTTAAGCGTGTTAATGGTGCCTTTTCTTTCTGCGTTTTTGCTGAAAAAAACGCCTAGCAAAAGCAACTGGACGGGCGTGGGACTGGCTATTTTGGGTCTTGTGTTCATCACCGGCATTTATCAGGGGTTAACAGCGCTCACCTTTGGTGATTTTTTAACCTTTTTGTGTGCTATTTGTGTGGCGGTGCACATTATTGTGGCAGACCGCTATTTAAAAGAAAGCGATTCGCTGCTACTGGGCATTGGGCAGATTTTTGCAGCAGCCATCATTTCCTTTGTGGCATGGGTTATAACAGAGCCCCTAACGTTAATGACGGTGAATTATACATATGATTTAATCATGGCCGTTGTGCTGACTTCTGTTCTTTGCACTTGCTTTGCATTTACCGGCCAAATTGTTGTGCAAAAACATTTGCCACCGGCGCAACTTGCAGTTATTTTCACCTTAGAGCCGGTGTTTGCCTATATTTATGCGTTAATCATTCCGCTTCCTGGTGTATCAGAGCCTCTGCTTTGGTCAAAAACGCTGGGTTGTTTGCTGGTCGTGGGAGGCATGATTGTATCTGAAAGCGGTTTGATAGAAAAAATAACAAGTAAAAATAAAAAAATTGAATTGGCAGAATGAGAGATTACATAAAAACGGGTTGTCGCATTTGCGACAACCCGTTTTTATGTGCTAAAATTATACACCACTATAGGCAGAAAAACCGCCATCCACTGGAATAACCGTGCCGTTAACAAACGATGAGGCTTCGGGGCACAAAAGCCACAAAAGAGTACCAATAAGTTCTTCCACCTCGCCAAAACGGCTCATAGGTGTTTGAGATAGAATTTTTTCGGAACGGGGGGTGAATTTGCCCTTTGCATCAATAAGCAATGCCCGGTTTTGGTCTGTTACAAAAAAACCGGGCGCAATGGCATTCACTCGAATACCCACCTTAGAAAAATGTACAGCGAGCCACTGTGTAAAGTTTGAAACAGCTGCTTTTGCACCGCTATATGCGGGGATTTTGGTTAGGGGTGAGAAAGCGTTCATAGAAGAAATATTAATGATGGTTGCATCTTTCTTGCCCATTAAATCACTGGCAAAAACTTGGGTGGGAAGCAGGGTGCCCAAAAAGTTTAAATCAAAGACAAAAGAAATGCCTTTAGGGTCTAAATCGAAAAAAGAAACCAGATCTTCTTTGGTTTCGTCACCGGGATGGTAATATTCCAAAGTAGTCGTGCCTTTGGGATGGTTGCCACCGGCACCATTAATTAAAATATCGCAGGAGCCGTATGCTTCGTTGACAATTTTTTTAGCCACCTTCAAACTTTCGGGTTCTAACACGTTAGCGGCCACACCTATGGCGGTACCGCCTGCTGTCTTAATTTTTTCTGCTACGTTATCGGCATTTTCTTTTCGCAAATCCAAAACCGCCACCTTGGCACCGGTTTGTGCAACGGCTTCGGCAAAAGTGCCGCAAATAACGCCACCACCGCCGGTAATGACAGCCACCTTATTGTTTAAATCAATTTGAAACGGTAAATTCATATTTTTCCCCTTTCCTTTCACTCTAAACCAAAATAAGATTTGGCATTATTAGCACAAATGCCGTCAATGATGTTTTTTAAAATTTCTTCATCGTTTGTAAATTCGCCATTTTCTACCCAATGACCAATCAAATTGCACAAAATACGGCGAAAATATTCGTGACGGGGGAAGGATAAAAAGCTGCGGGAATCCGTCAGCATACCCACAAACGATGCCAAAGCCCCTAGGTTTCCCAGCGTACGCATTTGTGTAACCATCCCGTCAATGTTGTCATTAAACCACCAGCCGGAACCCAACTGCATTTTTCCTTTCATTCCTCCGCGTTGGAAATTGCCCAACATGGTTCCCAGCACAAAATTATGGGTGGGATTTAAGCTGTAAAGAATGGTTTTTGGCAGAGCGTCTTCTGCGTCCAAAGCGTCCAGCAAATTGGAAAGAGACTGGGCAATTGGAGGGTCGTCAATGGAATCAAAGCCTGCGTCGGGGCCGAGGGTTTTAAACATACGGCTACTATTATCACGCAACGCGGCAATGTGAAGTTGCATCACCCAACCGCGGCGGGCATATTCTGCACCCAACCACAACAAAAGGTCGGTTTTGTAACACTCAATTTCTTTTGCATCCTGTGTTTTGCCTGTCATTGCTTTAGCAAAAACTGCTGCAGGATCTCCCTCACGGCAGAAGGGCACAGCGCCCAGCGCGTGGTCAGAGCAACAGCAACCCACAGAGGCGAAAACGTCTAACCGAAGGGAAAGGGCCTGTTTTAAATCATCATAGCAGTTAATGGCAATGCCGCTACGGGCAGATAATTTTTTGATATAATCTGCAAAGTCCGGTTTTTCGATGTTGACCGATTGATCGGGGCGGAAGGTGGGTGAAACACGAACGGGAAAGCCCTCTTTTTGCAGTTTTTCGTGGAGGGTCATGTCATCTGCCGGGTCATCGGTTGTGCCGATAAAGGCAACGTTTGACTTTAATATTAGTTGTCTTGCTGAAAAATCCTGTTCAGCTATGCGACGGTTACATAGTTCATAAATATATTTTGCGGTTTTTTCGGTTAAAGGTTCATGAATATAAAAATATCGCTGCAGTTCTAAATGAGACCAGTGATACAAAGGATTGCCAACGGCATATTGCAGGGAGCTGGCATAGGCTAAAAACTTTTCATAATTCGATGCATCACCGGTAATAAATTTTTCGTCAACCCCCATAGAACGCATAAAACGCCATTTATAATGGTCACCCCCTAGCCACAATTCTGTAATGCCGGAAAAATGCTTGTCCTCATAAATTTCGTTAATGCTCAAATGACAATGATAGTCAATAATGGGTTGAGAAGAGGCATAGGAAAAATAAAGTTTTTTTGCGGTCTTGGTTTCTAACAAAAAGTTTTCATCCATAAAATGTTTCATATTTTAATAGGCTCCTTTCGGGAAACCCCGGCTTTTTCAAAACCCTCCCAAAGACCGTTAATATACACAGCGCCCAAAGCACGGTCATATAAACCGTAACCGGGACGACCGGTTTCTCCCCAAATCATGCGACCGTGGTCGGGACGGATGTAACCATCAAAACCGCTTTCGTAATAGGCCTTAACAATGCCAGCAATATCTAAAGAACCGCACTCGGTTTTGTGTGCCGATTCTTCAAAGCAACGCTCACCGGTGATTTTGATGTTGCGAATGTGAGCAAAGTGGATACGGTTTGCAAAACGGTGAACAAAATCTACAATATCATTGTCCGGGTCAACACCCAAAGAACCGCTGCACAGGGTTAAGCCGTTGTAAGGACTATCATAGAGCTTTAAGAAGCGTTCTAAGTTTTTTTGGTTGGTGATAATTCTGGGCAGACCAAAAATATCCCATGGCGGATCATCTGGATGGATAGCCATTTTAATCTTAACCTCTTCGGCTACCTTAATCACCTTATCCAAGAAATACTTTAAATTGTTCCACAAATCTTCTTCAGAAATGGTTTGATATTTTTCCAAAAGCGTCTTCATGCCCTCTTTGGTGTAGCTAGAATCCCAGCCGGGGAGGGATAAATCACCGGTTAAGGGATTCATTTTTTTTACGGTTTCTTCAATGTAAATCAAGGCATTAGAACCATCGGGCAGTTCGTGCGCCAGCTCAGAACGGGTCCAGTCAAACACCGGCATAAAGTTATAGCAAACACAGTCAATGCCTGCTTTGGATAAATGGCGCAGGGTCTCACAGTAATTTTCAATATAACGGTCACGGTCACCGTCGCCGGTTTTAATATCCTCGTGAACGGGCACGCTTTCAATAACAGAAAGCTTAAGTCCTGTGGCTTCAATTTTAGCTTTTAATTCTAAAATTTTGTCCAAAGGCCAAACCTCGCCTACAGGAATGTCATAAATAGCGGATACGATGCCGGTCATGCCGGGAATCTGCCGGATTTTTTCTAAGGTTACCGGGTCAGAATCACCATACCAACGGAAGGTC
The DNA here is from genome assembly GCA_045597205.1 of Clostridia bacterium. Lineage (GTDB taxonomy): Bacteria > Bacillota > Clostridia > UBA1381 > UBA9506 > UMGS755. The sequence goes on from JAZODT010000097.1 coordinate 9,588, forward strand.
ATTTTCATGTTGTGCCTCCTTATATATTATTAATTTTTTATATATCACAGACAAAAACCGTCCGATTATATATGTATCCTTTTGCTTTATAGGTTACTTTGGACAGTTGACTTTATTGTGTCCTGCACCACTAAAAAAATGTATGTCCAAAGCAAGAGAAAGAAAAAATATATTGTAATAAAGTAATTTTTTAATTTCTACTATAGGAGAATTTATAAAGCTTTAAACAGCAATAGTTGATTTTTTGAATATAAAGGGGTATAATTTAATTAATCAAGCATAAGGGAACTAAACAAAAGAAGGAGTACGGTTATGGGCTTTGCACATTTACATGTACATACTGAATACAGCTTTTTAGATGGTTTGTGCCGTTTGGATGCTATTTTAGAGCGCGCCAAAGAATTGGGCATGACCTCTTTGGCGATTACCGACCATGGTGCGATGTATGGCGTGGTAGATTTTTATAAAAAAGCTAAAAAAATGGGCATTCATCCCGTCATTGGCTGTGAGGTCTATACGGCGGGTGTCAGCATGTATGACCGTACCCATGAAAACGGCAACCGGACAGGACATTTGGTGCTACTCGCCGAAAATATGACAGGCTATCAAAATTTGGTGCGCCTTGTTTCTGCCGGTTTTACCGATGGATTTTATTATAAGCCCCGTGTGGATAAGAATTTACTCAAACAGCATACAGAGGGTTTAATTGCACTGTCTGCCTGTTTGGCGGGGGATATTCCCAATGCCATTTTGGAAAATGATGAAAAAAGAGCGAGAAAATTAATCGAAGAATACATCGAAATGTTCGGTAAGGATAATTTCTTTTTGGAAATTCAGGACCATGGTATTAGCGAGCAGAAAAAGGTGAACGCACGATTAATTGCATTGGCAGAGGCATATGGCTTGGGGTTGGTGGCCACAAACGACGTACACTACATCCGCAAAGAAGATGCCAAGCATCAAGATGTTTTAATGTGTATTCAAACCAATCGCAAAGTGGCAGAAACAGACCGGATGCGTTTTGAAACGGATGAATTTTATTTAAAAAGCGAAGAAGAAATGCAGGCATTGTTTGCCGATGTGCCGGAAAGTCTTGAAAATACAGAAGAAATTGCGGCGCGTTGCCAAGTAGAATTTACTTTTGGGGAATTTTATTTGCCTAAATATGCCGTGCCTGAAGGTGGCAATGCGTTGATGTATTTAACGGCTCTGTGTAAAGAGGGACTAAAAAAGCGGTATGGCAAAAGCGAAGAAGCTGAAAAACGGCTGGCCTATGAGTTAGATGTCATCAACAGCATGGGCTATGTAGATTACTTTTTAATTGTGTGGGATTTTATAAAATATGCGAAAGACAATGGCATTCCCGTAGGGCCCGGCCGTGGCAGTGCTGCCGGCAGTCTGGTGGCTTATTGCTTAGGCATTACAAACATCGATCCCTTGGCATATAACTTGCTTTTTGAGCGATTTTTAAACCCCGAGCGTGTCAGCATGCCGGATATTGACGTGGATATTTGCAACGAAGGCCGTCAGCGGGTGATTGACTATGTGGTGGAAAAATACGGACGGGAACGTGTGGCACAGATTATCACCTTTAACGCCATGAAGGCTAAAGCTGCCGTCCGTGATGTGGGACGTGTGCTGGATATTGGTTATGCCGAAACCGATGCGGTGGCAAAAATGATTCCCAATGAACTGGGCATCACCTTAAAAGGTGCTTTAGAGATGAATCCTGAAATGAAAAAGCGGTATGAGGAAGACCCGCAGATTCATGAACTTTTAGATGAAGCCTTGGCATTGGAGGGGTTAATCCGCAACGCGGGCACCCATGCCGCCGGCGTGGTGATATCTCACGATGTCATTACCGACCATATTCCTGTTCAGTGTAATGACGATATTATTACCACTCAGTTTCCCATGGGGAGTATTGAAGAGCTGGGCTTTTTAAAGATGGACTTTTTAGGTCTTAGAAACCTTTCTATTATTAATGAAGCACTTTCCATTATTAAAAATTCCGGCGGGACACCGCCGGATATGGAAAACCTGCCCATGGATGCCGGGGAGGTTTATGCTATGTTATCCCGAGGGGAAACAGAAGGCATTTTTCAGCTGGAATCTGCCGGCATGAAGCAGGTGATTAAGGAGTTAAAGCCCCGGAATATAGAAGATGTGATAGCGGTTATTTCTTTGTACCGTCCCGGACCTATGGACCAGATTCCCCGCTATATTGAAAACAAAAATAACCCAGAAAAACTGCAGTATCCCCATTCCATTTTAGAAAAGATTTTAGATGTTACCTATGGCTGTATGGTGTATCAGGAGCAGGTTATGCAAATCGTGCGGGAAATGGCAGGCTATTCTTTGGGACGTGCTGATTTGGTGCGTCGAGCCATGAGCAAGAAAAAAGCCGATGTCATGGCAGAAGAACGGAAAAACTTTATCCATGGCAAAACTGATGAAGAGGGGAATGTGGTTATCGATGGGGCTATCCGTCGGGGCGTGCCAGAAGATGTGGCCAACGCTATTTTTGACGAAATGATGGATTTTGCCCAATATGCCTTTAACAAATCTCATGCGGCGGCTTATGCCAACGTGTCTTATCAAACGGCGTATTTAAAATGTTTTTATCCTGCCGAATATATGGCGGCACTTCTTTCTTCGGTGCTGGATTCGCCAGATAAGGTGGCAAAGTATTCTGTGGAATGTAAACGGCTGGGCATTCACATTTTGCCGCCGGATATTAACCATAGCCATAGCGGTTTTACGGTTTCGAATGGTGACATCCGCTTTGGTTTAGCGGTGATTAAAAATGTGGGCACCGGCGTGATTGATGCGGTGGTAGCTGAGCGCAGTAAAAACGGACCTTACACAAGCTATGAAAGCTTTGTCAAACGCACGGTGGCACTGAATGTGACAAAACGCGTTCATGAGTTTTTAATTAAAGCAGGTGCTTTTGATGCATTAGGCGAAACCCGTGCCACCTTGCTCCTCGAATATGAATCTCTGCTCGCCTCTGTGGCAGATGACAGAAAACGGAATGTTGACGGTCAGATTTCTATGTTCGGGGTGGAAGAAACAGTCGTGGCACCCTATCAGATGATGAGACGTGAAGAATTCCCCCCCAAACGGCTATTGGCATTGGAAAAGGAAAGTGTTGGCTTTTACCTCTCTGGACATCCAATGGAGGAATATGCAGAAGAAGCGGCAGAACTTGCTGATTGTGCTGTGGCAGAGCTGATAGCACAGGAGGAGGCCCCAAACAGGTTTTATGATGGGGATAATGTAACTGTGTGTGGTATTGTGTCCCATGTTCGCGAAAAAGTGACGAAAAGTAATCAAATGATGGCGTTTGTTACGTTGGAGGATATGACAGGTGCCATTGAGTGCTTAGTGTTCCCCAAAATTTATGCACAATTAAAACCATATTTATTTGAAGATAGCATTATAGTGGCGGAGGGGCGGCTGAGTTTGCGGGAGGATGAAGAAGCGAAACTGATTTTAAATTTGGCACAGCCCATCTTTGAAGCGCAAAAAAAACCACAAAAGCCTATAAAGAGCCAGCCTGCGGTTAAAGTACAGGCAAAAGAACAAAAACTATATCTTAAATTCTGTTTGGGCAAGGATTATTTGTTAGAACGAATAAAAATCATTTTAGCCCGGCACAAAGGCACGGTTCCTGTATGTATTCATATTGAAGAAACGAAAGCTACTGCTATTGCGCCGCAAAACTTGTGGGTGATGCCGGATGCTGAGCTTTTGAAAGAAATTAAAGAAGTGCTAGGAACTGAAAATGTGGTTTTAAAATGAAAACATAAAATAAAAAACGGATATGTGGAAACACATATCCGTTTTTGTTGTGTAATGAAAATCACGCAATAGTCGCGCAGTTCAAAAGAGGTTTATCGATGAACAGATAGCAAAGTAAAGCATACAAAAAAAGTCGAAGCAAAGTTCGCTTTGCTTCGACATGGTGCGAGTGACGGGACTTGAACCCGTACGTCATGGACACACGCCCCTCAAACGTGCCTGTCTGCCAGTTCCAGCACACTCGCTCAGGAGATTATTATACAACAAGGCAAAAGGTTTGTCAAGATGTTTTTCAATAATCTCTCGGGATTCTTGTTTTTTGGGGCTTACCAATACTTTCTATCCAAACTTCGATACTGAATTGCTTCTGCTAAATGTTCTGTTTTAATTTCGGTGCTGTCAGCCAGGTCTGCTATAGTCCGGGCAACTTTTAAAATGCGGTTATGTGCACGGGCGGAGAGGCCTAAATTATCGAACACAGATTGCATCAGAGTGTTTTCTTCTGCGCCTAAGGCACAGTAAGTTTCGGTCATGCGTGATGTCATTTGTGCATTGGAGAAAATGCCGGTCGTATCGGCAAAACGGCGGGCTTGCCGCTCTCTGGCTGCATTCACACGGGCGCGGATACTTTCGGAGGATTCGCCTTTGGTTTTAGCGCTCAGGTCCTGATAGGGCACAGCCGGCACTTCTACATGCAGGTCGATGCGGTCGAGCAGGGGACCGCTGATTTTTGATAAATAATGATGAATTTGCGTATCCGTACAAGTACATTCGCGATGGGGATCCCCATGGTAGCCGCATTTGCAGGGATTCATAGCGGCGACTAACATGGTGTTACAGGGATATGTTAATGTGGCGCTAACCCGAGAGATGGTCACAACACCATCTTCTAATGGCTGGCGCAACACCTCAAGGGCAGCTTTGCTGAATTCCGGTAATTCGTCTAAAAACAGCACGCCGTTGTGGGAAAGGCTCACCTCTCCCGGGCGCGGCACTTGCCCGCCACCAGAGAGACTGGCAGCCGAAATGGTGTGATGGGGACTGCGAAAGGGGCGGGAGGTGATTAACGGCGTATCAGAGGGCAACACACCAGCAATGCTGTGAATTTTTGTAATCTCTAACGCTTCGGCCAGTGTGGGTTGGGGTAAAATGCCAGGCAAGCGTTGAGCCAACATGGTTTTGCCGGAACCGGGGGAACCAATCAGTAGCACGTTGTGACCACCGGCGGCCGCCACCTCTAATGCCCGTTTAACACTTTCCTGCCCGCGGACATCCGAAAAATCAAAGCCATGTACAGTTTGCTCAAAAAACAAGTCGTCAATGTTAACGGTTACCTGTTGCAAGCGTTCAATGTTTAAAAAATGTGCCATAATTTGGCTTAGGGTTTTGGCAGGATAAACCTCAATATTTGTAACAACGGCGGCTTCTTTTGCGTTTTCTGCAGGCAAAATCACTTTTTTAATGCCTGCCTGTGCGGCACAAAGCACCATGGGCAGAGCGCCGGTTACCGGACGCAATGTGCCATTTAAGGAAAGTTCGCCTAAAAATAAATATTCGTCAGGCTCCTCGCCAGGGAGCTGTCCTGAACTACGCAAAAGTCCCAAACAGATTGGCAAATCGTAAAATGGCCCTTCCTTTCGAATGTTGGCAGGGGCCAAATTAACGGTAATGCGCCGTTGCGGAAAGGATAAATCAGAATTTTTCATAGCAGAACGCACGCGCTCTCTGGATTCTTTCACGGCAGCATCCGGCAATCCCACCACATCAAAGGCGGGCATGCCGTTGGCAATATCTGTTTCTACTTCTACAATATATCCGTCGATTCCCAATAAACCGCAGCTTTTTACTTTTGCAATCATTTGCTTCTGTCCTTTCAGGCTGTTACAGCTCTAAGAGTTTCTTTTCAAAATGCGACAGATTTTCGCATCCGTCCTCTGTGATGATAACTAAATCTTCAATCCGCACGCCACCGAAGTTTTCAATATAAATGCCTGGTTCTACTGTCACTGCCATACCCTTTTGTAAAACCATTTCAGAACGGGGGGAAAGATTGGGGGCTTCGTGAATCTGCAGGCCGACACCATGGCCTAAAGAATGACCGAAAGCTTCGCCATAACCGGCTCCGGTAATTATATTGCGGGCAATGCCATCCGCCTCTTTGCCGGTGATGCCGGCGTGCAAACTTGTAATGACAGCGGTTTGGGCGGCTAAAACAGTTTCATAAATCTTTTTTTGTTCTGGGTTGGCTTTGCCCAGTACCACAGTACGGGTCATGTCACTGGCATATCCATCCAAAAAGCACCCAAAATCCAAGGTAACAAAGTCGCCGGCAGCCAACAGCTTTTTGCTGGCAACGCCGTGCGGCATCGCCGAACGGGCGCCAGAAGCACAGATAATGGGAAAGGATGCTCCGGAGGCACCGCCTTTGCGCATAAACCATTCCAACTCCAGTGCAATATCCCATTCACATGCGCCTGGTCGTAGCAGGGGGATAATGTGTGCAAATGCTTCATCGGCCAGGCTCTCTGCTTGACGCAGCAATTCAATTTCGGTGTCGTCTTTCACGGCTCGTTGCATTAGAATTTCGCTATCAATGCCCACCCATGTTGTGCTGTTCAACACCTCTTTCATAGAATTTGCCGCTTTAGCCGAAACAAAATCCTCTTCAAAAGCAAGGGTTTTTGGATGAAAATCCTGCAAATAAGCAGTGGGTTTTGTTTTTGCTATATCAATAATAGTGTAATCGGGGCTTTCTTCTTTTGCTTGCACAAAATAGCGGGAATCGGTAAACAGCAATAAGTTGTTTTCGTGCAACAGCAAAGCACCTTCACCGCCGGTAAACCCGCTGAAATATTGCATATTTTCCGGTGAAAAAATCAAAATAGCATCAGCTGAAACGGTTTTTAACAGCTGTTTCGTTCTTTTTTTAAACATAAAAAGCCTCCATGGGTGGTTTGAGTTCATGATAGAAATTAGTATATCATTTTTTTCATATCTTTTCAACCATTTTCATAGGATTATAATAGTGAATAAATAAGGCGGAAAAATTATGAAAACTTTTATAAAAGAAAATATAATAACGATTTTGCTTATTCTTCTTTTAAGTTTGTTATTTGTTTTTTGGGGGCGCATGGTGCTCAAAGAGCTGCACAACAATACCTATCACGAAAATTTATACTCCCCCAAGGCGAGGCTTTCTTGCCTGGCGCATTATGGATGGGAGGGGGATCCAGCCAGTGAAACAGTTAGAACCGTTACGGTTCCCAATCCCTTAGATGCGGTATATCAAAAATATAATCAACTACAAAAAATTTGCGGATTTGATTTAAATGCTTATCGGGGGATGCGGGTGGAATGTTATACGTATGAAATTTTAAATTTTCCTTATAAAACAAATGAACCGGTTTATGCCAACCTAATCATACATAAAGGAAAGCTAATTGGAGGAGACTGTATGTCGCAGGCATTAGATGGCTTTATGTTACCGATAGATAGAAAATATATGCCCTAAAACAAAAAAACAACCGGTTAAACGTCCATAAAATCAAGGATTTTAAAATAATTCAAAAAAGTTTAAAAAAGGTGTTGACAAACGGAGATGAGGGTGGTATAATAAGATTCCGCGCTGAGTTAGCGTAGCGAACCTTGAAAATTGAACAGAGCAGGCTCTTATAAATTCATTTGAGTAATTTTGGATGATAACATTTATTTTAGTCAGTTTTTGACTGGCTGGGAGATTTTAAGTTCCCATTAGGGGAGTTTAAGATACAAACTTATT
>JAZODT010000098.1:0-13584 GCA_045597205.1 Clostridia bacterium
CGTTAATTATAATTATAATTGCTATTTTAAAAAACGAATGATATAATATAGTATTGTAATGAGAAAAAACTTTATTAAAGTTGGTTGTAGAGGGTGAAAAAGTGCAGAATTATAAAATGACCGTGCAGTATGACGGCACAAAATATAATGGATGGCAAAGACAAGGAAATACGCCGAACACCATACAAGAACGATTTGAAAATATTCTTTTTAAAATGTGCAACAGCAAGGTGGAGATTTTTGCATCCGGCAGAACTGATGCCGGCGTGCACGCAGAGGGGCAAGTGGCAAATTTTAAGTGTGAAACAGAGCTATCCTGCAATGAGATTAAGCAGTATCTTAATCAATATCTGCCGGAAGACATTGTTGTTTTAACGGTTGAAGAAGCGGGGGAGCGTTTTCACAGCCGGCTCAATGCTGTTTCAAAAACCTATGAATATAAAATAGCGGTGACCAAACCGGATGTTTTTATTAGAAAATATGTTTTTTATGTAAAAGAGAAGCCCAATGTTGAAAAAATGCGCTTAGCAGCCCAAAAGCTGTTAGGCAAACATGATTTTAAGGGCTTTGGCTCGGTAGGAAAAACCAAAAAATCAACAGAAAGAACAATTCATACCATTGACATTATTCATGAAAATAATTTGATTATCATTCGCATTAACGGAAGCGGATTTTTATATAACATGGTAAGGATTATGACAGGGACTTTGTTTGATATTGGTACAGGCAAATTAGACGAGACGATTATTGATGAAATTTTTGCAGAAAAGAACAGAGCAAAGGCGGGCGTTACCCTGCCGGCCTGTGGATTAAAACTGAAGGAAGTTTTGTATTGACGGGTATGGGTTGCGGTAGCAATTTTAATAGAGAGATATATGGAATTAGGGTGATGGGAGAGAATACTATGGAAATAAAAATCGGTGAAAAATATCGGCATTATAAAGGCAATGAATATCAGGTGTTAGCCATTGCCCGCCATTCGGAAACAGATGAAAATATGGTGGTTTATAAGGCGTTGTATGGAGAGGGACAGGTTTGGGTGCGTCCTTTGACAATGTGGCATGAAACGGTTATTGTGGGTGATGAACAGGTACTTAGATTTCAGTTAATAAATAAAAAGAGGCTGTAGCAAAATGTTTTCATTTAGCTACAGCTCCTTTTTTATTATGTAACAGCGATTACGCTTCAGGTAAAACGAACCGAAAAGCATTGGAAACAATGGTAAAATCGGTCTTTTCTACATCTGTTATCTCACCGTCTATACACAATCTTATGTTCCCTTCTAACGGTGTTATGGTTATGTGTTTAAAGTGTTTTGAAAGGATGTATTTTTCGATGTTTCGAAGATTTAAAAAAGCTCCTTTCATATAATACGGCAACAAAGAAACAAACCGCAGGCGGGAAATATTATGAATAATATTAATATTTATCTGACTATCATGTATGGAGGCCAAAGGGTTACTTTTAATGCCCCCACCGCAATAACAACCGTTGGCAAGGGAAGTTAATAATAATTTGCCGTCATGTAACACATTGCCGTCGGCTTCGATTTTTAATTGAGAGCATTTTTTTTGAACAAGTGTCAGAAAAATAGAAACAAAATATGCTAAAGAACCGGCAAAAAAAGTATTCTTTTTAATGTTTGCGGTAGTGTCGGCTACGTTGCAGTCAAACCCAATGTTAAACATATTCGCGCAGTAGCCCTCTTTTGGCTGACCGTCTGTTACGGTTCGGTATAAAATAGCATCACAGGGAACGATTTTGCCCATTAGCTGCCCACGGATATTATAAAAACGCTCTCTGTTAGGAAAATTTCTGGAAAAATCGTTTCCCGTTCCAATGGGGAGAATACCGACCTCGGCATCGGGACACCGGATGGCACCATTCAGCACCTCATTAAATGTTCCGTCACCGCCGCAGGCAATAAAACGGGCAGGACCATAGGTGTTACAATATTCTTCCACAAAACGCTGACCATCGCCGATGGCTTTCGTGGTGTAAAGCATGACTTGTTCGGGATGCTGTTGCATGAGGGTTTGAATTTCTGCCAAGAACGCTTCGGTTTTTCTCCCTTTTCCGGCGTAGGGATTCACAATGAAGACGATTTTTTTCATCATTTTCCACCCTTTTTATTAAAGATAAACTTATTGTAGCAAGAAATTAAAATTTTGTCAATTTATTTGTTATTTTCTGTAACTTTATATATCTTTATCCCTATGTTTATATGCACAAATGGATATACTTTTTCATATAGTATAGCAGGAGGTGAATCAAATGATTAATATTAGCTGCGATTGTAAAAGTGATTGCACAACGTTAGGCGTGCTTGCCAGTGTGATTGTTGGTATTATTGCAGGTATTCTGCGCTTTGCGGCCGTTATTACAGTGACTCCCGCGTTTTTATGGGTGGCACTGGGTATAGCAGTGGTCTATCTTGCGATTTTACTCTTTACGTCCGGCAGACGAAACATGGGAGACAGACAATGTCGTTGCAAAAGCCTAAAGGCATTGCTTGTCGGCATTTTAGGAACAGTTTTGTTTTCTGTTCTGTTGCTTGCTGTTCCCTTTGCGGCCACTAGCGTTCTGGGCGCCATTGTCACTGGCTTGCTTTTAACGTTCCTTTCGCTTATTTTCACATCAACAGCCTGTCAGGTGAAGCGTGAAGCAGGTTGCGAGTTTGACGAAGATTAACCTCGCATAGCAGCGGAGAACACAGAGGGTGCTAAAGAAAAAAAGAGGCTTGTAGCAAAATTTATTTTGCTACAAGCCTCTGCATAAAGGCAGCATTAATAAGTATGTTCTTTGCCATATTCACCACATAAATGAGGATGTTTTTTCAAAAGCATTCTCATTGCATAGCGTTCGTCAGGGGCATCGGCAGCAGACATTTTTCTTATTTTTCCAAAACAATAGATGTATAACAATATAATAAATCCATAAAAAACAAGTGTGCCGGTTACCGTACCCAAGGTGCAACAAAAGTCGTACATGCCATGAGCCATAACAGGCATGAGAAAACTGAGGCGCATACTGTTGCGGCCACTAATTGTTTTACCAAGGGGAAGCACACCCTCGTTCTGTAACTCCCTTTCTATTCGGCCAGCTTTATCTGCGATGTGCCAAAAACTATAGTGGTATCCCATTAAGACCGCAAAAAACATGTGTCCGGGAACTGATAATAATCCGCGCATGAAGGCGTTCGTCCAACCGTACTGTAAAACATAGAAAATATTTTCATAAGCTGCAAAGCCGATGGAAACAAAAACCGCATAAATTATGCCATCGAACAATGAGTTAAATTCCTCATCGAAACGGGTGGCATATAATAAGGCAGTCCATTTAAGCGCTTCTTCTATCAAGGCTACACCCACAAAATATTTTAAAAAATTATATACATAAAATACATTTGTTGGCATAAAAACAGTACCTTGTTCATCAATAAAACGGCTGGCGGCAAAAAGTTTTTCAAGACAGTGTATGACAATTCGTTCTATGTAGGCTGCCGGAAAACAACATAACACCCCTAAAGCAAAAAGCCGCACTAACAACCAAAGGGGCTCTTTTTCGACCCTGTCTTTTTTAAAAATATATACACAGAGAATGGCAGCCGGTAAAAGAGCTGCCATTACTAGAAAAAAGCTATTTATCAATCGTAGCCTCCATTATGTATTTAATATTCAAGACCGATTAGCAGGTGCCTGCCTCGGTATTATATTCTGCTATGTAGGGCAGGTTGCGGTAATATTCACCACAATCTAAACCATAACCAATGACAAAATGGTCTGGAATCGTAAACAAAGTAATATCTGCGTTAAAATCCGTTGTTCTGCGGGAAGGCTTGTCCAAAAGAGTAACAACCTGCACAGAAAGCGGATTACGCTCTTTTAAAAGGGGGATTAATTTAGACAAAGTTTGACCGGTATCCACAATATCTTCAACAATAATCACATGATATTGGCTAATATCGTGCTCTAAGTCTTTCACAATATTAACGTTGCCGGAGGTTTCGGTGCCATTATAATAACTTTTGGCTATCATAAAATCAATTTCACAGGGTAGGGTAATGGCACGGCATAAATCCGCCAGAAAAACAAATGAGCCTTTTAAAATGCTAACCAATAGAATCGGTTTTCCATCGTTTTCACGGCTGATTTTTGCACCGGTTTCTTTAATGGCAGTTTTTATTTCTTCTTCAGTAATCAGCACACGTTTAATGTGTTGATTATAGACTTCGCTACATGTCATAAAAGTATTAGACATTTTGCATTTCCCCCTCTATCTTTTGTGCTTAACCGTCCTTTAATTCTTTAACCGTTTTGATTTCTTTAACCGGTGTTTCGATATAATCAAAAAGAACATCCAAATCATCGGTCACCAAAAACAGTTCCATACAGTTTTCTTTAATAAAGTTTTGGCTGACGGCATTTTGCATAACCTGGGTTAAGCCGTCGTAATATCCATTAATGTTATAAACAGCAATAGGCTTTTGATGGCGGCACAACTGTTTTAAAGTTAAAATTTCAAAAAATTCTTCATAAGTACCAATGCCACCGGGTGTAACAATAAAGGCATCGGCATTGTCTTCCATAATTTGTTTGCGTTCCCGCATGGTATCCGGCTCAATTAGCTCGTTGCAAAAATCGCAAATGGCTTCAACGGCTTCATCGCCAAAAAATTTGGGAATAACACCCATAATATAACCCCCGCCGGCGTGAACACCGCGGGCTGCAGCCCCCATTAAACCGTTGCCACCGCCGCCAAACACCAAAGAGTGCCCGCGCTCTGCCATTTTTTTACCCATTTTTTCCACCTTTTGAATATATTCTGGGTCAATTGTGGGTGAGGCAGCACCATATACACAAAGTCGCATTTTGTTCTCTCCTTATCATAAACAGAATAGCCGTGCCAAAACTCTCTTTTAAGCAGGCACAGTATTAAGATATTCACAAAAAGTATAAAAGGTTATTCTTTTAATTTTATTGTTTTAAAAGAAATTTATTCAATATAATATTTTTTCTTATAGGATTCGTACATATCTTTAAATTCCTGACCTTCTCCATATTTAACCTGATTCAGGTATTCATGGGTTTCAAAAGAGTCATTCACAATTTCTAAAAGACAGACAGCAATGTTAGAACAATGGTCAGAAATTCTTTCGTAATTGGTTAATAAATCCGAAAGGATAAAGCCCAGCTCCATGGTGCAATCCCCTTGACGCAATCTGGAAATGTGTCCGGCTTTGATTTTTCTCTTTAAACGGTCGATAACCTGTTCTAAAGGTTCCACGTTTTGCGCTAATGTTAAATTATCAGTTTGGAGTGATTTTACAGAAAGCTCTAAAATTTCAGTAACAGCATCAGTAATAATAGCAATATCTGCCTGTGCTTCCTGAGAAAAAGTAATCTGTTTATCATAAATTTCTTTCGCAGTTTGGGCAATATTTAAAGCATGGTCAGAAATTCTTTCAATATCGCCAATGCAGTGCAAAAGTTCTGTAACGGCACGACTATCTTTAGAAGACATTTGGTTAGCAGTAATTTTAACTAAATAGGTACTGGTTTTATCTTCATATTTATCCACTAAAGCTTCCAGTTCGTTTACATGATTATACGTTTCGTGATTAAAGTTTTTAAGCAGGTTTTTAGCCTCGTTAAAGGAGTCCATAGAAATTTGTGCCATTTCATACACTAAGTCTTTACACTTTTCAACAGCAAAGGCAGGAACCGACAAGAAACGTTCATCCAAAGCGGCAAAAGCATCGGCTTCCTGTTCTTCTTTTTTGCTTTTAATCAGTGTTACGGCCAGTTTTTCAAAGAGAGAACAGAACGGGAGTAAAATAATAGTAGAGAATATGTTAAATAACGTATGTACCACAGCTATATTGACTGCGCTGGCACGCTCATACATAAAGGTAAAATCCAACACACCATGCAGGACGTAAAAAATGCCGGCAACAACAATGACGCCAACCATTTTAATAATCAAACAACTAAAGGCTACCCGTTTGGATTCGGTGTTGCCGCTAATGGAGGAAATAATCGGGGTGATGGTGGTGCCGATGTTTTGACCCAACACCACGGGGATAGCGGTAGAATAGGGAATCACGCAGGATAATGCCAATGCCTGCAACACACCAACAGAGGCAGAGGAGGACTGAATGATGGCGGTGAATAAAGTACCCACCAAAATACCCATAATGGGATTTGAGAACATGGTTAATAGGCTGGTAAAGGTTTCGTTATCACGCAAGCCTTCCACAGCACCGCTCATGGCATCCATACCAAACATTAAAATAGCAAAACCAATTAAAATCGTTCCTGTATTGCGGCGACTGTCAGTTTTGCCGGTCATTATCATTAAAAGACCAATTAATGCCAAAATTGGTGTAAAAGATTCTGGTTTAAAGAGTTTAATTAAAATGGCAGTCCCCTGAATATCTGCCGTACTTAAGAGCCAGGAGGTGATTGTGGTACCGATGTTGGCGCCCATAATAATGCTGATGGTTTGCCCCAGCTTCATAATACCTGAGTTAACAAAACCAACCAACATAACCGTAGTGGCAGAAGAGGACTGAATAACAGCGGTTACAATTAAGCCCAAAAGAAAGCCCTTCCACTTTGCTGAGGTGAGTCGCGCCAGAATAGACTCAAGCTTGCCACCGGCCAGTTTCTTTAAACTGTCACCCATTAAATCCATACCATAAAGGAAAAGAACCAATCCGCCAATTAAATTTAAAATAGTAAAAATATCCATAATGTCCCCCACTAGTTTTTATTTTAAGGTGCGTTACACTGTGCGAACAGAAAATGATGTATTTGGTAAATATTATACCACAAATCCGGATAATAAACAAGCCTAAACAAGGAAAAATAATTAAAGTTAATGGGGTTATAAAGGCTTTTTTATTAATTCTAAAAATGCCTGAGCCGCTAATGAAAGAGGTTGTTTTTTTGCATAGGCACAGCCAATGCTACGGGCCGGCAAAGCAGGAGATAATGCCATGGGGCAAATGAGCCCTTGTTTTAGACTTTCTTTTGAAAATTCCTCTACTACGCAGGCTACCCCCAGATGAATAGAGGCGAAGCGGATTAAAAGGTCATGAGCGGCCGCTTCAATCTGTGGTGTCAGTTCAATATGTTTCGCGGCGAAACAAGCATCAAGATAACGTCGGGAAGAAGAATTTTTTTCAAGCAAAATCAAAGGCTCAGCGGCAATTTCTTTCCAACTGTAAGACGCTTTGGCGACATGCTCCGGTCCACAGACAAAAATATCGTGAATATCTAGACAGGGTTCAATATAAAGCTCATCATCTGTCACCGGTAAATTAACAAAGGCCAAATCAGCTTTGCCTTCTTTAACCAGTTGCAGCATATGTGAAGAGTAGGAGTTGGCCATTTCTATGTGAATACCGGGATAAGAGGCGTGAAAGGATTCTAAATAGGGCAATAAATAATGACCGGTTATGGTATCACCGGCGACAATGGTTAGTATGCCACTCTCTAAATGTTGCAGACGGCTCAAAAGTGTTTCTCCCTGCTCTATGGTCTGTATGGCACTTTCTACCTTTTGAAACAACACTTCGCCCTCGGCTGTCAGAGTGACACCTCTGCGTGAACGTGTGAACAGCTTCGCATTTAAATCAGATTCTAACTGATGAATACATTGAGAAATGGCAGACTGGGAAATATATAAATGTTGGGCAGCGGCCGAAAAAGAAGCGTAGCGTGCCGTTTCATAAAAAATGCGGTAATAATCAAGCTTTGTTTTCATATAAGCACTCCTTATTACTGTTGTAAGATTTATCTACTTTACTTATGTTTATATTTGTATTATAATAGGAAATATAATGAAAGTCAATCATTGGAGGTATTTTTTATGGAAAGAAAAACCGGTACAATTTCACGAGGCATTCGTTGCCCCATTATTCGTGAAGGTGATGATATAGCAAAAATTGTGGTAGATAGCGTGATGGAAGCAGCAGAGGCGGAAGAATTTGCCCTGCGTGACCGTGATGTGGTTGCCATTACAGAGTCTGTGGTTGCCCGTGCACAAGGCAATTATGCTTCGGTTGATGCAATTGCAGAAGATGTTAAAAATAAACTGGGTGGCGGCACGATTGGTGTGATTTTCCCTATTTTGAGCCGTAACCGGTTTGCTATTTGTTTGCGCGGCATTGCCAAAGGCGCTAAAAAAATTGTGTTAATGCTGAACTATCCTAGTGATGAAGTTGGCAATGCACTGGTTTCTTTAGACCAGCTGGATGAAGCCGGCATTAATCCTTATACAGATGTTTTGTCTGAAGCAAAATATCGTGAATTGTTTGGTGAAAATCCCCATCCCTTTACCCATGTGGACTACATTCAGTATTATGGTGATTTAATCCGTTCCTGCGGGGCAGAAGCAGAAATTATCTTAGCCAATGACCCCCGCGCTATTTTGCACTATACAGACTCAGTGTTAAACTGCGATATTCACAGCCGTGTTCGCACAAAGCGTATTCTGCGTAATGCCGGCGCAAAGTGTGTGGTTGGTTTGGATGAAATTCTTTCTCAGCCGGTAGGTGGCAGCGGCTACAATGCTAAATATGGTCTGCTGGGTTCTAATAAATCAACAGAAGACATGGTGAAGCTGTTCCCCAACGAATGCTTTGATTTGGTAGAAGATATTCAAAATCAATTCTTGGCACGTTGTGGCAAGCATATTGAGGTAATGGTTTATGGCGATGGTGCTTTTAAAGACCCCATGGGTAAAATTTGGGAGCTGGCCGACCCTGTGGTTTCTCCTGCTTATACCAAAGGGTTAGAGGGAACGCCTAATGAGCTGAAACTGAAATATTTAGCCGATAATGACTTTGCGGATCTAAAGGGTGAAGAACTGAAGAAAGCCATTGAAACGGCGATTCGTAAAAAGGATGATGATTTAGTGGGCAACATGGCATCTCAAGGCACAACACCACGCCGTTTAACAGATTTAATCGGTTCTCTGTGTGACTTAACCAGCGGTTCCGGCGATAAGGGTACACCCATTGTTTTGGTTCAGGGTTATTTTGATAATTTAACTGATTAATTAAAGAAATTAAAAGGGCTACACACGCAGCCCTTTTAATTTTGTCATAAGATGATAGGTACCGGCTTATTAATGTAGATTTCTCCCGGTTTTACGCAACAATCCAATGCCATCATGTTAACACCGGCCTTGGCGGCTTTTCTTAAGGCTTCACCAAAGGCGGGGTGGGTTTCGTCATTGGGTGAAAAATGGTTGACGCCTTGCATTTGAATTACAAAAACGATATAGGCTTTATAACCATCGTCCATAGCAGTTATCAATTCATTTATGTGTTTTACACCTCGTTCCGTGGGTGCATCGGGGAAAAGAGCAATGTTGTCTTTTTCTAATGTTACCCCTTTAACCTCTACGAATATTTTTTCTTTTTTTGTTTCAATGTAAAAGTCAAAGCGAGAAGAACGGTAAGTGGTTTCCGGACGGAGCAAGGTGATGTTTTTAAACAAAAGCTCTTTTTGCACCCATTCAAAAAACAAGCGGTTGGGCGCCTGACTATCCAGGTTAATTAATCGATCATCTTTATAAACCGAAACCACGTCAAAAGCGGTTTTGCGCAAAGGATTTTCTGATTTTTCTAATAAAATACGGGCACGGGGCTTTAATAATTCACGACAACGCCCTGTGTTTTTTACGTGGCAAACGGTTTCTTTACCGTTTATGTCGGCCATGGCAATAAAGCGGTTGGGGCGGCTTAAAAAGGTCGCCGGATAGATATTTTTATATTGCATAGCGGTTGCTCCTGTTTGTTTTTTTGCATTGTATCATGAGAGATTATTTTTGTCAATAAAAACGGTATAAAAAAACAAATTTGCAACAAACTACCATTAAAGTATTTTTAGAGAGGATGCAGAATATGAATTTAGCGGGAACTAAAACAGAACAAAATTTAAGAACGGCTTTTGCCTGGGGATCTCAGGCACGCAATAAATATACTTATTATGCTGAAGCGGCGAAAAAGGAGGGTTATGAACAAATTGCCGCAATTTTTCGCCAAACGGCAGAAAATGAACGGGAACATGCTAAAATTTGGTATAAACTGTTGGGCGGCATTAAAGGCACAAAAGCGAATTTAGAAGATGGGGCAGCTGGTGAAAACAGCGAATGGACAGAAATGTATGCCGAATTTGAAAAAACAGCCAAAGAAGAGGGGTTTGATTCCATTGCAAAACTGTTTGCCCAGGTGGGCGCTATTGAAAAAGAGCACGAAGAGAGGTATCGGGCGTTAATTAGCAATTTGGAAAACAAAGAAGTATTTAAAAAAGCCTCAGAGCAAACATGGATTTGCCGGAACTGCGGGCATATTCATAAAGGAGAAGAAGCGCCGGTGGTTTGTCCGGTATGTGCTCATCCGCAGGCTTATTTTGAACTTAGGGCACAAAACTATTAAAAGGGGCATATCCAAAAGGCACCGTCTGCAAAGAGTAGAAAATGATAAAGCATGAAGAGAGGCTATAGCAAAATGAAAACATTTTGCTATAGCCTCTTATTTTAATCTTTTCTGGATGATATTAAATTAAAGAGAACATATAAAAATGCAATGACGACCAAGCTGATAAATCCGAATTGAATCCATTTAATAGTATTTTCATTAAAAAACAGCGAAAAGAAAGATTCAGCGAAATCAAAGCTATCCATCAAAGCTGAGAAAAAGGTTAGTAAGGATAACATAAAAAGGGAACGGTTTACAGCCAGGTCCCGATTTCTTTGTTTGGTTTCGGCGGCAGTTTTTCGTATTTCGCTCAAAGAACTTAAGGGCTCTCGCACATCGTCGAACATGGGTTTTAGGGAAAAAGCATCTGCCAAACGATCGTATAGATTTTGGTATTGGGGCACTTCGGTAACGCGTGAAAAAACGAAATCGGTTTCAAATTCATAGAGCTGATGTTGATATTCGGTCAGAGTTTCTAATTGGTTATGGTTGCCCACACCAATTTTTGTTAACAACATATACAAAACGTACTTTTGATGCAACAGTAGTACATACATAAACAAATACTGTCGGTTAAAATTTTTATAAAAAATATTGTGCACAAAGCTTTCGTGGCCGCAGGGCTGTGCCAGACAAATAGCCGCTTCAGGAGAAATACCCCAGGAAATTTCCTGCGCAGCACAATAGGTTTCCCGACGATCAACCGTTTGGTCTTCTACATAAACATAATCCTGTCCATAGCATCTTCTTAAATAATAAAGCTCTCTTTTATAATCGCTTTGCGCAGGGACATCAAGATAAGTCAGCGAATTGGCACGCTCTGTGGAGGGGTTGGCATAAAAGAAAAATTCAAAGGGCAAAGGATAATGAATGTGAGTGGTAATGTTTTTTGCCAAATCTAAAATGGTGTTCCGTTCAGCAAGGGGCTTGCCCGTTTCATCATAAGGGGTTATGGTCTCGCGAGAAACTTTCTTTAAGTGATATTGAGCAGTCGCAATCCAAAAAGGGTCATTTTCTGTAAAATGCAGACGAAAGGCCAAAATACAGACAGAGGTGCTGAAGCAATAGAGCTGCACTTGTGGCAGCGTGAAAGTAAACTTTGTATCTGCATCGTGAAAAGGATGTGGTTCTGTAGCATAAACGACGTTTTTTGGAGCAAGACCGCACTGAGGGCGTGCCTCTTCTTTTAATTCAAAAAGAAAGCACTGGCAATGCTCGGGGTTTTGGCTGTCAAATTTGTCGGCCACATATTTCAGCATATATAAATTTTCGTTCTGCACGCCCGACCAAAGGGGGCTTTCGTCTAACGTGCCCACCAGTTTTTTAAAAGATTGGCGATTGTTATATCGAAAAGGAATAAAAACATAAGAGGTATTTTTAAATTCTGTTGACATCATCAGGTTTTCCATGCTTATCTCCTTTATAGTCATGATATGTTAAAATATATCATAAATTGTTTGATAAGTCAACAAAGAGCAGCGGTTGGAAAAATTTTTATTACAAAATAGTCTTGCGTTTTATGCCAACCGTGGTATAATGATTGTAATGGTTATTTTAATTTTTTTGGAGGCAGACAATGAAAAAGTTTTTAGCAGTTTTATTAGCCGGAATTTTGTCCTTTAGTTTTTCGGGTGCGGCTTTTGCACAAGAATTTACAGATGTTGAGGGACATTGGGCAGCACAAGACATTAACGAAGCGAAAGAGGCAGGTATTGTCAGTGGTGACGGCAATGGTTTGTTCCGCCCGAATGATACCATTACCCGCGCGGAATATTTTAAAATGTTAACAGCAACTGTCGCCAGATTGTTTGATTTGGAAATTCCTGTTATTACAACGGAGGTTGAGCATTGGGTTGTGCCTTATAATAATTTGGCGCTCTATATCAATTTGTATGGTTTTGATTATGAAACGGAGGTTGAAACGGCAAGCGGCAAGGTTAATCCTGCAATTTTAACCATGAAAACAGTAGATTATAATATTGAACGCTGGGAAATGGCCTATTTAATTTTTGGTGTTTTTCAGGCAATAGGGTTGGAGGATGTGCCGGTTGAGGCCGAACGGTTGAATGATCAAGAAGCCATCAGTGCTTATCCCGAATCCATTCAGAAAGCCATTAACAGCTGTGCAGAGGCAGACATTATTAAAGGAGATGAAAATGCAAACTTTAACCCCGGGAAAAACGGCACCCGTGCCGAAGCGGTGGTTATGATTAAGCGTTTTTTAAATAGTCTTACGATTTTAATCGGCGAGCTTACATCTTCTCAAGACACAGAAAACAAGGAGGAACAGGAAACAATGATTAACGAAACAGTAAAAACTTATACCGAGGCAGAAATTCCCAAAGAAAACGTAAAAGTTAAATTTACAATGGAGGATGGTGCCACTTTTACCGCGGAGCTATATCCTCAGTATGCACCTCAGACCGTAGCTAATTTTGTGGCGCTTGTTAAAGCCGGTTTTTATGACGGCTTGAGCTTTCACAGAATTGTAGATGGATTTGTGGTACAGGGTGGTGACCCGAAAGGGGATGGTACCGGTGGTGCGGAACACAATATTGTGGGTGAATTTGCAACTAACGGCTGGACAAAAAACACCTTGTCTCATGAAGAAGGTGTGCTCTCTATGGCTAGAAGCAGTCTGCCGAATTCTGCCAGCTCACAGTTCTTTATCTGCATTGGCGATTGTACCGGTTTAGACGGTATGTATGCGTCTTTTGGTAAGGTAATTGAGGGCATGGATGCGGTGAAGTTCTTAACGAAAGTTGAAAGAAAAATGGGTTTTGACGGCGCAATGTCCAGCCCGGTGGAGCCGGTGATTATGAAAAAAGTTGAAATTGTAAAATAAAAGGCTAACAATAGGCTGTAAATTTTTACAGCCTAATTTTTTAACCAAAATCGTGGCGAAACCCAGTATTTAAGTTATGTTTTTCCATAATGCACACAATTTCTTCAATGGCATCAAAGTCATCAAATTCTTCGTTTAAAATAACTTGCTGGATTTCAGATAAAATACAAAGGCCGATTTGGTGGGCTAATTCAGCAAAATCAAATTTTTCTTCACGGAAAAGCTTGGCACAACGGTCAGCGACTAC